>NZ_JAFKPJ010000006.1:0-267133 GCF_019633765.1 Bacteroides sp. 11BF
TGATGCGACAAACCAACTTTTGCCTCAATATGCAATCTTTACAGATGAAGAAAAAGGGGATTATGAAGCTACTCATTTATGGTTTAAAGACAGAAAATCTTTCGATTATTTTTCCATTTTTTCTTATTACCCGACTAAGGATTTTGTTTATCTGATTGGTAGTAAAGGCGAGGAGGTATATACCTATTGCTATAATAAAAAAGATGGAAGTGTTAGATTGCAGAAACGACAAAGCGCAATAACCGAGCGTGATGTGCCCTGGTTCAGCTTTCCTTTGCGCCAAATGAAACGTGATTTTGTGTTAGATAATGATTTAGGTGGAGGTGATTTTACTGTTGACAGCCGTTCTTCCGGTAAATACTGGATAGATGTATTAGATTCTAGTGATAATGAAAATTGGATTGATATAGACCAAATAAAATCATCTACTGTAATAGATGAATCCAAGAAAAAGGAGCTAATCCAAGTTTTGGAAAATGTAACAGAAGATAGTAATCCAATTTTATTGATTGCAACCTTAAAATAGAAAAAATGGAAACTTCAATTACAACCGAACATAAGCATTGGTATATGTATTCAGATGCCATGCGTTATTTTTTGTATGTGCCTGAAAAGTTGAGAATAGTAATGAACCAGAATGATTATGATGTAGCGGACGTGGATGACTATTATATGCGTAAACTCAAATTTCTTCAGGATCATCATTTTTTTGATAAGGATGAAGTTTGTTTTCAAATCGAGTATACAGAGGATTTAGTCAAACAAAACATGGCTTGTTTACGGCAATTGTTGATAGAGGTTACGGATAAATGTAATCTCAAATGCAAATATTGTGGTTATGGTGAGTTTTATTCTAATTATGATCGGCGGGAAACTCGTAATCAGACTTTTGATAATGTCAAAGTGTTGATAGATTATCTGGCCAATTTATGGCGATCTGATTATAATATATCCCATAACAACACAGTTACTATTGGGTTTTATGGTGGAGAACCTCTACTGAATATGAAATTGATACGGGAGACAATTACTTATGTGGAGGGTTTGCATATAGCTAATTTGAAGTTTGATTACAATATGACTACGAATGCGATGCTGCTAGATCGATGTATGGATTATTTGGTCGAAAAGGATTTTACTCTTTTAATCAGTTTGGATGGAGATGAATATCAGTCTGGCTATCGGGTGGATAAACATGGAAAATCTTCTTTTGCTCGTGTGGCGGGGAATATACAGAAGCTGAAAGATACCTATCCTGAGTTTTTTGAGAAAAATGTTCGTTTCAATGCCGTATTGCATGATCGAAATTCAGTAGAGGAATGTTATAAGTCAATCTACGGACTATTTGGAAAAAAACCTCGCGTTTCGGAATTGAATACGAGCGGCATTATACCAGAAAGAGTGGAAGAGTTTGTTCGGATGTTTAATGATAAAACAGAGAGTTTTAAGACTGCACTGACTCATGACCCTGATATCAAAGACGATTTTGAGATGGAAGATGATGCTTCGCTTGCTTATCATTTCATGATTATGAATTATGGTGGAAACCGATATTCCGATTATGTGGATTTATTTGATTCGGATCGGAACGGGAAGTATGTTCCAACGGGAACTTGCCGACCTTTTGAGCGGAAACTGTTTCTGACGGTTAATGGAAAAATTTTGCCTTGTGAAAGAATTGGGCAAGAATGTGCTATAGCCCGATTGTCGGATGGAAAACTATACTTAGATTGTTCTGCAGTTGCTAAGTATTATAGTTCTTTGTATAAGAAGATAATAAAAAGTTGCGTTCACTGTAATCTGAAGAAAAGCTGCGGACAGTGCCTCTTTTTATTGAAAGAGAAGAATGGACAGTTGATATGTCCGGGCATTGAAACAGATGCTAAATTGCGAGAGAACTTTTCTGCATTTTTAACTTATGCAGAAAATAATCCGGGTGATTACGAGAGACTACTATCATCTATTATTGTTGCCTAACATTATTCAAACATTATGAACTATTGGTTTTATTTGGAGCCTTACACCTTCATGTTCCGCAATGAACACAAAACAGTGATTTACAACACACTTAATTCAGCATATTTGGTCTGTCCCAACGATGCTGTAGTGGAACAAATCTTAGAGCAATGGGAAAATGCGGGCAATGGTTATGGAGCTGTGCTTACTGGAAAGGACTTAGAAAACGGGGTGGTAAAAGACTTTGTAAATACTGTCAGAGAATCTTTTGCAGGTGACTGTGTGGAATATGATTCGGAACGGCCTAAGCCTTATTTGTTCAAACCCGACTTGTTTTTAAATACGGATATCCGTATAAAACAGGAAAAAGAGAAAACTTCATTAGGAGAGCGAATTTTGCAGAACCTTCATGAGGTAACGGTCTATTTGCCAGCTTCCTGTGGCCGTAACTGTACAGCATGTACTTCTTATTGTAAGCAGTTCAACCATTGTACAATTTGTCGTGAGGGGATATTGAATCAGACTGATTATACTCGTTTGCTGCATCAGTTTCATACCTGTGGTATTCAGCGTGTGAATTTGTCGGGGGGAGGAGATCCACTTGAGAACAGCTATGTGCGTCAACTTCTATCGGATTTCGCAGAATCTGTTTTTAAAAAGCATCTCTACTTGGATTTTAGTTTTCTGTCTGATGAATACATTGAGTTTATGCAGCAAACGAATTTAATTCTGGAAGTACAGGTCCATTTGACAGAAGTAGATGAACGGATAATTGAAAGTATGCGACGCTATTCATGTGATACTGTCAAATGGAATTTAATTGTTTCTGAATATTCGGATATGGAATGTTTGGATAGCTGGAATTTCCCGGAAGAAGCACTTATTCAGGTCTGTCCTTTTTATTCGGGAAATAACTTATCTTTTTTTCAGGATTTTGTTTTCACTGATTTGCAGGATATACTTGCCGTTCCGATTGATAGGAAAACAATATTCAGGCATAAGGCATTGAATGATATTTTTTTCGGTAAATTGACTATATTCCCGTCGGGCGAGGTGTATGCGAATGTAAACTATCCGGCACTTGGAAATATACAGAATTCATCGCTAAAAGAACTTGTTTATAAAGAATTGACAGAAGGAAATGCGTGGTTAAAGGTGCGTAGTAATGAAAAGCCGTGTAACCAATGTATCAATAAGAGCCTATGTCCCTCAATTTCGAACTATGAGTTGGTTATTGGCAGATATAATCTTTGTAAGGTAAAATTTGAGTAATCATAGAGTAATAGATCTATGTAAGTCGTAAGTTTGATTTTATAATCTATGTTTTCCCAGCTATTGAATTAATAAATATTGAATTAGGGAGCTAAAAGGGGGCAGATATGCAGGCTATTATATTGGCAGCAGGAATGGGTAGGCGTCTGGGAGAATTGACCCGGTACGACACTAAATGTATGATTGAGGTGAACGGTATCCGGATCATAGATCGGTTACTGGCAAACCTGGCAGTCGCAAGACTATCGAGGATTGTGCTTGTGATTGGTTTTCAAGGTGACAAACTACGGGCGTATCTGGGAAATGAATATTGCGGAATTCCTATTTATTATCTGGAAAACCCTTACTATGCATATACCAATAATATTTATTCTCTGTTTCTGGCACGGCATCACTTAGCGTCTGATGATACTTTATTGTTAGAATCGGATATTGTTTTTGAGAAGAGAATACTTGAAAGAGTGCTCGAAGAACCGTATCCGGATGTAGCAGTAGTAGACCGTTATAAGAGTTGGATGGACGGGACTATGGTGACTGTGGATGAAAAGCAGTTTATTGTGGACTTTGTATCTAAACATACTTTTTCGTACGAAAAAACTCCTACTTATTTTAAGACGGTGAATATCTATCGTTTTAGTAAGGAGTTTTCTGTAGGTAAGTACGTACCTTTTCTGGAAGCCTATTGCAAATGTTTTGATAATAGTGCATATTACGAACAAATACTGGCCGTTTTGTCTTTGTTGGATAAAGCCGGGCTGAAGGCTTTGCCGCTTGAGGGTGAAAAGTGGTATGAGATAGACGACATGCAGGATTTAGATATTGCCGAAACGCTATTTGGTAAGAAAGAAGGGCTTTTGCCCGGTTACCAGAAACGTTATGGAGGGTATTGGCGCTTCCCTTTCTTGTTTGATTTTGCTTATCTGGTGAATCCACATTTCCCGACAGAAAGGATGCTGGAAGAACTGAAAGCTAATTTTGATAAACTGCTCAGGCAATACCCTTCGGGGAGTTATGTAAACAGGCGATTGGTGGCGAAGCACTGGAGCATTCCTGCGGAGGCTGTCGCGGTGGGGAATGGGGCGGCAGAGTTGATAAGAAAGCTGATGGAGTTGCTTTCCGGTAGAATGGGGGTGATTCTTCCTACATTTGAAGAATATCTGGTAGGTGATGACCGGATAGAGACTTTCTTGCCGTTGGGGCCAGGTTATCGCTATACTGTAAGCGACCTGAAAACATTTTTTGAGGATAAGGGAGTGACTTCATTACTGTTGCTGAATCCGGATAACCCCTCCGGAAATAGTATCCCTTACGAGGATTTGATTTCATTAGCGGGATGGACTCAGGAGCGTTCGATACGGCTGATTGTGGATGAGTCTTTTATCGACTTCTCGGAGGGAGGAGAAGAAACTTCTCTGATTGATGACAAGATACTGAAGGAGTATAATCACCTGGTGGTGATAAAGAGCCTGTCTAAGTCACATGGAATTCCCGGATTACGATTGGGAATTGCTGTTTCCGGTGACCATAAATTAATGGATGAATTACAGCAGAAACTTCCGGTCTGGAATATAAACTCTTTGGCGGAGTACTATTTACAGATTCTGGACAAATATACAATTGACTACCGGCAGGCATGTGCCTGCTTTAGAGAGGAAAGAGCGCTCTTTTTTGAAGAACTCCAGGAGGTAGGCTATTTAGCGGTATTTCCTTCACAAGCAAACTTCTTTTTATGTGAAGTGACCCATAAGTACAGCGCCCGAGAGCTTGCGGAAGTTTTGCTGAGAGAGTATGATATTCTGGTAAAAGACTGTAGCCTGAAGAGGGGAATGTATGGAAAGCAGTATATTCGTATTGCTATCAGGAGTAAAGAGGAAAACCGGTATTTGGCCGGAATATTAAAATATAAATTATGAATATAGATATAAAGGAGGCACATCGGAGGATGCTTTATTTATTGCAGTCTTTCGATACTGTCTGCAAGAAGCACGATATTGATTATTGGCTCGATTATGGTACACTGCTGGGAGCTATCCGGCATCAGGGGTTTATTCCTTGGGATACAGATACGGATGTGGGGATGTTAAGGAGTGATTATGCACTCTTTCTGGAGAAAGGTGTGCCGGAACTGCCTCAGGATATTTTCTTTCAGACTCCGGAAACAGAACCGGCCATGGCTCCATGGAGCTGGTTGGTTGAGGCGCGGTTGAGAGATCGGTACAGCCGGTATGTTCCGGATAAAAAGACTCCGGCCGAGCCGATGCAGTTCGGTGGATTACAGTTGGATCTTTTCATTTATGATTGGGATGGTAAGTATGAGAATGCTTTGTCGAACAGTTTTGAGCGGAATTTGAGTGAGAGCCGTATTCATTTGCGGCTGGATGAGGTGGAATATCTGGATACTGCACGATTTGAAGGAGCGGAGTTTCCGGTTCCGTCAGGATACGATACTTATCTGACCCGTTGTTATGGAGATTATAGAACGTTTCCCCCGGAAGAGGAAAGGCAAATTCCGGAAGTGGTTGCCTGGTCGGTGTAATAAAATGATTGATTACGTCAATAAAGAAAATATGGAAAGCGTAAGAGGGATAGAAAATCCGGGGATGATGGGAGAAATGGGGAAAATCATCGGATTCTATCGTCTTTATCGGCAGACGGCTGAAGAAGAGTGGGAAGAGAAAGCAGAAGTGTTGCTGGATGAGGTGATGGAGAATTGTTCTCTGGAACTTCCGGTGACTTATGGTGACGGTTTGTGTGGAATAGGTGTCGGAATTGAGTATCTGTTGCAGGAGGGCTTTGTGGAAGGGGATGCCGACGAGATTCTGTGGCAGATCGATTGCAGGGTATTTAACACGATTAATAGTAGGGCGATCGGAACTTTAGGTATCGGGAAAGGTATTTGTGGTCTCGCTTATTATCTGTATTACCGGTTGTCCCGGAGGAAAGGTGAGGAAGACATCAAGGTGCTGCGAATGAAAGAGCATTTAATTTACCTGATTGACTGGATAGCAGACTCATTGCCCGGAGTCAGGGAAAGTTCACTTTTCGAAGAGGTGTTTTTTATTCTTTGCCTGTTGCATCGGTTGGATGTATTCAATGCAAAAGTCGAGAAACTGATGGAGTACTGTGAGAAGGGCATGATTACATCTGGAAGGGAGGCGGTATGGATCTGACAAGAGAGGTTAGCATTGTCATCCCCTTGCGGGTAGATAATCCGGAGAGGGCGGAGAATCTTCGGTTTATCCTTTCTTTGCTGCTACAGCAGACAGAGGTGTCTGTGGATATTCTTGAGGCGGATACGGAGCAACGTTTTTATTTGTCTGAAACGTGTGAGAGGTTACGCTATCGGTTTGTGAAAGATGATGATCCGGTGTTCTACCGGACACGTTATTTAAATATATTGTTGCGATCGGCTAAGTACCCCATTGTAGGCATCTGGGATACGGATGTGATTATTCCGCCGGCTCAGTTGAGAGAGGCGGTCGGTAGGATTTGTTCGGGCTGTGTGATGTGTTTCCCGTATGACGGGCGTTTTATCTTTCTGAATGAAGCTATGAGTGATAGAATCCGCAAGGACGTATCAGTGTTGGAAAAGGTGGATGCTACTTCAATAGGGATGAGACCTTCGGTGGGAGGAGCTTTTCTTGTGAACAGGGTTGCCTATCTGCGGGCAGGCGGAGAGAATGAAGCGTTTTATGGTTGGGGTCCCGAAGATGCCGAAAGAGTAAAACGCCTGGAAATATTAGAGTTGCCCATTGCGCGTGTAAAAGGACCGTTATATCATCTTCATCATCCGAGGGGCATCAATTCGGGTTTTGATATGGGTGAACGGGATAAGCGTAATTTAGAAGCATTGTTAGCTACTTGCAGAAGGAGTAAGGCGGAGATGTTGAGGTGGCTTGAAAAACTAATTTTTCCGGACTGACTATACTAAGTTTATATGATATTTGATTGTCGGATTTATAATGGGGAATAAAAATAGATTGATTTTAAGTGATTTTTCAAATTGAAGAAGTATCTTTGTATATACACTTCCCTAAAAACAATATTAAAGAGACAATCATTATGAAAAACACAATATTATTGTTGAACAGCTTGTGGCTGTTCGGGCTGGTGGCTTGCCAGCCGAAACCTGTCGCTCCTTTATCCGAATGTCCGGTTGTCAATATCCGCTCTGCTTTGCAAGAAGAGGCTCCGATCTCCATGAAGGAAGATGTGGAGAGTATAGAATACGTTCCTTTGGAAACGACTGATTCATGTCTGATAAGTAATCTGATGAATCTACAGGTGACGGCAGATTACATGTTTATGTATAATGGAAAGACTGAAGAGGTGCTGCAATTCAATCGGGAAGGTAAATTTATACGCAAGATCGGCTGTCAGGGAAACGGTCCGGGAGAGTATGGCATGATAAGTGATCTGGCGGTTGATGACAGGAATAAGGAACTGTCTTTATTTCAGTATGGAGGAGATGCTTTGGTTTATTCGTATGACGGAACTTTTCTACGAAATGATACAACTGTGAAACAAGCAGGCGGGATGTATGTTTTTCCGGATGGAAAAAGAGCATTGAAAGGATTGGTTATAAAACCTTTTCAGCAGGCGCCATGGGCAGGAGCATTACAACAACCCAATGGTTCGTTACAAGAGTGTAAGGCCCTTTTCCCATCGGGGCTTTCCCGGGATGTTTGCTTTATGAAAGAAATCTGTTTCTCTCCTTCGGACGAAAGGGTATTGGTATTTACTGCCTGCAATGATACGGTATCTGCGATTTCTAATAATGGAATAGAACCGGCTTATGTGCTGAAGAGAGAAAATCCGGTTGAATATTATATGGACATTGCCAATATTAATAAGTTTGGAGATAAGACAGTCGAAACGGATCAGGTCATTGGGCTTTACGATCTGTTTGAATCTTCTCATTATCTTTATTTACGCTTGTATAAAGGAGATGTGTTGTTTATACAACGATTTGATAAAAAGACCGGTGAATTGAAATCACAACGCATTCCGAAAGATTATTTGGAATGCAGCAATAGTATTCCGGGTAGTAATATAATTGGCATTGATAATGATATAGATGGGGGAATACCTTTTTGGCCGGAGTATGCACTGGCTGACGGGGAACGTGCACAGGTGGTCAATGCAGATATACTTTCTTCTTTACGGGAGAAAGGATACCTGAAAGAGGCTCCTGCTGCGCTGAATGTAGTGGATGATGCCAATCCGGTAGTGATTCTTTATAAATTTAAAAAATAGGAGGTCCCATGAAATCGTTTACATTTTGTATTTTATTGGCCCATGTGTTGGCATTTCCGCTTTTTGCCCAGAAAAATGCAGCCATAACACTGAATCTGGCGAAAGCCATTACGCAGAGCCCTAAAACGGTAATGCTGAGTGAACTGGCATCTGATGTGCGTTATTTCCCTTTAGAGACAACTGATAATTGTCTGTTGGGTAATGAGTGCAGTATTGTTTATGCCGGAAATTCTATTATTGCAGGTGATGCACAGACCAGAAGTTTTTATCGATTTGATAAAAATGGTAAGTTTATGAATAAGATAGGTCAGCATGGACAAGGGCCTGAAGAATATGCGGTAGGATTGTTGTTTTTTACTGATCCTGATAACCAAAAGCTGTATGTTCAGGATTTTCAGGATTTAATCTGTTATGACTTCAATGGCAAATTTATCCGTCGTATACCGGCTCCTCATTTGAATATGGGTACCGGAGCTGTAAGTAGCGGAGAATCCATCTTATATTGTGATAATAACTATTTCATAAAGAAGGATAATCCTCAACAACTGTTTCTTATTGACGGGAATGGTAAGAAGCTGAAAAGCTGGAAAGGGTATATTGAACCAGGCAAAAAGTATGGTATTAACTTGTCCACCCGTGACGTAATGTATCTTCATGGTGGCAGTGTTTATTTTAAACCGGCACTGGAGAATCTGGTTTACAAGATTGATGCCGATCGAAAGAAGACTTTGGCTTGGAAGCTTGATTGTTCGGGTAAAGATGTGGATGTCTCGGCCAATGAGATAGATCCCGCAAAACGTTTTAAGTCTATCGCAGTACAACAGGTTTTTGAAACCGACCATTATTTTTTTATATTATATGTGTTTAAAAATGAGGGATTCGTGGGGTTGTATGATAAACAAAAGAAGAGCTTTTCGAATGTGATTATAAAAGATGACTTGGCAGCAGGCTTTGATTTTACTCCTCCTGGAAGCGGATTGGGAAATCAATTGGCAAATGCACGTATGATAGGCTATCTGAGCAAAAATAAACGCTATTCAAAAGCTTTATTGCCGGCAAGAAAAAAAGAACTGGATGAATTGATGAATCGGGTGGATGAAGAGGATAATCCGGTAATGGTTGTAGTAACATTCAAATGAATTTTAGATAATATTTTTTAAGCATATGAAAATCAGATACTCTGCTATTTTTCTATTTTGTTTATGTCAGGTATTGTTTTGTCTGACTGTACAGGCGGGCAAGGTACGAACTGCTGTTTTTGAAGGGAAACCATGCATTAACCCTCCTCATGTAGTAGGAAACTATCCTGCAAGCCCTTTCCTGTTCTATATTCCCACTTCCGGAGAACGACCGATGAAGTGGCATGCCGAAAATCTTCCCGAAGGATTGAAGCTGGATAAAAAAACAGGGATTATCAAAGGGGAAGTAGCTGAGAAAGGAACATATAAAGTGGTGCTGAAAGCAGAAAATGCTCTCGGATCTGATACACGGGAGTTATTGATTAAGATAGGTGATGAGTTACTGTTGACTCCCCCAATGGGATGGAACAGCTGGAATACATTCGGACGTCATCTGACGGAGGAATTGGTGTTGCAAACTGCGGATGCAATGGTAGAGAATGGAATGCGTGACTTGGGATATGCCTATATAAACATTGATGACTTTTGGCAATTGCCTGAAAGAGGGGCAGACGGACATATCCAGGTTGATAAAACAAAGTTTCCAAGGGGCATCAGATATGTAGCTGACTATTTGCATGAACGGGGATTCAAGCTTGGAATTTATTCGGATGCTGCGGACAAAACCTGTGGTGGGGTTTGTGGCAGTTACGGGTATGAAGAAACGGATGCACGGGATTTTGCTTCCTGGGGTGTCGATCTTTTGAAATATGACTACTGCAATGCGCCTGCCGGACGGGTAGAGGCGATGGAAAGATATGAAAAAATGGGGAAGGCACTCCGGGCGACCGGACGTTCTATGGTATTCTCTGTTTGTGAATGGGGACAGCGTGAACCCTGGAAATGGGCAAAGAAAGTGGGCGGACATCTTTGGCGTGTATCCGGTGATATCGGTGATTTATGGAATCGGTCTACAGATCAGAAAGGAGGCCTTCGTGGAGTTCTGAATATTTTAGAGATAAATGCTCCGCTTAATGAATATGCGGGGCCTGCCGGATGGAATGATCCGGATATGCTCGTTGTGGGGATTGACGGAAAGAGTAAGAGCATCGGTTATGAATCGGAAGGTTGTACGAACGAGCAGTATCAGTCACATTTTGCTTTGTGGTGCATGATGGCTTCTCCGCTACTCTGTGGCAATGATGTACGGCAGATGAATGACAGTACGCTGCAGATTCTTCTGAATAAAGATTTGATTGCTATCAACCAGGATCCGTCGGGTATTCAGGCGGAACGTGCCATTCGTGCCGATCATTATGATATCTGGGTAAAGCCGTTGAGTGACGGAAGTAAAGCGATAGCCTGCCTGAACTGGATATCCGGCCCGGTGGATGTGGAGCTGAATGAAAAGACGGTGGAAGGATTGTCGTTGGACAAGGTTTATAATGTCATGGAAGGTGGAATTGTTCCTGATACTTCTACCGGATGGATAGTAAAGCTTGCTCCCGGTGAATGTAAGGTGTTTATATGCAGATAGGTAATAAAATGGGCTATCCGGTAAAATTGGCGGTACCGGACAGCCCTCTCTTCATAGCCAGGTTTATATTGGATCGATTATTTTAACCGTATGGCAGGGCCTACCCTGTAAGTATTTTCCCATTGTCGGGTGGCAGCATTGTAACTTCTGTCGGTGCCGAGATTAAGGTCGATGCCATACTCTTTCTTTTCCAGAAGGTTTATACGGAACAAAGCGCCGTAATGAGATTGTGGAGATAATGGGAAACCTTGTACGCCGGAGTTGGGAGTGCAGTTTAGCCTGTATTGTCCGTAAACATAAGCGGTCAACCAATTATTGAGGCGGTAGGTAAGGTCCGCATTCAGTGTGAAGTCATTGAACATCCGCCCGTTGGAACGGTATTGATAAGCATTACCGCCTATCCGAATAGTCAGTTGTTTGTTGAGGTGATATACCAATCTGCCACCTGCCATATTTTGAGTTCCTACTCCCCGGAGTGAATAACTGGAGCCGTATAATTCATATCCGAAATAATGGGAATTGAGCAGCCGGTGTTGCTCTTGATTGAAATAACTGGTGAAGACAGGATCCAGATAGGAGAATCTTTTTCTTAGTTCATATTGTTTGGCTAATGGCAGGCTGTTGCTGAAAACCGGATTCGTTTCTGACAGAGTACTCTTTATGTCGGGAAGTCCGGAGATTTTGGGGAACTTCATTTCTTTTTGTGGCATAAAGGGGAGTATAGGCGTTTCATTGAACGTTTGTGCGTAAGCAAGTCCGTTACTACAAATAATCAATAGTATTGTCAATCTGAATTTCTGCATAGTTAAGTTCTTTATGTTTTTTAGACGCAGAGATATGCTGAATGCTGCAATGTTTTTTCAAAAGAATCATTTATCTTTGCCGAAATACGTTAAAAGTCGAATATGGAACTGGAACTTCAACAACTTACTACTGAGGTGCGCCGGATAGCAACCGAAGCGGGGAATTTTCTGAGAAAAGAACGGCAGAGCTTTAGCCGGGAGAGCGTAGTAGAGAAGCATGCGCATGATTATGTATCATATGTCGATAAGGAATCTGAGAGGCTGTTAGTGGGGCAACTGTCTGCTCTGTTGCCCGAGGCCGGGTTTATTGCCGAGGAAGGTTCTGGTGTTTATAAAGATGAGGCATATTGCTGGGTAATTGATCCGCTGGACGGAACAACTAATTATATTCATGACAATGCTCCATATTGTGTCAGTATTGCCCTCCGGAGTCGTACGGAGCTACTTTTAGGTGTAGTATACGAAGTTTGCAGGGATGAGTGTTTTTATGCCTGGAAGGGTGGAAAGGCTTGGATGAACGGAGAAGAGTTGCATGTCTCGAAAGTGGGGAACATTGAAGAGGCGTTTGTAATAACCGAACTTCCCTATAATCATCAACAGTATAAACGGACGGCAGAATATCTGCTGAAGCAATTGTATGGGGTGGTAGGGGGCATTCGGATGAATGGTTCGGCCGCATCGGCTCTTTGTTATGTGGCTGCCGGACGTTTTGATGCCTGGGCAGAAGCATTTATCGGGAAATGGGATTATTCGGCTGCGGCGTTGATTGTATTGGAAGCAGGTGGAAAAGTAACTGACTTTTATGGAAGTGAACATTTCATAGAAGGGCATCATATAATTGCTACTAACGGTCCTTTGCATGCTGTCTTTCAGCAGTTGCTGGAAGAAGTTCCTCCGTTGGATATGTAGTTTCGGACATTGATCAAATAGAAAAACACATCATGAATACCTGGTTCCATTCTTTCTGGTCTCTTTTGTTTCCGCGTTGTTGCGTAGTCTGTGGTTCGCCATTGTCAAGAGGGGAGGAGTGTTTGTGCACCTGTTGCAATATAAATTTACCCCGTACCGGATTTCATTTGCGGAAAGATAATCCGGTAGAGTGTCTTTTCTGGGGACGTATTCCTGGCCTAAAAAGAGCTTCTTCTTTTCTTTTTTATCGTAAGGGTAGTGATTTCAGACGCATCCTGCATCTGCTGAAATATGGCGGATATAAAGAATTGGGAGAGGTGATGGGACGCTATATGGCAGCAGAACTATCTTCGGGAGGATTTTTTGATGGCGTGGATATGATAATTCCTGTACCTTTGCACAGAAAGAAACAGAAACTTAGAGGATACAATCAAAGTGAATGGATTGCCCGTGGAATAGCTTCTGTAACGGGTATTCCATTATGTGCAGAGTGTATGATACGTGAAAAAAATACGGAAACTCAGACCCGTAAGTCTACTTTTGAACGTTGGGAGAATGTAGAAGGAATCTTCAGGCTATGTGATACTGTTCATTTTGAGGGGAAGCATGTTTTGCTTGTTGATGACGTGTTAACTACCGGAGCCACGACTGTGGCTTGTGCATCTGCGTTCGCAAGGGTGAGCGGAATATGTATCAGTGTGTTGACGTTGGCAGTAGCTGAGTAAATGGAGTGATGAGTTAATAGAGGGTGCATTAAAGCACCCTCATATTCATTTAGAAAGTTTCAATTATCAGGTCGGATGCCAACATTCCTTTGATCGCTTCTCCAAAAGTCTGGAAATGGGGTGATGCTGCATGTACATCCATAGCATGCTGGTCTTTGTACTCTTCGTAAAAGATGAAAGCTACAGGTTGAGAGGGGTTTTGATACAGGTTATAGCTAATGTTGCCTTCTTCTGCCCTTGTACCTTTAATCAAAGCATCGGCTGCCTGTAAAAATGCTTGTTCTTTGCCGGGTAGCACTTCTACGCGTGCCACGATTGTTTTCTTTTCCATATGATATTTTATAATTAAGATGATTCTTGCTCCGCAAATTTACGTATAAATGGCGATACATTATTTTTCATTTGAGATAAATTTGTAGTAATCATCTGTTTCTTTACTCTTGGGGAATCCATACTTTGTAACTATGACTCTCTTTTCTGTTGGCTACAGCATAATATGGGATGGCTTTTGCCGGAATTTTACTCTGGCATTTGATGATATTGACTCCATGAAGCAGATCGTTGTCGTGAGAAAGCTCCAGTGGCGTTTGTGGTTGAAGTGTCAGTGTAGGCAATTCCGGATTATCCGCATCCTCAAAGCAGTAAATAACGGGGCCTGATGCCAGCGCAACTTGTCCACGTAAGTCTTTGACTGCTTCGTTCGCAGTGATCAGGCGAGGTTGCATCGGTAATTCAAGTTCGATGTGATCGCCTTTTTTCCATTCCCGGCTGATTTCCGCATATCCATCGACAATTCTCAGGAGAATATCCTTTTGGTTGACTTTCAATTTAACGGGGGCTTTCAGGTTCGACTGGTAAAGCCCATATGGGTTTTCTGTACCTTGTGCCCATCCGGGAATACGCACTTTTATAGAAAAGGTACTGGCTTTATCGGGATTGACTTGAATGGAAACGGCACCGTGCCACGGATAAGAGGTTAACTGTTTCAGGCGGACACTGTTATTTTTATCGATCGGTATGCGTACTTCACTTCCTATGAATAAGTTGACATAGATATTATCTCCCTGATATGCATAGATGTAACTGGGCATGGCGGACATGATTTTCAGAAACATCGGTGGGCAACAGGGGCATACATGCCATTCCCATCTGTCAGGTTTGTCGGTATTCAGGGGATTCTGATAAGTGTATTTATCACCAGACAAAGAAACGCCTGTCAGTACATTGTTATAGAGTACTCTTTCCACTTCGTCCATGTAGCGGGCATTACAGGTCAATTGATTCATGCGTTGACTAAAGAAACCTGCTCCTACGGCTGCACAGGTTTCCAAATAGGCGTCGGTAGGCAGGAAGTAGTCCGGACCGAACTTTTCATCTTCGTGGATGGCACCGACTCCGCCTGTGATGAACATCCGTTTGCCTGCCATGTTTTCCCAAAGACGTTTAGCCGTTTCAATGTATTGAGGAGATTGGTTTTCAAGTGCGGCTGCGGCTAAACCGGTTGCCATCAAGGTAGCTCGTACAGCATGTCCTTCGATTGTTTTTTGTTCAAGTACCGGGATGGAATCTTGTGAATATTCCCCCCAACAGGGACGGGAATGGGGACCGAATTCCGTTTGGTGATAGCAAGCGTCTTTAATCCATTTTTCAGATTTTCGATATCCCCATGTTCCCCATAGCGGATAACCGCAGTGATGTCCTCTGTTCTCAATCCAGAAAGTGGCCAGGTCGTAGTAATCTGACTCACGGACAGGTATGGAGAGTTTATCTTTCAATTCCGGTTCATTTTTATACAACCAGTAGAGGGTCATTACGGCTTCTTCGGGACCGGAATGCGCAGGAACGACATTTTTACGTGGTTCCGGCCCCATATAATCTGCCATATAGTTGGCAAATCGGGTTGCTATTTCAAGTAAGCGTGTTTTTCCGGTTGCCTGATAATAGTGTACTCCGGCTTCGATCAGCATTCCGGCGTTATATACGTCGTGTTGTCCGCGCAGGAGCCCTCCATTATCTCCCCATCTATGGTCATTTTCCATGAGTTGGGTATGGGTGTTGATATAGCCGGTAGGTTCTGTTTGCTGAGCGGCATAAATACGGTCGATATATCCGTCGATTCGTTTTTCCATTTCTTTATTGGGATGTCCGGCAAGGAAGTCTGCAATGCCCCGGATACTTTCGTAAACGAGTCCGTCATACCATTCTGGACCATCGTGTTGTTTGATATCTCTCTGTCCTTTGGCAACACGGTCGAAATTCCGGAAGGCATCTCGTGTATCGTCCCATCCGGGGAAAGGAGTATACTTTCCTTCGAATTTGTCTAATACATCATTAGCTGTTACTTTTCTCCAGGTTTCAAGTTTCGGACTCCAGAAAGCATCTTCTATCCGGACCTGGTCTAACTCCGGTAGGTGGAGTATTTGCCGGGTGTCAGTTGCAGGAGACTGGCACCCCATCTGCATCAGTACTGTGAGTACCGCTGCAACGGATAAATGTGTTGTGGTTTTCATTGTACATTGATTTTATAGATGCATATATGTTTATAAGTATCGCCGGGGTGAAGGTTTGTTGACGGGAAGGCAGGTTGATTCGGACTGTCCGGATAGTGTTGCGTTTCGAGTGCCAAAGAAGCCCGGTAGTTGTATCTTTTACCATGCTTTCCGGTCATTGTGCCGTCGAAAAAGTTACCACCGTAAAATTGTAGTCCGGGTTCAGTAGTCCATACCTCAAGAAAGCGTCCTGAGGTTGGTTCATAAACGGTTGCTGCCAGTTCGGGCTTATCGGAGGTCTTGCGGTTCAGTACCCAATTATGATCGTAGCCATGACCGAAGCTTAATTGCTCAAATAAGTCGTTGACACGTTTTCCAATGGCTGTAGGATGGCGAAAATCCATTGGAGTTCCTCCTACTTCCTGAAGAATACCGGTAGGGATTAGTGTATGGTCGACAGGAGTAAACTTATCTGCATTGATCATGAGTATGTGATCGTTGATATCTTTGTTGCCTGCTCCGTGTAGATTGAAAAAGGAGTGGTGGGTGAGGTTGATAACCGTTTCTTTGTCTGTGCGAGCTTGGTGAGTGATGATAAATTCGTTCTTATCCGTCAGTTGGTAACTCATGGATACTTGTAAATTTCCCGGGTATCCCTCTTCTCCGTCTTTAGACAGATAGGTAAGTTGTAAAGTTTGACTATCCGGCTGTTCAACATCCCATACTACCATGTCGAATCCTTTGAATCCACCATGAAGACTGTTGGGAATATCATTGATTGGCAGTTGGTAGGCTTTTCCGTTCAGAGTGAATTTTCCTTTCCTGATTCGGTTACCATATCGTCCGATAGTGGCTCCCAGAAACCTTTCACCTCTGTAGTGGAGGTATTTGTCCACATGGTCGTGTCCGAGGACAATATCCTCAAAATGACCGTTTTTATCCGGGGCCCAGAACTCAACGACTCGTCCTCCGAAATTGGTAATGGCAATCTCGATTCCGTTTTTGTTTCTCAGAAAGTAGAGATCGGTTTGTTTCCCGTCGATTACTTGCTGAAAGTCGGCTCTTTTCAATTGTGAATGTTGAGCTTGTACTGTGTTTGTGTGTATCATGGCAGTGAGTATTAATAAAATGATGAGTTTAGTTTTCATACGATTCATGTTTTTAGTTTATTATTCGCAAATGGTTAATTGGTCAGTTCTTTTTGTATTTGTTCCAGGGATTTGTTCTTTGTTTCCGGAAGTCTGAGGGCAAAGAAAAAGCTTAAGAACATCATAATGGCAAAGAAACTGAAAATGAAAGTACCTCCTGTACGGATGAAGACAGGAAACATCCAAGAAAGCAGGGCGGACCATACCCAGTGTGTCATGCTACCCAGCACTTGCCCCTTAGACCGGACACTATTGGGGAAAACTTCAGAGATTAAAACCCAAATAACCGCACCCAGTGAAATAGCAAAGAACGCGATAAATCCCATCAGACAGGCAAGCATATAGTAACCTGAGAAAGTATCCTGACAGAATCCTTTAGCTACTAATGCCAAAGAAATAGCCATACCGATAGAACCGATGTAGAGTAACTTTTTTCGTCCTACCTGATCTATCAGAATCATTCCGATCATGGTAAATGTGAGGTTTGTCAGCCCGATTACTATAGATTGCATCATGGCAGAGTTAGTAAAGACACCTGACATCTCAAAAATTCTGGGAGCGTAGTAAAGGATAGCGTTGATTCCAGATAACTGGTTAAAGGTGGCAATAAGGAAAGCATAGAGGATTGGTTTACGGTATTTGCGTTGGAAGAGTTTTTCGCCACAGTTTCCTGTCGCTACCAGAGATTCTCTGATTTCATGTACTTCTTGTTCAATATCCGCATTACTGACTTCTTTTATGATGCGACGGGCTTCGGTTTCCTTGTTTTGCTTTACCAGCCAACGAGGGCTCTCCGGTACGGTGTACAGTAGGAGTGCAAACACAATGGCGGGAATGGCCTCGACTCCCAACATCCATTGCCAGTCGTGTGGAATGCCATGTATCCAATAGTTGGAGAAGTAGGCAAGTACAATACCCAGGACAATATTGAACTGGAAGAATGCGACAAAACGTCCACGCCAGCGTGAAGGAGATATTTCGGCAATGTACATGGGACCGACTACGGATGAGGCTCCTACGGCCAGTCCACCGGCAAAGCGGAAGAATAAAAAGGAATACCAGTCGATGATGGCAGCACTGCCTACGGCAGAAACAAAATAGAGGAAAGCAATTATTTTTAGTGCTTTCAGGCGTCCGTATTTCTCTACGGGTTTACTACAGATGAAAGCTCCGATGATAGTACCGATTAAAGCGATGGCAATGGTAAAACCATGGCTGAAATCGGATAGGTCATATACTGTTTGGATGGATTTTTCGGCTCCGGATATTACTGCGGTATCGAATCCAAAAAGTAATCCTCCCAGGGATGCCACGAAGGCAATGTAAAACATGAAATTCTTTACTGTATTTTTCATAATGCAGATGTTTTATAGACCGAATTCGATCCGGTTAATAACATGATTCTGGTAACATTCGTCTAACTCTACAAAGTATCCGCTCCATCCCCATACCCGGACAATCAGGTTCTTGTGTTGTTCGGGGTGTTTACGGGCATGTAGCAGTTTCTCCCGGCTGACTGTATTTAACTGTAGCTGGTGACCACCAAGGACAACATAGGTTTTCACAAGCATACCCAATTTTTCAATGGTTTCGTCGTTGCTGAATACAGACTGGTCGAATTCCAGGGTGAGGGGGCCGCCATTGACAACACGATCCAGGTGCTGCTTGGTAAATGATTTAATAACAGATATCGGTCCTTTTTGCTTGAGAAACAGGCTGGGGGAATAATTTGCCGGGATCATTTCACCATCGTTACGCCCATCGGGAGTAGCACGCAATTGATTGGAATGAAAAATGTAGTACATGGCTGTTCCGGTACCTGCCCGATAAACTCCTCCGCGTTCATTTCGTTTATCGGCTAATGACTGATCGAAAGAGTCGAGTAGAGCTCCGGCTATCAGGTCGGCATAATCATTATCCTGTCCCATTTTGGGAGCTTCTTCTCTTAGCTTTTTCTGTAACTCTTCATAGCCTTGGAAGTTGTTTCTTATAGCAGTAAGCAGAGTGGTATAATCTATGTTCTGTTCTTCAAAATAGTATTTTTTCAGAGCAGCAAGGGCGTCGGTGGCAGTTGCAATGCCGGTTCCGTGAATGCCATAGTTATTATAGTAAGATCCTTCTGAAATATCTTTGGCTCTTTCGATGGTGCCATCCATAAGCAAAGACATCATAGGAGAAGGGATAATGTAGAGATTCCGGTGTTTTTCGCAGATTGTATCAACTTCTTTTTGTATTTCCTGTTCAACCAGTGTATAAAAAGATGGATAATCCGGGCAAGTGTTGAGCTTTTCAATGCATCGGTCTACACATCCTATTAAAGAAACAGCGTCTATATTGGGAATATCCATGGCTTTACCGGGGATGATGAACTCCCAGCAGGCAGCCACGACATAGTTGTATGCGTCCTCTTTCGAATATCCTTTGCGGATAAGTCCCGGAATGATGACGTCGTCATTGCTGTATTGTGGAAAGCCCAGCCCTATTTTTGTCAGGCGGGAACCTAAAGTGAATATCTCGTTGGGAGTACCTTGGTCTACACGAATGTTGATTTTGGGATCAATCAGCTTCAATTCGTAACTTGCTTGCAAACACATGCGTGACAGGTCGTTGAACAAGTATTCACCGTTTGCGTTGCGTCCTCCCAATACTAAGCTCTGACCGTTGTCGCCTTGCTGCATACCCGGATACAGGTCACTGTCTTTGTTGCATACCAGGAAAAATTCTTCAAGTAAGTCAAATGCTTCCTCTTTGGTAAGTGTTCCATTTTCCAGGTCTTTTTGATAGAAAGGATACATATATTGGTCGAAACGACCGAGTGTGTTGTGATAGTTACCTGCTTCCCAAATGGAGAAATGGAGAATCCTCAAAAGTTGTAGGGCCTGTCTGAAGTTTTGGGCTCCTTCTGTTTTGACGGTGTGCAAAGTATATGCTGTTTCTGTCTCGTTAATGGATAATGCATATTGCTCGTATTTCTCAGTTAAATTTTGTATGGATATGATGCTTTGATACATTGCTTGCAGGAATGTTTTTTCTCTTTCATTTAATGAGGGTGTTTCCTGACGTTTCCGAATCTCTTGTTTCCGTGCTTCCAATCCATGTCGGATTGTGTAAGCATAATTAGGAGAGATGTTACATACCGTACCTTTTTCATGGATATAATGTTTGCTTTTGATTTCATTCCATTCTTCCGGGGTATAGGGATCCGGTATTTGGGTGAGGGTGCGGGTAAAAACGATTCTTTCACCCGGAAGTATAACCGGAGTTTCGGCATCCATTGAGGCAGCAAAGCAAGCTGTGGCGCGTTCTACAGGAGATAAACCTTGTAGAGCATAGGACGTACTCAATTTATCAAGTCCTACGCTCTGTAGTGTTCTTCTTTGTGAGTGGTGTTGTTTATCTAAAATATACGTTTTTAGATAGTTAATTCTTTCGTTCATACAATTAGATTTTTGATATTATTTTCTTCGAATACATTATGGATTTGTGGCGTTTTTCCAGTATCGAACGGAGGGTGATACTTTTCTCCGATCATTGCGTATTTGGCACCTGCTGTCCGGTGATATCTGAGGATCTCGACGCGTATCAGGTTTTGGGCATTTTTGATTCTTTCGAAAATGGCTGTCATATTTTCCCGGGTATCGTTGACTCCTGGAATCAGTGGTATCCGAAGGATGAAATCCTGCCCTGAATCGCAAAGTACGGTAAGGTTTTTTAGTATGATCGTATTATCTACACCTGTATATTTTCGATGCATCTCCGGATCTGTGTGTTTGATGTCGAACAGGATCAGATTTGCCAAGGAAATAACTTTGCTGAAAGTATGAGTGTTTGCATATCCGCTTGTTTCAATAGCAGTGTGTATATCCGGAAGTTGTTCGAGCAATTCGGTGATGAAATCCGGTTGAAACAAAGGCTCTCCTCCTGTTAGTGTTATTCCTCCCCGGTTAAGCCTATAGATATCCTGGTTCTTTTCAATTATGGCAATCAGTTCTTCTACAGTTATCTGATATCCACAAATGCTTTTGACTCCTTTCTTAATCATGTATTGTGGTTGTGGTGAGATGCCTTCGGGGTTATGGCACCATGCACAGTGTAAAGGACATCCTTTCAAGAATATCGTTGTTCGGATTCCCGGTCCGTCGTGGATGGCAAACTCCTCTATACTGAATATTGTTCCTGTTTTCATTGTGTTTGGATTAACAATGGCAAATATATACATAATATTTTGAACAGGTACGAACTGGTATGTATGTTGTTGAGCATGTATTCGTGTTAAAATACAGAATATTAATAGCTCTTATTATTCATATGGGTAATGTTTATGGGAGTAGAGGCTATTATCCGGCATTTACAAAAAACGAATGTATCCGACCACTTTTAGAATGTATTTTTCCGAATGGGTGATGAACCGGTCTGTTTACTGACCTTTGCCGTTCTTGAATTCATTGGGTGTCACTCCACAGAAACGCTTAAATGTTTTGCTGAAGTAGCTGGGATTATTGAATCCAAGCTGCCATGAGATTTCGGCGATAGTCAGATTGGTTTTTATAATCTTTACTTTGGCAACATCTATCTTGATTTTATTTATAAATTCGGTGGCACTCAGATTTAACAGTTTCTTCAGCTTATTGTATAGTTGGGTTCGGCTGATGTTCATGTGTGCAGTCAGTTGATCGACACTCAATTCCGGTTCTTCGATATGTTCGATGACGAATTGGGTCAACGATTTGATAAACTCTTCGTCTTTGTTGTTAAGTTCTTCGTTGAGTTCGAATATTTTCATATCGTGATAATGTTCGCGGATATTACTTTTAGCTTTGAGTAAATTGGTGATTCTGAGGTTCAGTTCATCAAAAGTGAAAGGTTTTTCGATATAGGCATCTGCTCCTGCCGATAATCCCTGCAACTCGTTCTCTTTCGAAGGTTGAGAAGTGATAAGAATGACCGGAATGTGAGAATACTCCCGAGAGGTTTTAATATACCTGCTCAATTCATATCCGTCCATATAAGGCATCATGATGTCACTGATAATGATGTCGATAATGTGTGTTTTCAGCAATTCGACTGCTTCCTGCCCGTTATAAGCTGTTTTCACTTTATATAAACGTAGTAATTTACTTTTTAATATGTTGTTGATATCCGGATTATCTTCTACCAGTAGTACAGTCATTTTCTTTTCTGTATTTGCGGCATTCATATCTTCTTTTAACCCGGAGTTATTGAGTAGGTATACAGTGTCTGCTACTACGTCGGGGGAATTGACGATATCCAGCGTTTCATCGGGAACGATCATATCTTTAGAGTCTTCTACCAGAGGTAATCTTACTTTGAAGGTCGTGCCACTATTTTGATGGCTTTCTATCTCAACCGTGCCTGAAAGTAGTTGAACTAATCCATTCACCAAAGCCAGACCGATACCTGTATTAGAATATTTCTGATCAGACGAATCGGTTTTGTGAAAAGGCTGCATGACAGCCTCCCGTTGTTCCGGATGAATATAAGAGCTGCTGTTGTGGCAAGAAAGAATCAGTTGTCCGGCATTCTTATCCACATCGATCCTGAAGTTTATTTCACTCTGAGGATCAGAATGTTTGAAGGCATTGCTGAGCAGATTGCTGATGATTTTTTCAATCTTGTCTCTGTCGAAGACCGTATAGTAGGAATCTGTTGAGGTTGTATATTGAAAGACAACCTGTTTTTGTCTGAAGACAGGGATGAACAATTCGAAGATACTACGTCCGTATGTCATGATGTCTCCTTTCACATATTCTATACGGGCGTGATCGGTTTCTACGGAACGAAACTCCAGAAGCTGATTGATAAGAAACTGAAGGCGTTGGATGTTGCGATTGATTATTTTCATTTCTTCTCCGGTGATTGTGTTGTTACGGCTGATTGATATATCTTCGAATACGGCCATCAGTATAGATAAAGGAGTCTTAAATTCGTGGGTGATATAAGTGAAGAAATTTAGCTTATGCTTGTTTAGTTCGCGCAGGTTGTTCTTTTCCATGCGTTCGATGCGTATATCCATTTTATCACGCATGCGAATGCGGTAGAAGCGGACAATTATAAAGCCGATCAGGAGCCCGATTAAAGAGTAAATGGTGATCATGAAGCCACTCAATAGAAAGTGAGGAAGGATGTTTACAGTGATTTCACGGCGGTCGAATACAACTCCGTTTTTCCCGATAACCCGTACATGGAATTTATAAGTTCCGGGATCGAGGTTGGTATAAGTGACTGATTGTGGGATTTGCTGTGTTGTGTTCCACTCGGTCTCCATACCCTCCAGATAATACTCACAAGAAAGTTGTGACTGACAGTTTTCATTGTAGTTGATTACCAGGAAGTCAAAAGTCAGGGTATTCATACCGTGAGGTAAGCGGATAAGGGACGTACTGTCGATATTGCTTTGCAGGATGCCATCCGGTGACGGCTGTACATGCTTATTGAAAACCTTGAAGTCTGAGAAAGTCAGGTGGATATCGTTTGTAGGGTTGTTATGGTTCAATCCTTCCGGCCGGAAAAAGCATACGCCATTGATACTTCCGAAGTAGAGAGTACCGTTTGGATCTTTATAACCCGGACAGGTATTAAACTGATTCGAAATCAGATTGTCGGATACCTTGTAGTGGGCAAAACTCTGACTTTCCGGATTAAATGAGAAAATACCGTTGTCCGTACTCATCCATAGATAGCCGAAACTGTCTTCCTGTATGGAATAGATGTCTCTCTGCCGGAGTTCGTTCTTTTTCCCGAAAACCTGTATACTGTCTGCATTTGCATCATATTTCATCAGTCCTCCATTACTGGTGCCAAACCAGACATCTCCTTTCGAATCGATAAAGCTGCAATAGATGTTATCGCTGGTCATAGTTTTACAACCTGTCGCTCCTTTCTGGTATCGGTGGATGCTATGGGTAGGAATATGATACCGGAAGATGCCGTTGAAGTGTGCAGAAAACCAGATATTATCTTTTTTATCACGTATGATGTCGTCAATGCGTATAAGTCGGAATACATCCGGAAGAAAGGGGGTGAATGAATCTGTCTGAAAATGATAGATATTGACTCCCTGGCTTGTGCCTATGAACATAGTATCGGGGTTGTGAACATAGAGCTTATAGATTGAATTATTGGATAACCCTGTATCTCCTCCTGCCATATTCTTATATGAGCGGATATATCCCCTCTCCAAATCCACCTTTTGTAGGCCGTCGACAAAGTTGCCAATCCATATATTGCCGGAGTAATCTTCGGCTAATGCGTGTACGTTATCTCCATTTAGCGATGGGTGGGTCGATTTGTTTAGGTACCTGATGTGACCGTCCGGATAAAGAATGGAGATTCCGTGATCTTCGGAAGCAAACCACAACGCTCCCTTTTTATCTTTGATGATGTTACTGATCGCTTTTCCTTTCAGGTATTGTTTCCCATTATCTGCTATCAGGTAGTGGAAGTTGTTTTCAGTCAGGCTGGTATAGTTGATACCTCCAAAGAATGTACCGATCCACATAATATCTCCACGACTTTTATAAATGGTGTAGATTGCATTATCGGTCAGTCCGGACTGGACATCTTTCGCATGCTGGTGGTATTGTACGTAACTGTTGTCCGTGTAGTCGTAGATGAAAAGTCCGTTTTCGGTTCCGATCCATAGATTTCCCCGCATATCTTCCTGAATGCAGCGGATATAGCGCATGTCTTTTCTGTATTGTGAAGAGAACTCCACTGAAACGAACTGATTATAATTCTTATTATATCGGTACAACCCGTTTTCGGTAGTTCCCAGCCATAGAGTGCCCTGAGAATCTTTGTAGATGGAAGTGAATTCGACAGGATAGTCGGAAGAGACTTCTGCCGCTGTGATTTTCCGGGTCATTTGTCCGTTGGGGCGGAAACAATAAATCGTATTCGGACCGACAGCCCATACATTTCCGTTAATATCCAGTGTTACTTTTATAATCAATCCTTTGTAGAGCAGTGCCATGCTTTGCTCTACTTTATTATACGCATAGAGTCCGGAATCTGATGCGATGAAGACTGAACGTCCGTCGTAGACCATGTCCAGTACATATAGTGGAGTCTTGGTTTGCGGAACAATAGTGGTGAACTTCTCTTTCATCATATCGTATAAGCACAACCCTTCATTAGTTCCCATCAATAGGGTATCTTTCCCAAGCAGAAGCAGTTTCTCGATGCAGTTTGAAGAAAGTCCGTCATCCGACTTGTAGTATTGTTTAATGTTGTATCCGTCATACCTGTTCAGTCCTTTGAGGGTTGCAATCCAAATATATCCTTTCGAATCCTGCACAATATCGCGTACGGCACTATATGTAAGTCCGTGTTGACTGCCCAGAGAGTGGAACATAAGTTCATTCTGTTGTGCATTTAGTATAACAGAAGAAATAAATAAAATCAGGGTAAAAAAGCTCTTCTTCATTCGTCTCTTAATTACGTACAACACAAAAGTCTGAAATAAAAACGAATCAGAAAGGCACTTATGGTCACAAACTGATATTTATATTCACTATGGTGATGTTTGGTGTAAATATGAATATGAGTATCAGTGAATAATTTATTGTTCTATGGTTCGGGTCTCTTTTCGCCTACTTTTGCTGAAACAACAAAACAGTAAAATACGAATGCAAAAACAACTGAGTATGGAACCACACAAAATGGACTCGTCCTGATCCGGTTTCGGGACTTGACAAAGAAACTAAAAATGTATGAATCCTTTTTAATGACTAAATTACTAATATTATGAATCTAAAAGATCTGAACAACCTTAGAGCAGATACCGAAGGCAGGATAAAAGCCGTCTTCTTAATATGCATGTTTGTGCTGGTGTCTGCAGGTGGATTTGCTCAAAACACAAAGAGCATTTCGGGTACAGTGAGAGAGAAAGGCAGTAATGAAACTGTTATTGGAGCCACTGTACAAGTGAAAGGGACACACAACGGGGTGATTACTAATGAAAACGGAGAGTATACGATTAAAAACGTATCTCCGGGACAAGTACTTGTTTTTTCGATGATCGGCATGAATACGGTTGAGAAAACCGTAGGCAGTCAGAATCGGATAGATGTACTGATGGATTCGGGAGTGCTGATTGATGAAGTGGTGGTGACCGGTTATCAGACTCAGCGTAAAGTAGACTTAACCGGATCTGTATCCAGTTTGAGCTCCGACCAGTTTATGCAAACCAATCCGTTAAGCCTGGAACAAGCCTTGAAAGGCAAAATATCCGGTGTACAGGTAATGAACAATGATGGTGCGCCGGGTGGCGGAATCACGATTAAGATTCGTGGAGCCAGTTCTATTACGGCAGGCAGCTCGCCTTTGTATGTCATCGACGGTTTCCCGCTTCCTATCTCGGACGATCCGCTGGAAAGTCCTTTAGCAACTATCTCTCCCGATGCCATCGAGAGTATCTCTATCTTGAAAGACGTATCGTCTACTGCCATTTATGGGGCGCAGGGTGCCAATGGGGTTGTGCTGATTACTACCAAGAAAGGTACGGCCGGTATGAGTGAGATTTCCGTAAAAGCTACTTATGGTATCAGTAAACTGGCAAATTCAATCCCGATGCTGGGTGCCGAAGATTACATGCGTGCATATATGCGTGATATGATTATGAGCGGACGCTGGCAGAATGCCGATTTCTACCAGGAGTATAAAGATCAGGTATGGAATACCAATCCTTCCCGTTTCCAGTTCTATCCGGATCTCTGTTTGCAGAATGGTACCAAGCAGAATTATGAAGTGTCTTACAGAGGCGGAACCGAACGGATACAGAACTCTACCATTTTCTCGTTGATGAACGAAGATGGTATCGCAATCAATACCGGGTTTAAGCGATTCTATTTCCAGACGAATAACAGCATCAAACTGCTTCCGCAACTGACTTTGAACACGAATATCTCATATGAGCACAATATTCGTAGCGGTGCTTTCTGGACAGAAGGAAATATTTTCAATGAAATACAGACTTTCTCTCCACTTGTTCCCAAAGAGTGGACTTTCCAGGAGATAGATGACAACCTGTACTATACAGGTAAAATGGATAATCCTTATCGGAAGCTGAAAGACATTGATTACAATAATAAAAATAATACTTTCTTCGGTCAGGCGGAATTGGTATACAACATTAATGATAACTGGTTTGTAAAAGGCGGTATTGGCGTTCGTATCCCTAAAGGGGAAGTCAAAGAATTTGTTCCGAAGACCATCCAGCGCGGTTATGATAATAATGGCTTGGCTACGTATGCTACACAAAGCGGATTAAATATGCGTGGAGTGATACAGGCCGGATTCAATAAAGTATTCAACAAGGTACACAGTCTTTCGGTGAATGCCGTGTATGAGGCCAATACCAATAAGTATGAAACCTTTAATCAGGAATATTCCCAGTTCAATACCGATTTGGGGTGGGAAGGTATTTATGATGCAAAAAGTGGTAATCATGTGAAGTCTCCCGGTGTATCTTACGAAAAGATAGCCATGCTCTCGGGAGTGTTTATGGCCAACTATTCTTATAAAGGCCGTTACTTGCTGAAAGCTTCCATGCGTGCTGACGGTTCTTCTAAATTCAGTCCCGATAACCGTTGGGGATTCTTTCCATCCGGTGCGCTGGGTTGGAGAGTTTCAGAAGAAGAATTCTTCAAGAATGTGCCTTGGCTGGAGAAGAACGTAAGCAACCTGAAGCTACGTTTCAGCTATGGCCAGGTGGGTAACGACCAGATTGCTCCTTATGCTTATGCACAGACATTGTCTTCCAGCCAGCGTCAGGCCATCTTTGGCGACGGAGCTATCCCGGCTTTGTATACCAGCCGTATGGCGAACCCGGAGATCAGTTGGGAGGTGACGGAAGAGTTTAACGGTGGTCTCGACCTGGATATGTTCAATAACCGCCTGAATGTGTCATTGGACCTCTATACAAAGACTACCCGTGATATGCTGCTCGAACAGAATCTGCCACGTACTTCTGGTTTCGGGAAGGTGACCCGTAACATTGGTTCGGTGCGTAACCGCGGATTTGAGATCAGTGTAGGCGGTGTGCTTATTGATAAAAAGGACTTTACCTGGAATGCTACGGTGAACTTTAGCTCCAATCAGTCCAAGGTGCTTAGCTTAGGTACTGAAACACAGATGCTCGAAGGACGCCCCGTAGGTTCGGCTTCCGGTTCGGAGAATGTTCTGATTAAAAAAGGATATCCTCTCGGACTCTTCTATGGTTTGCAGATGGAAGGCATCCGCAGCAACTGGCATTCGGATTATAACGGTATAGGCAGTGCCGATTCTCCTTGGTGGTATGCTACCGAGAGAGAGATGCCTTACGGTTTCCCATCCTTTGCCGATACCAATGGAGACGGAAAAGTGGATATGAGTGACCGTGTTGTGATCGGAGACGTGAATCCGGTGTTTATCGGTGGTTTGAACACTCGTCTGCGCTGGAAGTTCATCGAACTGGCTATGGACTTCAGTTGGTCATACGGAAATGATATTATCAATGGTAATGTATACAACCTGATGAACAACGGGGATATCCGCAATAAATCGGCTGTGTATTATAAAGATGCCTGGTTCGCGAACAATCCTACCGGTACTTTTACAGGTCCCGGTGCCATTGACTGGTCAGGATATATGTGGGCTGCTTCCAACTCGGAGATGGTGGAAGACGGTTCGTTCCTGAAGATGAACAACCTGGCTGTCACCTTCCGTTTACCGAAGAACGTATTGAAGGCTTGGAAGATTAAAGACCTGGCTCTGACGTATACGATTAACAACGTTTTCTGTCTTACGAACTATTCGGGATATGACCCCGAGGTACGTAGCGGTAGCTCTGTGAACAACCGTATTCTTCCGGGAGTCGACATTTCGGCCTATCCGTACGCCCGCTCTCATATATTCTCACTTAATTTCAAATATTAACAGGTACTGCCATGAAGAAAATATTATTAGCCCTTTTAACCTCTTGCGCCTTAGTGTCGTGTGAGGGGTATTTCGACCAGTTACCGAAAACAGAACTTCCGTCTGAGACTTTCTATACCTCATATGACGCTGCTTTGCGTAATGTTGCTATACTCTATGCCAATGCCGGGCATGTGAACGATGGAATTATGACCAGTGACCGGTTTATGATGCCTTCGCTGATGAATGAAGGTCCGTTCGACCTGACATCTACCTCGGGTAGTGTGCTGAACTTATGGTCGAAGCATTATTCATATATCGCGCAGGCGAACCTGATACTTGAAAGACTGGAAGCTAACAAAGGAGTGATTGACGAGAACGCCGGACATTCTGCATTGGACAAGGCCACCATCACCGGATCGGCAACCGAGATGCTGATGGGCGAGGTGCGTTTCCTCCGGGCTTATGCTTACTTTACTTTGTACCGCTATTACGGTGGTGTACCCCTGGTCACAGAGCCTACCGGACCGAAACCGGCTTATGTGCCACGGGCAACCCGGCAGGAGATGTTCAAGTTTCTTTATGACGAGATGGCTTATGCATTGGATAAGTGTCTGGATAACCGTTCGGGCATTGCTTACGGCCGTGTGACGAAGGGAGCCGTGGCAGGTATGCTGGCAAAGATGAAGATATTCCATGCTTCTTATATCCGCCGTGCGGAAATGTATGGGGATAAGATCAATGAAACGACGGCTGGCGATGTGGATAAAACGACGTTATATGCCGATGCCGTGAAGTTGTGTGACGATATTATTGCCGGTATATACGGAACTTATGAGCTGGAAGAGTACTTCCCCGCTGTATTTACCAAACGCAACAATGAGATTATGTTCAGCGTGCTGGCAGAAGAAGGGGTGGGCACCGGAAACAAGATACCGATGGGCTTTGCCGGTGAAGGCAAGTACGGTGCTACCGGCGGAAGAAACCTGACCTCGTGGCTGACGCTGCTATATGACATACCGATGTGGGAACATAACTACAGTTTCAAGGACGTGTGTATGGATTACGGACAGGTGGACCGCTTCAATGCCGAGAGTCCGAAACCGGGAACAACTCCTTATGATTTGCAGAATCTTTATGACCGTACCGGGAAATACTCCATAACGGGAGATGTTACCCGTCGCATGTGGAGTTCGGTGAAAGGCTGGGTGACCGGTCCTAACAGTGGCGGTGCTCCGGTCGGCTTGTGGGTATTCGAACCTGCCGGACGTGAACTGGGCCCTGAGTTCTACATCGAACCGGGTAAAGTAAACGATTATACCGAAGAGCAGCTTAAAGTCATGGATGTGGCTCTCGAGAGTCACGAACGGGCTTGGTGGAAGAACGAGACGAACGGGCAGAACAAGCCCAACCTCTGGAACTGTAACTGGTGGCAGTTGGGTAAGTTCCGTAACCTGAATCCGAGTGAGCTGAGCTCTACTTTTGATATCAATTACGGTGGTGTGGACTATCCTGTTTTACGTCTGGCTGAGGTTTACTTACTGAAAGCAGAAGCCCAGATTATGCAGGGTCATGCTTCGGAAGGAGTGAAAACGATGAACATCATCCGTGACCGTGCTTGCCATCAGGGTTCCATCAAAGATATGTTTGTCTCTCAGGGAGATGCTCCTTATACTTACCAGCCGGGTTCGGTTATGATGATTCCTACGAATATCAGTCCGGCCAATGCATTGAAGGAGCTGATGTATGAACGTCTGCGCGAACTGGCAGCCGAGGATGATTGCGGGTGGCTCGATGTAGCCCGTTTCCCGGATGTGTCGATGGTCGACTTGGCAGATATCTGCCGTTATCGTGATCCTCTGCAGTTCTTTGATCCGTTTGGTGATCCGGCGCGTGGAGAGTACCTCTGGCATCTTTTCAACGAAGAGAAGGTATACCGGGTGCTGATGCCGATACCGTTTACCGAGTTATCGTTCTTCCCAGAGATGAAACAGAATCCGGGATATTTCTAATACTAAATACGAATGGATATGAAAACAAATAAACTGATTATAGGGCTGCTTGCTGTGGCAGCCACTTCGCTGGTTTCCTGCGAGAAATTTGGTGCAGACGTAGAGACACCGTCTGTCAGCATCTCCGTATCACCCCAGAATCCGAAAGTAGGCGAAGAGGTGACGGTGACCATCAATACCGATGCCCAGTACCTGACGCTTTTTACAGGTGATGAAGGCAAGAAGTTCGAACGTTCGCGCGTTAAAGCCATTATGGAGCACGATTGGGACAGCTTCTATGAAGAGTGTTACCGGGTTCCTTATGCCAAAAATGGGGAAAAGACCCTGTTTTATAAATACTTTAAAGACTATCAGTCCATCGAAGAGGTGAAGAAGGATTTTGAGTTCTTCGGTGCCATTGACAATATCCAGTTGGTCCCCTACAAGAAAGGGGACTTTCCGGAGGCTTTGATGGAGATGAGCTACATAGGAACCAATCAGCTGAAGTTTACGGTGACCGACCGGCGTATCCCTTCGGGCATACGGATGAAACCGGATATCCACATCTTTGGCGGACTGGCCAACCAGCCGGGTAATACGATTATCGAAAGCCGCTTTGTGGCGTGTGATGCCGACCGTGCGATTCGTAAGTATTCTAATGATGCGTGGGTGGCTGCTTACTTCGGCCTGCACACCGAGCAGTTGGAGGACTTTGGCGGATATAGTGCCGGATACAAGTACTATACGATGCAGGATGAGCGTTCGTACGGCGCATTCCAGACCAACGATCCGCTTTCACGTCGTCCTACCGAAGGATTTTATAAACTGGGCGATATGTACAATCGGGATACATACCTGCAACCCTTCCTGGATCATGGTGAAAAGATCATTCTCCGCCAGGTGGACATGTACGTCAACGGCCGTTCCACCTTTGCGGCAGCCGACGATTCGCCTTATAAGTACGATCTGGATGGGGATGGAGTATTGGAAGCATATGAATGTGAACTCGATCCTGCTACCGGACTTCCGGTTCACGAAGCCGACTATACGAAGTATAAGGGTTTCCAGGGCGATGTCTATCTCTCTTTCATAGAGATGGGGACCGACGAGTACGAACCTTGGAACACGGGTGTTTCGCTGGGTTCTGTATACACTACCGGAGGAATTCAGAAAACTTATAAGTACATTTACACCGGAGCCGGCGATTTTACCATTACAGCCGTTGCCACCAATGTGGGTGACAAAGACTATAAGGGGATCGATTATAGTGAAGAGCGGAGTAACTCGCTGGATGACTACAGTCATAAGAGAGCACTTAGCAGTGTGAAAATTTCAGTGCAGCCGTGATGCTTCTCTGCCGAATGTAAAACAGTGGTTGAGTATCTGCATGGCAGCGTTTATCCACCAGGGCTCCGGACGAAGTACCGCCGTATACCCGGACGAAGTACCGCCGTATACTCGAACGAAGTACCGCCGTATACCCGGACGAAGTACTGCCGTATACTCGGACGAAGTACCTGCGGGTAAAAAGTGCCACACAGCCCTCCTGTGACGGATGAGGCACAGCAATGCTCAACTACTGTAGATTACTTTATTAATTAAAGAATGGTGCCTATGAAACTTAAGTATTATATTTCATCCTTACTCTTTCTCTGTCTGAATATTTCTTCTCTCCGGGGTATAACTCCCCAAATGAAAGTCAGTCCGGACGAAAGGGGAGTAAGCTCGCTCGTCTTTCAGGGGGCGGACAATGTCCGCAACTATATAGACCACGGGAAGTATCTGGGCGATTTGAATCTGGCTTACGAAGTCAGGGGGAAAAGCTATGCAGTCTCTCTGGCCGATATTTCCCCACAGATTCTGTCCGCCACTTCCGATAAGATACAGATATTCTGGCAGCTTCCTTCGGATGTACGCCTCTATCAGACTTTCACCATCAAGGGTGAAGAGGTGGATTGGGAGATTGAGTTTTTCAACCGCAGCCACCATCCGGCGACGGTGACGGACCTGTGGTTCTCTTTGCCTGTCGGTGCTTTGGACGAATCGATCCAGGCACATCAGAATCTGAACCGGCACTTCTCTCTGAACGGGAATGCTTCTTTTTTCTACTGGACTTCGCTGACAGGGCAGGGTGACATCCTGCTGATGACCATGCGGAAGGGAACTTCGATTGAATATGCCACAGCGGACGGCAAATATTATCTGCATTCCACCCATGCTGTGGACCGTACAGATGATACCTGGAGATTGCCGTCTACCTCAAAGACTGTACAGCCTTACGGACACTACGTTACCGGTTTCAACTTCACGCTTGCCGGAAATCACGAGGAGATACAGACGAAAATTTATGATAAGCAAGGGGTGGTTGTAAAGGTTGCCCCCGGCATGGTCGTTACTCCGGAGATGGAGGTCTGTTGCGCTTTGCGGTCCAAGCTGCCCGTTACCGGATTGGCGGCGGAATATCCCGCGGAGATGCAGATCACCAGCCTTGGACAGAAGGCAGGAGATACATATCTGTATAAGTTTCGTTTCTCCCGTTTGGGAGAGAACCTGATAACGGTACGTTACGGAGAAGATCGGGTCTGTTTCCTCGACTTCTTTGTGACGGAACCCCTGGAGATCCTGATTAAAAAGCGGGCACGTTTCATTGTCGGACGGCAGCAGCATCGCGACCCTTCCAAGTGGTACAATGGGCTTTATAGCCTTTGGGATATGGAGAAAGCCGAGTTGCTTTCGCCCGACCACCTGGGAGACTTGCGGGAAGAGTTCATGGTGGGTGGTTCGGACGACCCGTCTAACAGCAAGCCGGTCTATGTGAGTGAAAAGAATGTCATCTATCCCGACCGGGAAGAAATCGCCTCTCTGGAATACTACGAAGAAAACTTCGTATGGGGCAAGCTGCAACGCACAGACCGGGAATATCCTTATCCGTACGGCATTTACGGCAGCGAAAACTGGTATCAGAACCGTAGCGGGAAATATGGTGGATACGAAGATGGCGGTTCGGGCAAGGGACGCATGTGGCGGACCTTCGACTATACCACCCACTTTGCCATTTATTATAACCTTTACCGGATAGCGGAGGATAATCCCGAGATGGTTTCCTACCTTGATGCCGATGGTTATCTGGAACGCGCCTACCGGACGGCAATGGCCTATTTTGAAGTGCCCTATAACATTTTGATGGGCAAGCAATGGACATTTCATGGCTGGACGGACTGGGCTTATAAACAAGGCAACTTTCACGAGCGCTATCTGCTCGACATCATCCGTGCCCTTGAGCAGAAAGGGAGAGAGAAGGATGCGGCCAAGCTGCGTCGTGAGTGGGAGAAAAAAGTGACTTATATGGTTTACGAAGATCCCTGGCCTTTTGGCTCCGAGATGTTTGTCGACCGTACAGCCTTTGAGTCTTCCTATTACGTGGCAGAGTATGCGAAGTTGAATCCTATCGAGCCGGAAGAGCAGTTCTGGTACGACAAGAACCTCAAGAAGTGGTATTCGTATACTTCGTTCGATACTGCGATGATCGACCGTTTCATGCAGAACCAGCTGGATGGGAACCTTGCGCTGCGCGGATTGTTTGAGCCGGGATATGCCAATCTGGGCACAGCGTGGAGCGGACAATACGTAAACCTCGACTATATGACCCAAATGGGAGGTGTGGCATTGCTCGATTATGCCTATCGGTTCTCCGACCGGCCGGACAGATACATCAATTACGGATATAACTCTTTACTGGCTTCATGGGCACTGATGAATACCGGTACGAAGGAGACCGGCTTTGGTTATTGGTATAAGGGAGAGCGGAACGATGGTGCTGTCGGCTGGGCCTTCTCACCCTACCAGAACTCACGCACTTACATGAACTATATCAAAGTGGGGCGTTCTCCCTGGCGGTTTGATGGTGAAATAGACCACGGGCTTACCGGAGGCATCCACGGTTCGGGAGTCTATCTGGTGGATGATCCCGACTTCGGGCTGATCGGCTACGGAGCGAATGTCCGGACGGATAAGAACGGAACCGTGAGTATCACTCCCCTTGACGGAGTACGCCGGCAGATACGTATCATGACTCCTGTCCGTTTCTCCATCGAATTGATGCAGGACGGATTCCGGAAAGATCATCCCGTCACCCTCAAAGGGGCAGCCGAAGAACTGAGCTTCTTCATCGAAAACCGTTCCGGCAAACGTCACAACACCACCATCCGGACCGAAGGAATGCCGGAAGGTAAATATACTGTCATGACCGATCACAAAATGATAACGACATTCCACATTGAGGCGGGTAATACACATCATCCTTATTATATAGAGGTGCCCGTTACGGACAAACATACCCAAGTGAAACTTTTAAAAACAAATTAGAATGAAACATGTACTAACAGGGCTATTTCTGCTTCTCCTTACGACAGCCTGTTCGGAAGAGGGACAGCAGACAATAACACCCGTTCCCTTTAATCAGGTGACTTTGACCGATGGGTTCTGGAAAGAAAGGATGCAGACGGAAATCAACGTAACGGTACCTTTCTCCGTTGAGCAGAGCGCACCGGCGGTAGAGCGTTTCCGGCGTTGCGCCGCCTTTCTGGCAGGAGACTCCACAGCCCTTCCCGAGACTCACCGCTTTATAAGCTCCGATCTTTATAAAGTGATGGAAGGAGTGGCTTATTCACTGATGATTCGCCCGGACAAGGAGCTGGAAGAGTTTATGGATGAAGTGACCGATCTGATTGCTGCTTCACAGAAAGAGGACGGATATTTATATATTTCGCATATTTGTGGTAATCCCGATCCCCGAGAGATGGGAGAGAAACCTTACTCGTGGGTCGTTCATAGCCATGAGCTTTATAATGTGGGGCATCTGTACGAAGCAGCGGTAGCCTATTATCAGGCTACGGGTAAGGATAAACTGCTGAATGTCGCCATAAAGAGTGCCAAGCATGTGAATAAGGTGTTCTTTGAAGGAGGTGATCCCAATTATAATGGCGGCAAACCGGTCAATCAGGCTCCGGGGCACGAAGAGATCGAGCTGGCACTCTGCAAGCTATACCGGGTGACAAATGATACGTTGTACCTCAATATGGCAAAGAAGTTCCTTGAGATCAGAGGAGTCACTTACCGTCCGGAAGGTGAGGGAGTAATGGCGCCGACTTACGCACAGCAGCATGCGCCGGTGAAAGAGCAGACCGAAGCTGTTGGGCATGCCGTTCGTGCGGCATATCTATACACAGCCATGGCACAGGTCGATGCCCTGACCGGACTGAATGACTATACCCGTGCGCTCAATTCTATTTGGACGAATCTGGTCACTACCCGTATGCATATCACCGGCGGCCTTGGAGCCATAGAGGGGATGGAAGGCTTCGGGGCTCCTTATGAACTCCCCAATCTGACAGCCTATAATGAAACCTGCGCGGCGGTAGCCAACGTGTTCTTCAATTATGGTATGTACCTGGACAGCGGAGACGCTAAATTCCTCGATATAGCCGAGCTTTCACTCTTTAACAACTCGTTGGCGGGCATCAACCTGCATGGCGACCGTTTTTTCTATGTCAATCCTCTTGAGGCAGACGGAGTGAGACGCTTTAATCATGGGAATGGCGGACGTGCCAAGTGGTTCGGGTGTGCCTGCTGTCCTCCCAATATTTCACGTCTGATCCTGCAAGTGCCGGGCTATATGTACGCTTATAGCAAAGACAGGGTTTACCTGACCTTGTATGGCGGCAGCCAAACGGAAATTCCCCTGGAAGAAACCCGTGTGAAACTGGAGCAGTCCTCTGCCTATCCGTTCGATGGAAAAGTGCGCGTGACGGTGCAGCCCGAAAAGGCAAGTAAATTCTCGGTTTGTATGCGTATCCCTACGTGGGCACGCTCCGGAGAATTTGTTCCGGGGGGACTTTACCCCTATAAACAACCGGGGCACACGGAAATTGAACTAAGCGTTAATGGACAGAAAACCGATTTCAGGATGGAGAAAGGATTTGCCGTTGTCAAGCGTAACTGGGAGCCGGGTGACGTGGTCGAACTCAACATCCCCATGCCGGTGCGTTTTGTAGATTGCATCCCCGAAGTCAGTGAGAATATAGGTAAGACCGCCGTAACCCGCGGCCCATTAGTCTACTGTGCCGAAGAAGTGGATAATGCCGGCCCCGTCCAACGCCTCTATCTGGGCGATGTTAACGAATCACAGGCAAAGGTGGCCAATATATCCTCCGGTGTGCTGCAAGGATTGGAAAGTATCACCCTGCCGGGTATGGAGAAAAAAGTGGAAGGCATCACCACCCGTGAGATCACGATGGTTCCTTACTACGCCTGGTGCAACCGGGGAGACAACCGTACGATGCTGGTTTGGTTGAACGATGAGGCCTCCACCGCCAGCATCGGCCAGCAAGCCATGGCTTATCTCCGTAATATCAAAGCGGTGAACGTATCCTCCCTGGCTGCCGGAAAGAATATTTCCACACATGCGCTTTGCGACGGAAAAGTATCCGATTCTTCCGCAGACAAGCTGACTGAAAGGTGGATGTCCGACGGCTCGGGCAGACAATGGGTGCAGGTAGACTTCAAAGAACCCTTCCTGCTGAACTCCCTTTCCATGTATTGGCTGGACGATCAGGAAAAAATAGCCGTTCCGTCGGGTTGGTCGGTAGAGTATAAGTCGGATGCCGGATGGAATCCCCTTGAACTCTATGTGACGGACTCATATCAGGTGGGCACCGATCGGTTCAACGTAGTACATCCTTCAGGCAGTGTTGAAGTGGAATCCGTTCGTATTCTTATAGAACCTCAGAAAGGAAAATCAATAGGTGTTTCAGAGATAAGGTTTGAGTAGGTTCTTTTTTTCAGCAGGAAAGAGGGTGTTGTACAGCAGAGGCAACATCCTCTTTCTCTATCAGGATGTATATGCCGTATCCTCACAATGTAAAAACAAAAAAGGTCCGCCGTAATGACGAACCTTTGTTTGCTCTTCCTCTTGGACTTGAACCAAGGACCCTCTGATTAACAGTCAGATGCTCTAACCGACTGAGCTAAGGAAGAATTTAGCAACTGAGAATTTGAACTTTGCTCTTCCTCTTGGACTTGAACCAAGGACCCTCTGATTAACAGTCAGATGCTCTAACCGACTGAGCTAAGGAAGAATTTAGCAACTGAGAATTTGAACTTTGCTCTTCCTCTTGGACTTGAACCAAGGACCCTCTGATTAACAGTCAGATGCTCTAACCGACTGAGCTAAGGAAGAATTTAGCAACTGAGAATTTGAACTTTGCTCTTCCTCTTGGACTTGAACCAAGGACCCTCTGATTAACAGTCAGATGCTCTAACCGACTGAGCTAAGGAAGAATGATTTGTTTTTCTCAATTGCGATGCAAAAGTAATAGGATATTTTGAAATATGCAATATCTTTGCAAAAAAAATTAGTGAAATGGATAAAATAATTGGATTGGGCAACGCCCTGGTAGACGTACTTGCAACCCTGAAAGATGATACACTCCTTGATGAAATGGGATTACCCAAGGGAAGCATGCAACTTATTGATGATGCTAAGTTACAGCAGATTAACGAACAATTCAGTCAGATGAAAACCCACTTGGCGACCGGTGGAGCAGCGGCAAATTCCATACTTGGACTCGCCTGTCTGGGTGCCGGAACCGGTTTCATCGGAAAAGTCGGAAATGACGCTTACGGAAACTTTTTTCGGGAGAATCTGCAAAAAAATGGCATCGAAGATAAATTATTAACGTCTGATCTGCCGTCGGGAGTCGCTTCTACTTTTATTTCTCCGGACGGAGAACGTACTTTTGGTACTTATCTCGGTGCTGCTTCTACGCTGAGAGCCGAAGATCTGACACTGGATATGTTCAAAGGTTATGCTTATCTGCTTATAGAGGGATATCTGGTACAGGATCACGATATGATTCTTCATGCCATTGAGTTGGCAAAGGAAGCCGGTTTGCAGGTTTGCCTCGATATGGCAAGTTATAATATCGTGGCAGGCGATCTTGAGTTCTTCTCTTTATTAATAAATAAGTATGTAGATATTGTTTTCGCCAATGAAGAAGAGGCAAAGGCGTTTACGGGTAAAGAAGATCCGAAGGAAGCCCTTGAACTGATCAGCAAGAAATGCAGTATCGCCATTGTAAAGGTAGGTGGAAATGGTTCTTACATCCGTAAGGGTACGGAGGAGATCAAAGTAGAGGCCATTCCTGTAGAGAGAGTGATCGATACGACGGGAGCAGGTGATTATTTCGCTGCCGGATTTCTGTACGGGCTGACTTGCGGCTATTCTTTAGAGAAATGTGCAAAGATTGGTTCAATTCTCTCCGGAAATGTTATACAGATAGTTGGAACCACGATTCCTTGCGAGCGTTGGGATGAAATAAAGTTAAATATTAACGAAGTTCTGTCAGAGTAAGCAGGCAATGAGTTACTTTTACGTCTCATTTTAACGAAAAGTGTATGAAAAAGTTTCTGAATAGACGAAATGGTGTCCTGTTGGCAGCCGCATTGGTTGTCGTAGCATTCTTTAGTTTCAAGAGCGGTGACGACCGCAATTTCCAGATTGCTAAGAATCTGGATACCTTTAATTCTATCGTCAAAGAACTCGATATGTTTTACGTAGATACGCTCGATCCGAATAAGACGGTTCGTGAGGGGATCGACTATATGCTCTCGTCACTCGATCCGTATACGGAATATTATCCGGAGGACGACCAGGCTGAACTGCAACAGATGTTGAACGCTTCGTTCGGGGGTATCGGATCTTTGATCACGTACAACCAGAAACTGAAACGTTCGATGATAGCCGAGCCTTTTGAAGGAACCCCTGCTGCTAAAATCGGACTGAAGGCAGGCGATATCCTGATGGAGATAGACGGAAAAGATCTGGCGGGAAAAAACAACCAAGAGGTGAGCCAGATGCTCCGGGGTGCAGTAGGTACGAGCTTTAAGCTGAAGGTAGAGCGTCCGGACGAAAAGGGTGGCACCCGGCCGTTGGAGTTTAATATTGTACGTCAAACCATCCAGACTCCGATGATTCCTTACGATACCATCTTTAATAAAAATGTAGGTTATATCAATCTGAGCACCTTCTCCGGTACTCCTTCCAAAGATTTTAAGAAGACATTCCTGAGACTGAAGAAAGAGGGCATCACCTCGTTGGTGATTGACCTGCGCGGAAACGGTGGCGGACGTCTGGAAGAAGCGGTAGAGATTGCCAATTTCTTTTTGCCCCGCGGCAAAGTGATCGTGACTACCAAGGGAAAGACCAAACAGGCCAGCAATACGTATAAGACATTGCGTGAACCGCTGGATCTCGATATTCCTATTACCGTATTGGTAAACGGAGGCACTGCTTCCGCGTCCGAAATCCTTTCGGGAGCTTTCCAGGATTTCGACCGCGCCGTGATTGTGGGAAGCCGTACGTTTGGAAAGGGATTGGTGCAGACCACCCGTCCGTTGCCTTACGGAGGTGTGATGAAACTCACGACTTCTAAGTATTATATCCCCAGCGGACGTTGCGTACAGGCCATCGACTATAAACACCGCAATGAGGACGGCAGTGTAGGTATCATCCCCGACAGCCTGACTACCGTATTCCATACGGCAGCCGGACGTGAAGTTCGCGATGGTGGAGGTGTGATGCCGGATATCGAAGTGAAACAGGAAAAGTTGCCTAATATCCTCTTCTATCTGGTGCGCGATAACCTGATCTTCGATTATGTAACGCAGTACTGCCTGAAGCATCCGTCCATCCCTTCTCCGCAGGAGTTCAAGGTGACCGATGCCGACTATAACGACTTCAAGGCAATGGTGAAGAAAGCCGACTTCAAGTATGACCAGCAGAGTGAGAAGATCATGAAGACGCTGAAAGAGGCTGCCAAGTTCGAAGGGTATCTGGATGAAGCATCGGAGGAGATCAAGGCACTGGAGAAGAAACTGATTCATAATCTGGACCGCGATCTCGATTACTTCTCAAAAGACATCAAGTCGATGATTGCCGATGAGATCATCAAGCGTTACTACTATACACGTGGAGGGATCATCCAGCAATTGAAGGATGACGATGGGCTGCAAGCCGCTCTCAAGATATTGGCCGATCCGGTCAAATACAAAGAAACTTTGAGTGCTCCGGTAAAGAAATAATAAATGGGGCTGTGTCAAAAGTCTTTTCACCACAGATTACACTGACTTTCACGGATTATCAACATCGATAATCAATGACTTAAAATTCACTTTGTGTTACTCTGTGTCCTCTGTGGTGAAAACAAACTATCAACGTCCGATAAGATAGCTCTGCTTTTTCCGCACAAAGAATTTTTCTAAAGACGACTGACTGATGAAGAATCTGTTATTGTTCCTTGTTTTTGTTTGTACTCTTTCTCTTCCTTGCTGGGGCAACCCTGTCCCTTTTTCACCTATTGTCCGCAATTATTCTGTCCTCGACTATAATGCCGGTAACGAAAACTGGGCCGTTGCGCAGGACGGGCGGGGCGTCATGTACTTTGGCAACAACAGCGGACTGCTTCGGTATGACGGAAGCCGGTGGAAGCTGTTTCCTTTGCCGGCGTCGGGCATTGTGCGTGCCGTTTACGTGGCTTCCGACGGGCGTATCTACGTCGGATCGTTCGAGGAGTTCGGTTATTTTGAAGAGAACGACCTGAACTTACTGGAATATCATTCCCTGAAAGATCAGGTGAAAGGGTTCAATTTTCACAATGACGAGATATGGACTATCGTGGAGCAGGGAGGGAACATCGTCTTTCAGTCATTCGGTTCATACTTCATATACGATGGCACGACGACGAAAGGAGTCCGCTGCCATGAACTGCCCCTGAATCTGTTCCGGGTAGGGGATACGGTTTATTCCCAACTGATCAATGCAGGTGTTTGTGTCTTTACGGGTGATAGGTTTACTCCGTTGATCTCCCGACAGGAGTTGGGCAACAGCGACGTACTGGCAGGTTTGCCCTATCCCGGTGGAATGTTGTTGCTGACCCGTAACAGCGGTGGATATCTTTATACCTCCTCCGGCATTCGTCCCTGGCATACAGATTGTGATGAGGAGTTGAAACGCCATACCGTCAATCGGGCAGTGATGACGAAAGACTCTTGCTACGTGATAGGAACCATCTCCAACGGGCTGTATGCCTTCAGTAAAGAAGGACGCCTGCTCTGGAAAGAGAACGCTGACAACCAGTTGGAGAATAACACCGTCCTGGGGCTGTATTGCGATATAGACAATAATATCTGGACAGCCCTCGACAACGGCATTGCCTACGTGCGCAACAATTCTCTGATTTATCATTTCGAGCCGGTGCGTCGCAAGGTCGGAATGGTGTATGACGTGCTGGTACGCGAAAAGGATGCCTATATCGCTTCCAACCAAGGGTTGTACCGGCTTGAAGATAACCTCCTGGAACTGGTTCCGGGACTCGAAGAGCAGGCATGGACCATCGGCGAATGGGGCGATCAGGTGCTTTGCGGACACAATAAAGGTACTTTCCAGATTAAAGGCATGCAGGCCCGGCTTCTTTCCGACGTACGGGGAGCCATGTGTATGCGGCAGGCGCAGATCGGTGGGGAAGAGCTCCTGATACAAGGTACCTACACTTATCTGAATATTTATAAGAAGAATGCTGCCGGTGAGTGGTACTTCTCCAATTCGGTGCGCAACTTCAGCCATATGGCAAAGAACATCGAAGTGGATCCTCACGGCAACATCTGGGTGCAGCACATGCGCAAGGGGCTTTACCGGGTGCGTCTCGATGAAGCGTTGAAGCAGGTGACGGACCTGAAGCAGTACGACTCTCTGTCGGGGAATCCGGGCGGGCATTGTTACCTTTTCAAGGTAAACGGACGTGTCGCCTTCTCGGACGGGCGGAACTTCTACACTTATGACGACATGGCGGATTCCATTATTCCCTACAAAGCGATGAACGAACAGTTGGCCGCACTCCGGGATATCCACACTGTCACCGCCATGAAAGGCGATCTGTACTGGTTTCTCAGCGACCGCGAGGCCTGTCTGGTGAGATGTACCGTGAACGACTTTAAGGTGGAGCGGAGAATACCCTTCTCCATGTTTGGCAACCTTCCCATCGAGGGGCTGGCCCGGATGGTATACGACAAGCGGAATGATTGCTCTTACCTCTGCCTCAATAACTCCTTTGCCCGTATCGCTGCCGACAGCACCGGGCTGTACAAGTCCCGTGAGCAACCGTCTTTATGGATCTCCGGCTTTTCGGCATTCAACGAGCAGACGGGCGAGCGGCTGCAACTCCCGGTTTCGGGAGATGATGAGATAGCCCCCGCTTTCAACAATGTAGGCATCTCTCTTGCCTATCCCGTTTACAATGATTTTGCGTTTCATGTGCGTTACCGCCTCGAGGGGTTGTCCGGCAAGTGGATCGAGGGACTTCCCGATTTGCAGAAAGACTTTACCCGGCTGCCATTCGGTTCTTATCGCTTCCGTGCCGAGGTGTACGATGACGGCGGGGTGGTTGCTGCTGTCGAACTGCCTTTCCGTATCCTGCGTCCCTGGTATCTTTCGTACGTAGCCATTGCCGTTTACGCTCTCTCCGGGCTGGCATTTCTGTTGGGGCTCCTTTACGGGGTCTACGTCTATACCAAGAAGAAGAAAGATGCCGTCATCGACCGTCAGCGCGCGCACCATAAAGCAGAGATAGAGCAGCAGGAAAAGAAGATCATGGCACTGGAGAAGGAGCAACTCGAGGCCGACCTCCGCTTCAAGAGCAAAGAGCTTTCGGGCGTGGTGATGACCAACATCGCGCATCAGGAGTTCCTGAGCTCGCTGAAAGAGGAATTGCAGCAGCAGAAACTCTCCGGGCAATATACCCGCAAGAACCTGGATAAGCTGCTTTCGATGATCAATCAGAATATTGTCTCCGACGAAGAGAGCTGGAATATGTTCCAGTCCAACTTCGACCGGATACACGAGAATTTCTTCCGGAACCTGAAAGAAAAGTTCCCTGACCTGACTTCCGGCGATTTGCGCCTGTGCGCGCTGCTCCGGCTCAACCTGCCGACGAAGGAGATTGCGAAGCTGATGAACATTTCCGTAAGGGGTGTCGACGCTGCCCGCTATCGTCTGCGCAAGAAGTTGGGGCTTCCTCCGGAGAGCAGCCTGACGGATTTTATGATCTCCTTCAAGTAGTTGGAAATTAAATGATTGATATGAAAAGAAGTACTAATGCAGTACTTCTTTTTTTGTTTTTTCGGGTTTGTAGTATTCTTGCCGTATGGATAAATGGAAGGCATTTGCCGGAGATTCGCTTTATTTGTACCTGCAAAGTCGGAACATTCATAAATAGATACTAAAACTGTAAAGACCATGAAACATTTTGTACGAAGAATGCAGGCGTTCGCCGCTTCTTTGGTCATAGTGGCCGCCGGGGTACAGGCGCAAAAGGCTCCCCGGGATATGGACCGCTTTATCGACCAATTAATGAAAAAGATGACGCTGGAGGAGAAGATCGGCCAGCTCAACCTGCCCGTGACCGGAGAGATCACTACCGGACAGGCAAAAAGCAGTGATGTGGCCAAACGCATCCGTAACGGAGAAGTAGGGGGACTGTTCAACCTGAAAGGGGTAGAACGCATCCGTGAGGTCCAGCGGCAGGCGGTGGAGGAGAGCCGTCTCGGTATTCCCCTGTTGTTCGGTATGGACGTGATACACGGATACGAAACCATTTTCCCTATTCCTCTCGGCTTGTCGTGCACCTGGGATATGAAAGCCATCGAGGAGTCCGCCCGTATAGCCGCCATTGAGGCCAGTGCCGACGGTATCTCGTGGACATTCAGTCCGATGGTGGACGTCAGCCGTGACCCGCGCTGGGGACGTGTGTCCGAGGGGAACGGCGAAGATCCGTTCCTCGGTGCTGCCATCGCCCGTGCCATGATACGCGGGTATCAGGGAAAGGACATGAGCCGTAATGACGAGATAATGGCTTGTGTGAAGCACTTTGCCCTTTATGGCGCATCTGAGGCGGGACGTGATTATAATACGGTAGACATGAGCCGCCAGCGTATGTTTAATGAATACATGCTGCCCTACCAAGCCGCGGTCGAGGCAGGTGTCGGAAGCGTGATGGCCTCGTTCAACGAAGTGGACGGTGTGCCCGCCACCGGCAGCAAATGGCTGATGACCGATGTGCTGCGCAAGCAGTGGGGTTTCGGCGGATTTGTGGTGACGGACTATACCGGTATCAACGAGATGATCGATCACGGTATGGGTGACCAGCAGACAGTTGCCGCCCTTGCTCTGAATGCTGGGGTCGATATGGATATGGTGAGCGACGCCTTCAGCGGTACACTGAAGAAATCGGTGGAAGAAGGCAAAGTATCGGCAGCTGCCATCGACGCCGCCTGCCGCCGCATTCTGGAAGCAAAGTATAAGTTGGGACTGTTTGACGATCCTTATAAGTATTGTGACGTAAGCCGTCCCAAGAAACAGATTTTCACCAAGGAACATCGTGCCGTTGCCCGTAAGACGGCTTCGGAGAGCTTTGTACTGCTGAAAAACGAAGGTGTGTTGCCACTCAGCAAGAAGGGTACCATTGCCGTAGTCGGTCCGCTTGCCGATACCCGTTCCAACATGCCGGGCACCTGGAGCGTGGCTGCCGTATTGGATAATGCTCCTTCACTGGTCGAAGGGCTCAAAGAAGTAGTCGGTAACCGTGCGGAGGTGGTAACCGCCAAAGGAAGTAATCTGATAGGCGATGCCGAATATGAAAAGCGCGCCACGATGTTCGGACGCGAACTGCACAGAGATAACCGTACAGATCGCGAGCTCCTGGACGAGGCACTGAAAGTGGCTGCCAAAGCCGATGTCATTGTCGCCGCGCTGGGCGAATCATCCGAGATGAGTGGAGAGAGCAGCTCCCGCACCAATCTGGAAATGCCGGACGTGCAGAGAGCGCTGTTGCAGGAATTGCTCAAAACAGGAAAACCCGTTGTGCTCGTACTCTTCACCGGCCGCCCGCTGGTGCTTACTTGGGAGGAGGAACACGTGCCTGCCATCCTGAACGTGTGGTTCGGAGGGAGTGAAGCCGCTTATGCCATCGGCGATGTCCTTTTCGGTGATGTCAATCCCAGTGGAAAGCTGACCGCTACTTTCCCGCAAAATGTGGGGCAAATCCCATTGTTCTACAATCATAAGAATACCGGCCGCCCGTTGCAGGAAGGACGTTGGTTCGAGAAGTTCCGCAGCAATTACCTCGATGTGAGCAACGAGCCGCTCTACCCGTTCGGTTACGGATTGTCCTACACAACGTTTGCTTACAGCGATATCCACCTGAGCAGCACAGAGATGAGTGCCGACGGAGAACTGACGGCAACCGTTACCGTCACCAATACCGGCAGTCGCGACGGTGCAGAGGTGGTTCAGCTCTACATCCGTGACCTGGTGGGCAGTGTCACCCGTCCGGTGAAGGAGCTGAAAGGTTTCGAGAAGATTTTCCTTAAAGCCGGAGAGTCCCGCAAAGTCAGTTTCAGCATCACACCGGAATTGTTGAAGTTCTATAATTATGATTTGCAATTTGTTTGCGAACCGGGCGACTTCGATATAATGATCGGCGGAAACAGCCGGGATGTGAAAAAGGCAAGATTCTTGCTGAGGAAATGAAACTGTGAATAAGAGTTTACCGCAGAGGGCACGGAGTCTCATAGAAAAGCTTTTTCTTTCAAATATCCTATAAACTAAAGATAAAAATTCGGTGAGGCTCTGTGCAACTCTGTGGTGAATCAAGCGACTATCCAACTCTTTCCTTCTATAGATATTCCCAGTACGTTAATTGGCTATCAATTACTGATTCGCATGAATAATATAGAAAATAAGATTGCATTTTCAATTTATTGTTTTATCTTTGTAGAATTATAAGATAAACCTAACTTTAATCTCCGTCACAATAAAATCCAGACTTAAAAAAGACTTAAAATCAATTCATTCATATTTACATTATTATTTAGGAAACCGCTACAAGTAGCGGTTTCTTTTTTGTACAAAACAGGAAAATTGCAAAAATGTCATTTAGATGCCTATATATCGTCGTCGTGATCTCACGAAGACATCGTCTCGACGACGAAAAATTGAGATCGTGATCTCAATTTTTAAGGGATAAAATGACTCCAAATGACTATTGGTAATTAGTTATAACATTCTATAAGGGAAAAATTTGCTCTTAAATTGATACAAAATGAAGAGCTGCTTTCCTCTCTTTCACTACCCGTCTCTTTCATCCGGAAAGAATCCGTTCCTAAACCAGACAAGTCTATTATTTTTATCTTAGAATATAGTAAGCGGAAAGATTCTCTCTTCTATTAAAGTCTATAGCGTAAATACTTCATAGCGGATATAGAAATAAATATGATTCACCACAGAGGACACAGAGGACACAGAGATTAATCAGCTGCGCTCTATCTGTTTTCAGATATAAGAACAGATAAAGAACAGATCAGAATAATATGCCCTCTGGTTCTTCTGTCTAAATTAAAACTCTGCGTCCTCTGTGTACTCTGTGGTGAATTCTAAACTGAATAGCCTCGACCCCTCCCAATCGTTTCATTTCCTTTCCTGAAACCTCTTTTTATTTTATTGAATATTAATTAATTATATCACTTTGTAGTAGGGATGCAGTACTCCGGAAATCCCGTTTTTTTCTTCATGGTACTCTTGTAGTACCCCTTTTTTTGACTTACATCAATTTACCTTCTAAGTTTGCAGTAGAATTTTAAATCAGTACCAAAACGATGAAAAAAAATCTGTTTACCCTATGTATGATGTTGCTGCTTTCTACGCTTTCTTTTGCGCAAGGCAGCCTGACCATCTCGGGTGTTGTCACCGAGAAGAAAACAGGAGAGCCTATCATTGGCGCCAGTATCCTACTGAAAGGGCAATCGTCCGGAACTATCACGGACTTTGACGGCAACTATTCTATTTCAGGTGTCCCGTCGGGCGCCACTCTTGTTTTCAGTTACATCGGCATGAAAGCACAGGAGGTCAAGGTAACCGCCTCTTCAAAGCTGAATATCTCTCTTGAAGAGGACAATCAGCTGTTGGACGAAGTAGTTGTAGTCGGTTACGGCGTGCAACGCAAATCCGATCTGACCGGTTCGGTAGGCACGGTGAAGAGTAAAGACCTTACGAAAGTAGCCACTCCTAATGTGGCGAATGCCCTTCAGGGGCGTGTCTCCGGTGTTTATATCTCAGCCAACGGTGCTCCCGGAAGCTCGCCCGAAGTGCGTATCCGCGGTATCGGTACAACGAATAACAGCAACCCCCTTTATGTAGTGGACGGAATGTTTATGGATGACATCTCTTTCCTGAGCACACACGACATCGAGTCGATGGAGGTGCTGAAAGACGCTTCGGCAACCGCCATGTACGGTTCGCGCGGTGCCAACGGTGTAATCATCGTTACCACCAAGCAGGGGACGGAAGGAAAAGCGGTGGTGAACTTTACGGCCAGCGAAGGATTCCAGTTCAACAACAGCAGCTTCGAGATGGCCAATGCCACCGAATATGCTACGCTGCTGAACGAAGCACTGGTCAACACGGGCGGAAAACCCAAGTTTGACGACCCTGCTTCACTGGGCAAAGGAACCAACTGGTTCGACGAAATCTTCCGTGTAGCTTCCGTACGCGACTATCAGCTCAGCGTCAGTGGCGGGTCGGAAAAGGTGCGCTACAACCTCAGCGCGGGATATTACCAGCAGGACGGCATCATCACCGGAAACACTTACAACCGCTTCACCCTGCGTGCCAACAATAGCTACAAGATCAGCAAACGACTGACCATCGGGCACAACCTGTCGGCCTCTTTCAGCCATAAGAAAAACGAAAACAGCGCGGTGGTGAAAGCCGCCTACACCATCAGTCCCGTGAAGCGTCCCTACAATGAGGACGGAAGTTTCATGGATTCCGAAAGCGCTTCTTCCGCCAATCCCGTCGCTACACTCCATTATACGAACAATGACGACTGGAAAGAACGCATCGTGGGCAGCGCCTTCCTGAACTGGAATATCCTGAACGGGCTCGACTTTAAAACCAGCCTCGGCATCGACTACATCAACGGACGCCGCCGCAATTTCGTGCCGAAATACTACGTTTCGGAAACACAGAAGAACGAAACCAACAGCCTCTCCAAAACCTGGGACCGTGACTTCACTTGGCTGTGGGAGAACCTGTTGACTTATGACTGGAAGATCAATGACAAGAACCGGCTCAACCTCTTGGGAGGTATCACGGCGCAGAAGCGTGTTTATGAATTGCTGGAAGGCACCGGACGCGACTTCTTCTCCGATAACGAAAACTACTGGTATCTCGACCAGGCTTCGGCCAGCTCCAAGTCAGTAGCCAACAACGGATACCACGAAACAATGATGTCTTACCTCTTCCGGGCCAACTATGCGCTGATGGACCGTTATCTGCTGACGGCTTCGGTCCGTGCCGACGGTTCGTCTAAGTTCGGTCCCAACAACCGTTGGGGCTACTTCCCCTCAGTGGCTGCCGGATGGAGGATCTCGGAAGAAGCATTCCTGAAAGACCGCGTGCAATGGCTGAGCAACCTGAAGCTCAGAGGAAGCTGGGGACAGATCGGTAATGATAAAATAGGTAACGACAAATACCGTGCGCTTGCCAATATCTCTCCGTCTTACGATGCCGTGTTTGGTGGCGTGTTCTATCCCGGCGGAACCATCACGTCACTCTCCAACCGGAGCATCCATTGGGAACGTTCAGAGCAGATGGACCTCGGTTTCGATCTCGGACTGCTGAACAACCGCTTTTCACTGGAACTGGACTACTATCGCCGCGATACGAAAGACATGCTGGTGACGGTAGACGTACCGGCTTCCGTAGGCCTCACCCCGGTAGAAACAAACGTAGGGGCGGTGCGCAACAGCGGTGTGGACTTTACCGTGAAATGGGAAGATTCGCTGAAGGACTTCCAGTACGGCATACGCCTGACCGGAACGACGATCAAAAACGAAGTCATCAGCCTGGGAGGTAAACGCATTGCCAGTGGTGACATTGGTGCCGGAAAATCCGTACAGATGACCGAAGAAGGAAAGCCGATTAAATATTTCTATGGTTACAACGTGATCGGCATCTTCCAGAACGAAGGGCAGATCAAGGAGTACAACGAGCGTGCCGCCGCTGCCACCGGAAATTCCGGACAACAGTATCAGAACAACGTAGGTCCCGGCGACCTGATATACGAAGACGTGGACGGTGACGGATACATCACCGCCAACGACCGTAAGGATCTGGGCAGCCCCACTCCCAAGTTCATCGGCGGTCTGGGCATCAGTGCTTCCTGGAAAGGATTCGACCTCTCTATCGACTTCCAAGGCAACTTCGGAAACAAGATATTCAATGCCAAGCAGGTAGAACGCTTCTCCGGTTCGGACAACTGGGACCGCTCCTTCCTCGACCGCTGGACACCCGAAAACCCGAATACCATGACACCGCGAATGACCTTGGAAGGCAACAACTATCAGGTGTCGAGCCGCTACGTAGAGAGCGGTTCGTACGTGAAGCTGCAAACAGTCGAGTTGGGATATACCTTCCCGAAGTCATGGATGCAGAAGGTATCCGTGCAGAACCTGAGAGTATACTTCTCCGGCAACAACCTGGCCTACTTCACCGGCTATAACGGCTTCACACCCGAAGTACTGGGCGGAATCGACCGCCAGATCTATCCCGTGACAGCTACCTGCCGCTTCGGGCTGAACGTTACTTTCTAATATTAAATGATATAGACATGAATACGATTCACCACAGATTACACCGATTAACACGGATACTTTAATCTTATTACCAATGAAATAATTATTAATCGGTGAAAATCTGTGTAATCTGTGGTGAACCCAAAACCATTACAATGAAAAAGATATATTCAATATTACTGGCTTCGGCACTGACCTTTTCTTCCTGTGCCGATTTCCTCGATGTGGATTCGCAGGGGAAACTGACCGAGGACGTCTTCTTCGGCGAAGAAGAAGGCGCGTTGATGAGTATTAACGCCATCTATACCCAACTCCGGGCGTGGGACATCATCGGGTTCTCATGGTTTGCCATCACCGAGCTGCCCGGCGACAACTCCGATACGGGCAGTGAGCTGGCCGACGGCAGTGTGGCACGGCTGAACCTGTTCAACGATTTTACTTACGATGCCTCTACCGCCGAGATCAACGGCTGGTGGGAAGGCAATTATAAAGCTATCGCTTCGTGCAATGTGGCTCTGGACAATCTGGGCGCGGTGAAGAACGAAGAACTCCGGGTGAAGTGCGTTGCTCAGGCCCGCTTTTTCCGGGGATTCTTCTACTTCAATCTCGTACGTGCTTTCGGCGGGGTGCCTTTGGTGACGAAGGTGTTGCAGCCCGGCGAATACAACCAGCCCCGGGCAACCGAAGATGCCGTCTATCAACAGATCATCGAAGACCTTACCTATGCAGCCGAGCATCTGCCTACCCGTCAGGAGTGGGGTGCGAAAGAGTCGGGACGTGCCACCAAGGGAACGGCCGAAGGACTGCTGGCCAAAGTATATCTCTTCCGCGGGGACTATGCCAACGTGAAGAAATACACCGGTCAGGTGATTGCCCGCGGCGAGTACAGCCTGCACCCGGATTATCGCGACCTGTTCAATCCTAACTCTTACTATTCGGACGAAGTGATGCTCGCCGACCAGTACCTCTGGGGCGAATCGACCGAACGCAACCTCGAATCGGAGTATGTGAAGTGGCAGGGCATTCGCGGCGTGATGGGCTGGGGGATGTTTTCTCCTTCCGAAGCCCTCGACCAAGCCTATGAAACGGGAGATCCGCGACGTACGGCAACCATCTTCTACGATGGAGAGACACTGGAGGGAAAGGGCGAGATCCATTTCAAGAAAGAAGTGCCGCCCCGTGCCAACAAAAAGACCATCTGGCCTACCGGTTACTGGAACGAGAATTCGTTTGCCAAACAGAATTGCCACCTGATCTTTCTGCGTTATGCTGATGTGCTGCTGATGTATGCCGAAGCCTGCAACGAATTGGGTGAAACCCGGGAAGCCCTCGACAAACTGGAGATGGTGCGCGCACGTGCCCGCAGAACAGTACATCCGGCGGATATGACAGTGGGACTGCCCGAGATTACGGAAACCGGTAAAGAGAAGCTCCGCGAGATCATCTGGAACGAGCGCCGCATCGAGCTGGCTTTGGAGGGACACCGTTTCTTTGACCTGATCCGTGCGGATAAGGTGGTGCCGGGCTATGCGGAGAAGATGATGAAGGCACACGGGAAGACAAACTTCTCGATAGCAAAGCATGCTACGTTCTTCATTCCGCAGAAACAGGTGGATATTTCGCAAGGGGTTCTCAAAATCTCATCCCCCGGCCCCTTCTCTTAACCTTTAAGAGAAGGGGAGGAGGCTGCGCGATGGAAATACGGCGTTCCGCCGTCGAAAGGGGACTGCGTCCCCCTTGCCCCTGTGGGGATTCCGAAGTGCGGTAGAGATGGCGGCCTCCGCCGCCCCGAAGGGCAGTGGGGAGCAGGCAGAGCTGGGTGAGAGAGGAAAGGTAGGTTTTCTTTTCTTTCGGTCTTGTACTTACTTCTAAGTTTGTGCTTGTGTTTAGCTTTGCGTCCACTCTTGGGTTTGCGTCCATCTCAACTTTATGTTCACCCTGACTTTATGTTCACATTCAATTAAAAAGTATATATATAACCAGTTCATTTAAATAGAATCATTCCAATACTATCAATTCCATGATTACACCCGGCGTCCTCCCCACCGTCCTTTGGGGCGGCGGAGGACGCCATCCCCTCTGCACTGCGGAATCCCCACAAGGGCAAGGGGGACACAGTTCCCTTTCGACGGCGGAACGCCGTATCTCCACCGCGCAGCCACCTCCCCTTCTCTTAAAGGTTAAGAGAAGGGGCCGGGGGATAAGATTTTGAAACATTATGAAACATACCCTATTATTTCTTCTTCTGATCTGTGCCTCCTCGTTGCAGATCACCGTTGCAGGCAATCGTCCGAAACTGACCGACGACGAGTTGATGACCCTTGTCCAGAAACAGACCTTCCGTTATTTCTGGGATTTTGCCCATCCCGAATCCGGCCTGGCGCGTGAGCGCAGCAACGACCGTCTGGAAGTTGCGACGATCGGCGGTTCCGGCTTTGGCGTGATGGCAATTATAGTCGGAGTGGAGCGCGGCTTCATCACCCGTGAGCAAGGAGCGGAACGTCTGCTCAAGATGGTGGAGTTCCTCAACAAAGCCGATAGCTATCACGGCATCTGGGCACATTGGATGGACGGTGCAACCGGAAAGACAATCCCCTTCAGCCGTAAGGATGATGGTGCCGACCTGGTAGAATCCGCCTTCATGTTCGAAGGACTGCTGGCAGCCCATCAGTACTTCGACCGGGATACCCCCACTGAAAACCGGGTGCGGGGACTCATCAACTCCCTCTGGCATCAGGCCGAGTGGGACTGGTTCACCCGTGGAGGTGAAGATGTACTCTACTGGCACTGGTCACCCAATAACGGCTGGGCAATGAATCATCAGCTGAAAGGGCAGAACGAGTGCCACATAGCCTATGTGCTGGCTGCCTCTTCACCTACTTATCCCATCCGCGAATCGGTCTATCATAAAGGATGGGCCAACTCGATCACCTTTAAGAACGGGAAGGAGTTCTACGGCATCCGTCTGCCGCTGGGCACCGACTTTGGCGGACCGCTCTTCTTCACCCATTACTCTTACCTCGGACTCGACCCGCGCGGGCTTAAAGACCGCTATGCCGACTACGGTGAGCAGATGAAGGCGCATACCCTGATCAACCGTGCCTATTGCATCGACAACCCGAAGAAGTACAAAGGATACAGCCGCAAATGCTGGGGACTGACGGCAAGTGACAACCATCTGGGCTACTCGGCGCATTGCCCGCAGAACGATCTGGGAGTGATCACTCCGACCGCGGCCATCTCTTCTATTCCTTATACCCCGGAACATTCTCTGGAAGCTATGCGTTACTTTTACGAAGAGCTGGGCGACCGCCTTTGGGGAGAATACGGCTTCAAGGATGCCTTCAACCTGACCGAGAACTGGTTTGCACCTTCTTATCTGGCCATCGACCAGGGCCCTATTGTGGTGATGATTGAGAATTACCGCACGGGACTGATCTGGAAACTGTTCATGAGCCATCCCGATGTGCAGAGAGGGCTGAAAAGACTGGGGTTCAGTTCAGAATCAAAATAAATAAGATAAAGGTTCGCCACAGAGTAACACAGAGTCTCACAGAGTTTTGATTTTTTATTAATGGGATTTCTAAAAAGAAAAAACTTCTCTGTGAGACTCTGTGTTACTCTGTGGTGAAAACATACCGTTACAACCATGAAACAGCTATTTCTTCTTTTACTCCTCTTCCTGTCCCCGGCTCTTGCTCCCGCACAGGACATGCGGCAGGATACCTACTGCAATCCGCTGAACATAGATTATACATATATGATCTATAACTCCGACAAGGACATCTCTTACCGTTCCGGTGCCGATCCGGCGGTGGTCAGGTTCCGTGGCGAATACTATATGTTCGTCACCCGCTCCAATGGCTACTGGCATTCTAAGGATCTGCTGAACTGGGACTTTATCACTCCCAAAAACTGGTATCCGCAGGGAAGCAACGCCCCCGCCGCCCATAACTACAAAGACTCTGTGCTCTACGTCACCGGCGATCCGTCCGGTTCGATGAGTATCCTTTACTCCGACGACCCGAAGCGGGGAGAATGGAAAGCCACTCCCGCCATCTTGCATAACCTGCAGGACCCGGACCTGTTTATCGACGATGACGGCCGGGCCTATATGTTCTGGGGATCGTCCAATGTCTATCCCATCCGGGGAGTGGAGTTGGACAAGAATCACCGCTTTCTTCCCAAAGGAGAGGTGAAAGAGCTTTTCAGCCTCGACATGCCCCGCCACGGTTGGGAACGTTTCGGCGAGAACCACAGCGACACGGTTCTGGGAGGTTATATCGAAGGCCCGTGGCTGACTAAGCACAACGGGAGATATTATATGCAGTACGGTGCTCCCGGCACTGAGTTCAATGTCTATGCCGACGGCGTTTATGTAGCCGATCATCCGATGGGGCCTTACACCTATCAGAAACACAACCCCGTGTCGTATAAACCGGGCGGATACATGAACGGTGCCGGACACGGAAGCACGGTCCAGGGCCCCGGCGGAGCGTACTGGCATTTTGCTTCGATGGCCCTTTCCATCAATGTCAACTGGGAACGCCGCCTCTGCATGTTCCCTGCCGGATTCGATAAAGACGGCATCATGTACGTAGATACCCGTTTCGGAGATTATCCACGTTATGCCCCCGCTGTGCCCGGCAAGAGGGGCCGGTTCCGAGGATGGATGCTCCTGTCTTACCGCAAACCGGTGACAGCGTCTGCCGTGAAAGGCGGATTCGGACCTGCCGCGCTGACGGACGAGCTGACCAAGACCTTCTGGCTTGCTGAGGCGAACGATGAACGTCAGTGGGTGATGATCGATCTGGAGAACCCTGCCCGCGTTTGTGCCGTGCAGGTGAACTATCACGACTATCGGAGCGATATGTACGGCCGGATTCCCGGCTTGCGCCATCGCTACGTCATCGAGGGTTCTACCGACGGAGAGACCTGGAATACGCTGGTCGACCGCAAAAGCAGTTATAAGGACACACCGAATGACTATGTGGAGCTTGAGACTCCGGTCACGGTGCGTTACGTCCGGTATAGGAACATCGACGTACCCACTCCGAATCTGGCTATCTCTGAGTTGCGCGTATTCGGCCTCGGCTTCGGCAAAGCTCCCCGCCGTCCCGGCAAACTGACCCTTGACCGGCATGCCGACCGGCGGGACATCACCATCCGTTGGGAACCGGTGAAAGGTGCGCAGGGGTACAATGTGCTCTGGGGCATCGCTCCCGATAAGTTGTACAGTTCGTGGATGGTATACGACGGCACCGAGTTGCTCATGAAATCTCTGACTACCGACCAGGATTATTATTTCGCCGTGGAGGCCTTTAATGAAAATGGTGTATCTTTACCCTCCGAACCCCAATATGTAGAATAATCCCGAATAGCCATGAAACAGTTTGTTCTTTTCTTCCTCAGTCTCTTCCTGCTGACCGTGGGTGCCCGTTCGCAAGAGGCGTATCAGAAAAAAGTATTCATCTCCTCCCGGGGAGATTCGCTGAACTACCGTTTGCTTCGTCCGGAGTCGGAAAAGCCGGGGCAGCAATATCCTTTGGTGCTCTTTCTGCACGGTGCCGGCGAGCGGGGGAGCGACAACGAGAAACAATTGACACACGGTGGACAGATGTTTCTCAACCCCGTGAACCGTGAGAAGTATCCGGCATTTGTCCTCGTGCCTCAATGTCCGGAGAAGGATTACTGGGCATACGCCTCCCGCCCTTCTTCGTTCGTTCCTTCGGAGATGCCGGTGGGACAGGAGATCACTCCCGTCTTACGTGCGGTAAAGGAATTGCTGGACACTTACCTCGATTTGCCTTCGGTGGATCGTGACCGCGTTTACGTAGTGGGTCTTTCTATGGGAGGCATGGCGACGTACGACCTTGCCATCCGCTTTCCGGATACATTCGCCGCCGCCGTCCCCATTTGCGGCACGGTGAATCCCGGACGCCTGGCCGATGCCGTGAGTGTCCGTTTCCGCATTTTCCATGGGGATGCCGATAACGTAGTGCCGGTAGAAGGCTCTCGCGAGGCTTATAAAGCGTTGAAGAAACTTGGAGCAGAGGTGGAATACGTCGAGTTTCCCGGTTGCAATCACGGCAGCTGGAATCCGGCTTTCAACTATCCCGGATTCATGGAGTGGCTCTTTGCCAGCCGAAAGAAGTAAGGTGCCAGGAGTTCACCACAGATTACACAGATTCTCACAGAATATTCAGTCTTGCTAATTAACAAGATAGATTATTAATCTGTGAGAATCTGTGTAATCTGTGGTGAACTCCCGGCACCCTTTCTTAATCCGTGGTGCTTTCTTTCTGTTGATTACTTATTCGTCGGCGGGACTAACTGTCTTCTTTGGGAGAAGATCAGGATTGAGCCTTCTCTTCGTAGTCACCGTTTGCCTTAATCAATTCGATCAGTTTTTCTACGGCTTCTTCTTCGGGAATATTCTTCTCGATGCACTCCTTCCGTTTGTAAAGGCTTACCTTGCCACGGCCGGCACCCACGTAGCCATAGTCGGCATCCGCCATCTCGCCGGGTCCGTTGACGATACATCCCATGATGCCTATTTTCAGTCCCTTCAGGTGTGAGGTGGCTGCTTTGACACGGGCAATCGTACTTTGCAGGTTGAACAGTGTCCGTCCGCATCCCGGGCAAGAGATATACTCCGTCTTGCTGGTGCGGATGCGTCCCGCTTGCAGGATGCCGAAGGCGGTAGCGTCGATCACCGCATGGCTCAGTTCCCCTTGGTTAAAGAGATAAATGCCGTCACACAGACCGTCGAATATCAGTGCTCCCATGTCCGCACCGGCCTTGATTTGCAGATCTTCAGCTGCATTTTCGGAGTAGTGCTGGAAGAAGATGACCGGGTTCTGCAACCCTTCCACCGTCAGTTGATGGGCCAGCGCACGATGTTCGCCTACGCGGTTAGGGTGGTTGCTTTGCGAGATCACCACTACTTCGGGATGTCGTTTCAGGCAGGCCACTACCTCGTCCGTAAGTGCCATATAAGGAATGAAGAAGAACTTCAGTCCGGCGGCGCACGTTTCCATCAGCTCCAGTTGGGCATAATTGAAAGCGGGCCACGTGTCCGGTTCTTCTTTCCACACGTCGGCGTCGAGGATGTATTGCATACCTTTTTCCGGCTGTTCGGGCAGTTCACGTCCGGCGTAGATATAATCCGGCGTGAATTGCGGGTTGGTCTCCGTCCGTCCGTCCATGCGGTCGGCAAGCACTACCGGCAGATGGTCGCCGCCAATGTTCCGCACCGGTTGCGTTTTGCGCCTCGTCGGAGAGAGGTAGTCGAAGTCCGGTGCCTCCATGCCGGGGATGTATGGGTGATCCTGTCTCCCGACAATGTAGTCGACCAGTTTGCGTGCCACGGGAATTTCGGCTTCCGGCTCCTCACTCAGTGAGACGCGGATGGTGTCGCCCATTCCGTCGGACAATAAAGCACCGATGCCCAAGGCCGATTTGATGCGTCCGTCTTCTCCGTCGCCAGCTTCCGTCACACCCAGGTGAAGCGGGAATGCCATGCCTTCCTGTTCCATCACGGCCACCAGCAGACGTACGGTTTTCACCATTACCACTGTGTTGGAGGCCTTGATCGAGATTACGACATCCGTGAACTTCTCGTCCACGCAGATGCGCAGGAATTCCATGCACGACTCTACCATACCTTCGGGCGTGTCGCCATAGCGGGACATGATGCGGTCGGACAGTGAACCGTGGTTCACGCCGATGCGTATGGCCGTATGATTTTCTTTGCAGATATTGAGGAAGGGAACGAAGCGGTCGCGTATCTTCTGCAGTTCGGCGGCATACTCCTCGTCGGTGTATTCCAGTTGCTTGAACGTGCGTCCCGGGTCTACGTAGTTGCCCGGATTGATGCGTACTTTCTCTGCATATCGGGCTGCCACGTCGGCTACCTTCGGGCTGAAGTGTACATCGGCCACAAGCGGAACCATGTATCCGTCACTGCGCAGTCCGATGTTGATGTTCATCAGGTTTTCGGCTTCTTTCACCCCTTGTGTGGTGAGGCGGACGTACTCTCCGCCGGCATCTACGATGCGCTTTGCCTGAGCCACACAAGCTTCGGTGTCCTGCGTGGCGGTATTGGTCATCGACTGGATTCGGATAGGGTTGGAGCCTCCCAACGGAGCAGCCCCGATGTTCACTTCCGAAGTTTCCCGCCGGGAGTAGTTGAATAAATCCATTTTGTTGTATGTAATTGGAGTCGCTTTACGACCGGACGATTTACTGCTTACGATTAAGATTGCAGTGAACTGTATTTAAGTCACTTCAACCGTAAACGGTAAATCGTCCGTCATAAATCTTCTCAGTTTGTTTTAAACTCGTATTTGATCTCTTTCAGCTCTTCATTAGCTTTTACGATCTTCTTTTTCAGCCCCTCCTTATAGGCAATGAATTTCGTTTCGAGTTCTTTGTTTTCCAATGAAAGCATTTGTACGGCAAGGATGGCAGCGTTCAATGCTCCGTTGATGCCTACGGTTGCCACAGGGATTCCCGGAGGCATCTGTACGATGGCCAGAAGCGCATCCATTCCGTCGAGAGACGACTTGATAGGTACACCGATTACCGGCAGCGAGGTGGAGGCGGCAATCACGCCCGGCAGGTGGGCGGCCATGCCGGCAGCGGCGATTATTACTTTAATGCCGCGTGAGCGGGCATTCTTGGCAAACTCTTCCACAGCTTCGGGAGTGCGGTGAGCCGAAAGCGCGTTCATTTCGAACGGCACGTGAAGGTCATTGAGCAACTGAGCGGCCTTCTCCATAACTGGAAGGTCGGAAGTGCTACCCATGATGATGCTTACAATTGGGGTCATATTGTTTTAATTATACGCTAAATGTTTTCTTTCTTTAGACTTGCATGGCTTCGGATTCACCACAGAGGACACAGAGGGCACAGAGAATATTTTTCTCTTTAATATCTTATGAAGGAAGAGATTAAAACTCTGTGTTCTCTATGTCCTCTGTGGTGAAGTCTCTTTATTCGTTCACCAATGCCTTGTAACTTTCTGCATTCAGCAGGTTGTCAAGGTCGGCAGCATTGGCAGGTTTCATTTTGATGAGCCAGCCTTCGCCGTATGGGTCTTTATTCACCAGCTCGGGGTTTTCTTCCAGTGCGGGGTTTTGTTCCAGCACTTCGCCTGCAACGGGCAGGAAGAGGTCGGAGATGGTCTTTACTACTTCGATGGTACCGAACACTTCGTTGGCTTCCAGGGTTTCACCTTCGGTAGGAATGTCGACAAATACGATGTCGCCCAGTTGTTCCTGTGCATAGTCGGTGATACCTACATAAGCTGTGTCGCCCTCAAGGCGGATCCATTCATGTTCGTTGGTGTACTTTACATTCTGTGGGAAGTTCATAATGATTAGTTTTTAGGATTGATACTATGTTTAAAATAAAAATATACGGAACAATACGTTGCTGAGCGGGTGGAGCACCAGCAGCGAGCAGACGAAACCGACGGTAAAGCCGGCAAGGACTTCGCCCAGCGTGTGATGTTGCAGGATGATGCGTGCCGAGCCTAATATCCCTGCTATGAGGATGAAGAGGCAGAGCCACCACACCGGGTTGTAGCTGAAGAGCGCACTGAACGATACCAGTCCGCCTACGATACCGCCCATGCCTGCCATGTGTTCACTCAGCTTCCACTTCAGGTTGACAAAGATGCAGATGACCAGCACGACCAGCGAGGCCAGTATGATGCCTGTCATATACCAGGGGATGTTCAGTTTGTGCATCATCATCAGGCAGAAGACGTAGGAGATGATGGTGAGCAGGATCGGCACATAGCGTTTCTTGCGGTCGCTCAGGTCCTGGCGGGCAAAGCCGTTCACTTTGCGGAACAGGAAGATGGTCATGGTGGGCATCAGGATGGTGAAGCAGTAGACAATGCCCAATACGATGAGCTTGTACTGCAACGGCATGATGCGCAGGTAAGAGAACAGGAACAATACGAGGAAGGCCAGAAAGGGGATAGAGAATGGAGTCAGTATTCCCGAAATGATTCTGGCCGTACGGATCAGTGTCCTGTCAGCTATGATATGTTGCTCTATCTTCTCTTCTTCAGCCATTGGGTTTTGTTCTTTTTGATTATGCTTTTTTATTTTCTCAGTCTCGCCACCGGGATGTTGAGTTGCTGGCGGTACTTGGCCACCGTCCGGCGTGCGATGGGGTATCCTTTTTCTTTCAGTATTTCGGCCAGTTCATCGTCGGTCAGCGGTTTCTTTTTGTCCTCGCCGTCGATGCATTCTTTGAGGATTTTCCGTATTTCACGTACCGACATCTCTTCGCCGTCTCCGGTGGTATATCCGTCGCTGAAGAAGAACTTCAGGGGATAGATGCCGTAGTTGGTCTGTACATATTTGCTGTTGCTCACGCGCGAGATGGTTGATATGTCGAGTCCCGTACGTTCGGCCACGTCTTTGAGGATCATCGGGCGGAGCAGCGACTCGTCGCCTTCGAGGAAGAAGGGGCGTTGCAGGTCGATGATGGCCTGCATGGTGGTCATCAGCGTATTCTGGCGTTGCTTCACCGCGTCGATGAAGCCTTGCGCGGCATCCATCTTCTGTTTGAGGAACATCATGGCCTCTTTCGATTCTTTGGACTGGTTGGCCTTGTTCTTCGTATGTTCCTCCACCATCTCGGTGAAGTCGCGGCTCATGCGCAGTTCCGGCAGGTTCCGGTTGTTGAGGCTGATGTTGATGGTTCCGTCGTCGTAGGTATCGACGATGAAGTCGGGGACGATCTGTTGCAGGTTCCGTCCGATGGCTTCACCCAATGACGCACCCGGGCGCGGATTGAGCTTGGTGATCTCTTCGAGTGCCTTGTAGAAGTACTCTTCGTTCAGTCCGAGCTTCCTGATGATCTTCTCCCAATGCTTCCGGGTGAATTCTTCGTAGCACTCGCTGATGATCTCCTCTTCCGTTGCTAACAGGGGGTCCGCGGTATGCGGTTGTTTTTTCCGGCGGATCTGGATCAGCAGGCATTCTTGCAGGCTGCGTGCGCCGAGGCCGGGAGGGTCGAAGTCCTGTACGATTTTCAGGGCTTGTTCCAGTTCTTCTTCCGTCGCGTTGATGCCGGCATAGATGGCCAGTTCGTCGCCGATGCTTTCGAGCGACTTGCGGAGCAGGCCGTCATCGTCCAGCGAACCGATCAGGTATTCTGCCAGTTCGCGCTGATGTTCGGTCAGGTCGCGTTCGCCCAGTTGCTCTCTCAGGATTTCGTAGAATGACGTGGCGTCCGAGAATGGGATCTCTTCCGCCTGCTCGCCTTTGGAGCGGTTGTTTTCCTGGAGTTTATAGTCGGGGATGTCATCTTCAGTCAGATAGTCGCTCAGAGAATCGTAGTCCGTATCGCCTTCTGCTTCCCCTTCGGCGGTTTCGGCAGGGGTGGTTTCGTCGGAGGCGTTTTCTTCTTTGCCTTCTTCAAGGGCGGGATTCTCCAGCAGTTCGGCATGTACACGGTCTTCCAGTTCCACAGCCGGTAGCTCCAGTAGCTTCACTACCAGAATTTGCTGCGGTGAGAGCGTTTGTATCTGCTGCTGCGCCTGCGATTGTATCTGACGGGAACCTTGTGCCATACGTTGAATGCTTTACGTTTTTTTTGTTTCTCGCTACAAAAGTAATGAATTGTTCGATATAGCGAAATGATTTATCCGATAAAAGGAGTTAAAGGAGGAAACGGGCGGAGAAGGCGGCGGAATTAAAGCTTTCCATCTTCTTTGCCAATTCATCCTTTGTTTATATCTTTGCCTTCATAACTTAAATACATACCATTATGTTCAGCAAAGAGACATATATGCAGCGCAGAGCCCTGCTGAAAAAAACATTAGGCTCCGGAGTATTGTTGTTTTTGGGTAATGACGAGTGCGGGTTGAACTACGAGGACAATACGTTCCGCTATCGTCAGGATTCCACCTTTCTTTATTACTTCGGCCTTTCGTTTGCCGGACTTTCTGCTATAATCGACATTGATGAAGATAAGGAAATTATATTTGGCGACGAGCTTACCATCGATCACATCGTGTGGATGGGTACACAGCCGACGCTGAAGGAGAAGAGCCAGCGGGTGGGAGTCAGCATCACCATGCCTTCGGCCGACATCATCGGCTATCTGCACAAGGCGGTGCAAAAGGGCCAGGCTATCCATTACTTGCCTCCTTACCGTGCCGAGCATAAGCTGAAACTGATGGACTGGCTGGGAGTGCCTCCCGCACGCCAGGAAGGGTCGGTGCCCTTTATCCGTGCGGTGATCGCGCAGCGAAGTTACAAGTCGGCCGAGGAGGTTGTCGAAATCGAGAAGGCTTGTGACATCACGGCAGATATGCACATCACGGCCATGAAGATATTGCGTCCCGGCATGCGCGAATGGGAGGTGTCGGCAGCTATGGAAGCGGTGGCACACGCCGCCGGAAGCGATCTTTCGTTCGCTACCATCGCTACGGTGAACGGACAGACACTTCACAACCACTATCACGGCAACACGGTGAAGCCGGGCGATCTGTTTCTGATCGATGCCGGTGCCGAGACGGAGATGGGATATGCCGGCGACATGTCGTCCACCATCCCTGCCGATAAGAAGTTCACACAGCGGCAGCGCGAGGTTTACGAGATACAGAACGCCATGCATCTGGAGTCGGTGAAAGCACTCCGTCCGGGCATTCCTTATATGGACGTGTACGATTTGTCGGCACGCGTGATGGTCGAAGGCCTGAAAGGACTCGGACTGATGAAGGGAAATGCCGAAGACGCCGTACGTGAAGGCGCGCATGCCCTGTTCTATCCTCACGGATTAGGGCACATGATGGGGCTCGACGTGCACGATATGGAGAACCTGGGCGAACTCTGGGTGGGCTACAACGGACAGCCCAAGAGCACGCAGTTCGGCCGTAAGTCGCAGCGTCTCGCCATACCGTTGGAACCGGGCTTTGTACATACCGTTGAGCCGGGCATTTATTTCATCCCCGAGCTGATAGACTTGTGGAAGGGACAGAAGAAGTTTACCGACTTTATCAATTACGATAAAGTGGAGACGTACAAGGACTTCGGGGGCATTCGTAACGAAGAGGATTATCTGATTACGGAAACGGGGGCCCGCCGTTTAGGAAAGAAGATTCCGCTGACACCGGACGAGGTGGAAGCGCTAAGATAATTTTTTTTTCATTGTAGCATTGCTAAGATGTGAATCCAGGTGATGCACGTTTTATTTTATTTACTCGGATGAAAATCCGATTGTGATTTTAATTTGTGTTAATGTTGGGATTGTCCGGATGTGAATCCGGGCAATCTTTTTTTTTGCCGGTTTTAAAAAAAAAGAAAGAAAAGAGTTGCTTTTCCGGCTCGAACAGGATACCTTTGTACGTGCTTAAATAACACATTTTTCATAGCCAGTAATATTGCTAAGATGTGAATCCAAGTAATTTACTTTTTATAGACTGGTTCAGATAGCGATCTGAGCATGACAATAGATTTAAGTTAATATTGCAGATTGCCCGGATGCGAATCCGGGCAATCTTTTTTTTGTCTGTTCTTAAAAAAAGAAGGAAAAGAGTTGCTTTTCCAGTTTGAATAAAATACCTTTGTTAAAGATTTAAGGAATCTGTTTTCTGCAAATAAAAACGATTGTTGAAACAGAGGTCCTCCGTCTAAGAAAAAGAAACAGATAACACTTTATACATATCAAAAGCAGATATAGTTTAATTTTTTTTTTTTTCATAATATTACCGCTACTAAGATGTGAATCCAGGTGACGGATTTAAGTTTTAAGATTTAATTTGAACCTTCTTCAAATTAATGATTCTATTGTTTGCCGATTGCCTGGATGTGAATCCGGGCAATCCTCTTTTTTGCCCGGTTCTTAAAAAAAACAAAGAAAAGAATTGCTTTTTTAAATTTAACTAAATACCTTTGGAGGACATTAAATAAATTTCTATTAATAATCTTTCTAATACCTTAAAATCATGGGTGGATTATACTATAACTTAGCGTTACGAAATAGTGATGTAGGAAATAAAGATTCTGAAAAACTATATTATTGTGTCTTGAAGAACAGGGGTATGGTGGATCAGGAAACATTCGTCAATTATCTGAGCCAGATTTCCGGGGTTCAAGATGCCTTATGCCTGGCGGTCATTTCTAAGTTGGGGACGGCGATTACCAATTTTTTGCAAGACGGGCAGAGTGTGGATATTCCACATTTGGGAATCTTCAATCTGACGGCAAACAGCACGGGAGTAAAAACACTTGATGAGGCAAAAGCTTCGCAGATAAAGTCTATCAATCTGCGCTTTTCTTCTAAGGAAGAAGCTGACTTGGCATTAAGCCGATGCACGCTGACCCGGAGTGTTTTGATGACCAATACAAATGATGTAATTAAAGAAAAGGATCCAAGCGGTGAAATCGTGGATGATCCTACTGCGTAATCAGTATAAAATATTTCACATATAACTTTAGATAAGCCGCTGGGAACAGCGGCTTTTTTATTACAAATAAGGTTTTTCTCGTATGAGGTTGAGAAATCTCGATATATCGTCGTCACGATCTCAAAGAGATGTCGTCTCGACGACGAAAAATTGAGATCGTGATCTCAATTTTTCGGGGTCAAAACGCCTCTTTTTTGTTTTTAGTAATATAATTTTATAACCTTCTTTTCTCAGTTTCGGTATTAAAAACGAACAGATGTAAAGTGCTCCTTCTACCGTCCGATACTTTATTTTCAAATACTTCTCCTGATACCTTTTGTTTTTATCCATCGATGTACTACTTTTGTCTGTTGCAGACAGAAAATAATGAAAACCATTCACAAATTATTCAATTCATAAACTATGCGTAAAATAAGCAATGTCCTCCGGGCAGCTTCATGTTGTACCTTCTCGCTGCTGATGTGCCTCCCGGCTGCCGGGCAGGATGCATGGAGCCAGGCAGACTGCGTGACCCTGCTGGACAGTACCGCGGTGACTGTACAGCCCAATGGCTCAGGTAGTTTCGCCGTGTACCGGTCCTTTAGAGTGCAGACCCCCAAAGGGGCAGTAAACAATCATGTGATCAAGTATGATTACGATCCGCTGACGGCGTTTGCCCGTTTCAAGCAGGTCACCTTGCAACGTGCCAATGGCGAAACAGTGCAGGTGGACGTAACGAAAACCTGCGATTATGCCGCTCCCGCACGGGCCATCTACTGGGGAGCCCGCCAGATTATGATCGAACTCGGAAGCCTGGAACCGGGCGATACCGTCTCTTACGAAATCAGTAAAAAAGGATTCACTTATGCCCTGCTGGCCGGGGGAGAGGACGATGACACGCGATTCATCCCGCCCATGCGGGGACAGTTCTATGACATCGTCCCCTTCTGGGTGGACCAGCCTACGCGGCGCAAAGTGTACACCGTCAGTATGCCGATGGAGAAGGAACTCCAGTTCCAGTTCTATAACGGGGCCTGCGCCTCGTCGATGCGTTACGAAGACGGACGCAAGGTGTATACCTTTGCCAAGAACGAGGTGCTCCCTTTCGGGCGTGAACCGAACATGGTCGATCTTTTTGATGAAGCTCCGAAGCTGATGATGTCTTCCACGCCGAGATGGGAAGATAAATCGCTCTGGTTTCATGACCTGAACGAGGCATACGGCAGTTTCGACGCCCTGCCCGAAGCGCAGCAGAAGGTGAACGAACTCATAAAAGGTAAAAAGACGGAGATGGAAAAGATCGCCGTGCTGACCCATTGGGTGGCCGACAATATCCGCTACGCCGGTATCAGCATGGGCGAGGGGGAGGGCTTTACGCTTCACAACACGAAGATGAACTACACCGACCGTTGTGGCGTATGCAAGGATATTGCCGGCACGCTGATCTCCTTCCTGCGTATGGCAGGTTTCGAGGCTTATCCGGCGATGACGATGGCGGGAAGCCGCATCGAGAGCATTCCGGCCGATCATTTCAACCATTGCGTGGCAGTGGTAAAGTTGGCGAATGGGATGTATATCCCTCTCGATCCTACCTGGGTGCCGTTCTGCCGCGAACTGTGGAGCAGCGCCGAACAGCAACAGAACTATCTACCGGGCATTCCGGGAGGTTCCGATTTGTGCCTGACTCCCGTATCGGCTCCCGAAAACCATTACGTGCGCATCGTAGCCGAAAATAAACTGGACGCGAAGGGAACGCTGCGGGGCACGTTCTCGATCACTGCCGAGGGGCAGTCGGACAGCAGCATCCGCCGCATCTTCACCCAAGGATGGCAGACCGAATGGCAAAGCACGATGGAAAGCCAGTTGCTCAGTGTTTCTCCCCGGGCCCGCATGTTGAAAGTAGATTACGGAAGTGCGCCGAAAGATTATCAGGCGGGACCTATCCGCATCACGTTCCGTTACGAGATCCCCGATTATGCGCTTGCGGGCGACGGCGAACTGTTGCTGAAACCGATGGTGATGAACAATCTCTATACCAGTGTTCTCTCGTTCCTGCGCATCGACACCGATTTGGAAACCCGCCGGTATGGCTTCCGTGACGCTTGTTCACGTCTGGTGGAGCTGGACGAGGTGATTACTTTACCCCGGGGATACCGCTTGGCGGGACAGTCGCGGAGCGAACAGAGGACCAGCCCGGCAGCCGACTTTGAGGGGTCGTTGCGGCAGGATGGCAACAAGCTGGTGCTGAAGCAGAAACTTGCCCTGAAGAAGCGCATATACCGGGCTGCCGACTGGGAAGGATTCCGTTCGGCGGTGAATGCCTACAAGAGCTTCGCGGATTATTTGATTGTTAAACCTTAAAAAGATTGCCGTCACATGACAAAAATACATACCCTTCTGCTCCTTTGCCTGTTTGCGCTGGTTCTTCCGGTCGCCGGTCAGGAAGCGGAATTCAAGAAAATAAAAGAAAGCTGGACGCTGCGGGCCGACGGTTCGCAGGTCTATCGCCACATGAAAGTCCTGACATTGTATACCCATACAGCCATGAACCGCACCTATGGTGAGTCGTTCATTACGTACGATCCACGTTATCAGACCTTGGAGATCCACGAATCGTATACCCGGCAGAAAGACGGGAACATCGTGAAGACACCCGATAATGCTTTTGTCGAAGTTCTTCCTGCGGCGGCAGCCAATGCCCCGGCATTCAACGCTCTGCGGGAGATGGTAGTGGTGCACACCGGGCTGGAATTAGGTGCTACCGTTTATCTGGATTACTCCATCACGAGCAAGCCCGGATATCTGCCGGAAATCAACGTCTGCCGTCAGTTGGAACAGTCTTCTCCGGTGAAAGAGTACGAAATCAGCATTACCGTTCCCCAAGGACAACGGCTGGAATATGCACTCGACAACCTGAAGTCGAAACCTCTCGTCACCGAGAAAGAAGGCATGAAGCAGGTCAGCTGGGTACTGAAAAACCTCCCTGCCCTCAGCCGCGAACCGCAAGTGTCGGTGATCGGCGGTGAGTTGCCTTTGCTGACCGCTACGACGGAACAGAAACCGATGGCGTTCCTCTCCGCACAGTGGGAGCGGGAGGCGGATGCCCGGCTTCGCACCCTTGCCGGAAAACTGACTGCCGGCGCGAAGAGCGATGAAGAGAAAGTGAAAGCCTTACACAGCTATGTGATCGACAATCTTTATTACTCACCTCTCCAGTTGAGCGAAACTGCTTATCGCATCCGTCCCACTGCCGAGGTGCTCCGTTCGGCCTACGCCACCGAGGCCGAGAAAGCGAATCTGCTGGCTGCGCTCCTGAGGGCTGCCGGCCTGAAAGCCGAGATCGGGGCGGTCTGCGTTCCGTCCGCGAACACCGCATCTTTGGGGATGGGCAGCATCCGCGAACTGTTTGTGTGGACCGAAGCCGGAGGCAGGCAGCAAGCCCTGTCCCTGAAAGGCAAAACCCCCTCTGCCGTCTCCTGGCAGAAAGATCATGCCTACGTGGCCATGCTGACACAGCCATTTGAACTGAATCTTCCGTCCGCGGCTCTCAATAAGGAATATACCTTGCAGCCTGATAAGGCGAAAGCCAAAGACGGATATCTGGTCTTCACACTCCCGGCAGAGCGGAGAAGCCTCGCCAATTCTCAGTATGTCCGCTATAACAGCAAGCGCACCTCCAACCTTTTGTTGCCCGGAGCGGCGGACGAGACTTTCACCTATCTGGCAGAGACTCCCGAGGGCATGCGGCTGGCTACTCCGGCGATGGAGAAGAAGATAGACAACGCCGTAGGCACGCTAATCATTTCCATCCTCCCCGAAGGCGGACAGACGCGGGTGGTCCGGAGCCTGAAACTGAAAAAACAAATGATCCGTCCGGCCGATTATGCCGCTTTCCGTCAGCTGATGATAGAGTATGGGGCGGTGGACGGACAGACACTCGTGTATAAAAGCAAATAAATAAAACCCGATAAACAAACAGACCCATGAAAAAACTTGTATTACTCTTATTCTCTGCACTCTTTGTGCTGTCGGCCCAGGCCGGGGATGTCCTGCGGCTGATGACCTACAACGTCCGCAATGCCAGAGGCATGGACAATAGCTGCAACTACCAGCGCGTGGCCAATGTGATCAATAATGCCCGTCCGGATGTCGTTGCTGTTCAGGAACTGGACAGCATGACCGCCCGGAGCAATGGGACGGATGTCCTCCGGGAACTGGCGGAACGCACTCAGCTGCATCCCTACTTCGCTCCTGCCATCGATTATGACGGGGGGAAATACGGAATCGGCCTGCTCGCGAAAGAAGCCCCGTTGCGCCTGCAAACCTTTGCCTTGCCGGGACGTGAAGAGGCGCGGACGCTGATTGTTGCCGAGTTTCCCGAATACATCTTTGGCTGCACACATCTCTCTCTGACGGAAGAAGACCGGATGAAGTCGCTCGAGATCCTGAAATCGGTTGCCGTTTCTGCCGAAAAGCCCTTCTTCCTTGCCGGCGACTTCAATTCCGATGCCGGTTCCGGTTTCATCAAAGAACTGAAGAATACCTTCCAGGTACTTTCCAACCCCAAGCAACCTACTTATCCCGCTTCCGAACCGAAGGAGACGTTGGATTACCTGATTGCGCTTAAACAGGAAAAACCTACTTTCGTTGTTAATTCCGCCCGGGTTATCGACGAACCGTTGGCGTCCGATCACCGCCCGTTGTTGGTGGAAGTGCGGATGGCAGTGCCCGAAGACCGCATCTGCCGTACCAAACCCTATCTGCAAAACCCGGTCGGGGGCGGAATCACTGTAATGTGGCAAACCAACGTGCCGGCTTATTGCTGGGTGGAATATGGCACAGACCCCTCAAACCTGAAGCGGGCACGTACTCTTCTCGACGGGCAAGTCGTTTGCGGCAATACTCTCCATAAGATTCGCCTCGACAGTTTACAACCCGGACAGAAGTATTACTATCGGGCTTGTTCGCAGGAGATTCTGCTTTACCAGGCTTACAAAAAAGTATTTGGTAATACTGCCCGTACAGAGCTTAAAGAATTTACCTTGCCGGCCGATGGTGGAGATAGCTTCACGGCCGTCGTCTTCAATGACCTGCACAAGCAGTCAAAAACCTTTCAGGCGTTGTGCAGCCAGATCAAGGGGGTGGACTATGATTTCGTAGTCTTCAACGGCGATTGCGTGGACGATCCCGCCAACCACGATCAGGCAACGGCTTTCATCAGCGAACTGACCGAAGGAGTGGAGGGTGACCGCGTTCCTGTTTTCTTCATGCGGGGCAACCATGAAATCCGGAATGCGTATTCGGTCGGGCTGCACAGCCTGTTCGACTATGTGGGCGATAAGACTTACGGAGCCTTCAACTGGGGAGACACGCGCATCGTAATGCTCGACTGCGGTGAAGATAAACCCGATGACCATTGGGTCTATTACGGATTGAACGACTTTACGAAGTTGCGTAATGACCAGGTGGGATTCCTCAAGAAAGAACTCGCTTCCAAAGAGTTCAGGAAGGCCGGCAAGCGGATTCTGATTCATCACATCCCGCTTTATGGCAATGATTACGAGAACCTGTGTTCGGGACTTTGGGGGAAACTCCTGGAGAAAGCTCCCTTCAATGTCTGTCTGAATGCGCATACACATGAATACGCTTATCACCCCAAAGGTAGTCTTGGCAATAACTTCCCGGTCATTATCGGCGGTGGTTATAGCATGAAAAGTGCAACGGTGATGGTGATTGAGAAAAAGAAAGATGTGCTTAAAGTGAAGGTACTCAACACCCAAGGAGAAGTGTTGCTGGAACTTACAGTTTAATGACAGGCTCCGGTTCGATAGGCGTAAAAACAACAGAGGGCTTTTGATGCAGCCCTCTGTTGTTTTTTTATTATGTGTGCAGCTCGAGTACGAACCGGCTTCCTTTGGTGTAGCTTGTGTCCAATGTCAGGCTTCCGTTCATCTTGGTAGCTATCAGGGCACAGATAGGCAGTCCCAGTCCGTCTCCTTCCGTCAGGTCTTTAATCTCCGTGAAAGGTTTGAACAGGTTCTCTTGTTTTTCGGCAGGAATACCCGTGCCGGTATCCGAGATGATGAACTGATGCGTATGCGCACCTCTCTTCTTGAAGTCGAGGAAGATCTTTCCGCTTTCGGTATATTCCGCCGCGTTCTTCAGCAGGTGAATCAGTATCCGTTCCAGTTGTTCCGGGTTGGTTTTGATCTGTAGTTTGGCGGCATTCACTACGGTCGACACTTCAGGCTGTACCAGTTCTTTCACCTTATCCATGGTAGCTTCACAGAAAGTATTTACGTTGATCTCCTTCATCTCGTAAGGCTCGGTCAGGGAGTTCTCCAGTGTAGAAAGTTCCTGTATGTCGTTACTGAACTTCTTTAGGGCGGCTACCTGTCCCTGCATCTGTTGTGCCTGTTGGGGCGCCTTGCCTGATAGTTCGGCAGCAGAAGCGGCCAGTGTATCCAGCGTTGGTTCCATTTGTGCGGAGATGTTCTGGATGAACTTTGTTTTCAGTTCGTTGTGTTCATTGGCTATCTGTACGCTCTTCTTCAGTTTGCGGTTTCCGGCAATGAAGCGGAGCAGCACGATGGCAACGAAGATCAGTCCGGCTATCAGGATGACGACAAGCGTACATAGCCCGACAATCATATACTGTTTTCCGGACAGCGTATCGTCTTTTTCCTGAATGATCTGCTGGCTTTCGTCATATTTGCGTTTCAACACGTTCAGTTCATCTTGTGCTGTCAGCGCTTTCACCGAGTCGGTCCAGACAATGAAGTTCTCGTACGTGCGGGCCACCAAGGAGGCATTGTTTGACTTACGGCCGATGGCAATCAGGTTCTTATAGCATTCGTTTACCTTTTCGTAGTTCTTCTGGGCTTTATATTGATTGATCAATTTCCGGAAGCAGGCGTCCCCTTGTGCGTTTTGGCCGAAAGTGTAGTAATAGTTTGCCTGCGTGTACAAGAGGTTCTCACTTAGCGAATCGTTCTTTGCCTGGCCGGCGGTTTCCGCCAGTTTGTCCAACTGTGCTTTGGCTTGTGCGGCATTCTTCAGCCCGATATACATTTGTAATCTCTCTTTGGTGATTTGAAAGCGCAACGGATAGAATTGCTTCTGCTCCTTTTGTTCGCCCGCCCAGACTAACTGTTCCATTCCCCTGCAGAGGTCGAATGCTTCTTTATAATAATTCTCACGATGGTAAAGAGCAGCTCCCTGAATTCCACATTCCACGGCTTTCGGATAGTTTTCTTGTGCCGCGAAGGCGCCATAGGCTTGGATGAAAAGATAACGCGCTTTGGTATATTCTTTTTGTTCCAGACTGCTTTGCGCTTGTTTCATCAGTTCATTTGCTCTGTTTTGTGTGCCTTGTGCATCGACGATTGTGCTAAAACAAACGAGGATGGTCAGGATTAAAGTCGATATTTTCATACGATATGGTTTTAAACAGTGACAAAGTTAAAAAATCTTTGTAAGAACCTCTCACTTACCCCTTTTATTTTTCATTTCTTCCTCAATTCTTCCTCTGAGAGTTATGACAGGCATTGCCAGCTGATGGGGTGGTGGATAGTATTTGATAATTCAAGCATAGATTTTACAAATATTGCTTTCTTCCGGAGTTTTATTTGTAAAGTCTATGTCTGAAAAGATTGGGATGTGTCTTTTTAATATTTGAAGCTGCTTCCTCCCAGGAACTCTCTAAGAAGTGAGGTCGGAGGAATCTCCTTATCCTGTACCGGAGTGAAATATTTGATAAACTTCAGCAACCGGTATGCTTCGGCATATTCCGGGCAGTTACGTGGCACGCTGGTTAAGATAGGTTCGGCATGGCAGCGGAGCACGGCAAATTCAAATAACAGGGCAGAGTTGAACATCACGTCGGCATTCTCCTGGTAGGGGAAAATCCACTTGTCTTCTCCGGCACGCACGCTGGGCCAGCGCGAAATGGTTTCCTGCGCAGAATAGCCACGATAGTTGAAATCACGGATAATGCGGCGCAAAAGCCGGTTGTCCGTGGTCGGAATCCAGTTATGGTCGTCCAGGGAGATGGTTGTCAGAGCAGATACATAGATTTTATATTTACTCTCTGCCGGGATTTGCGGGGTGAGTTCCGGGTTCAGGGCATGAATCCCTTCAAGAATCAATACCGTATGTTCGTCAATCCGCAGTTTGTCACCTTTATATTCTTTCTTTCCCAGCATGAAGTTGTAGCGGGGCAGTTCTACTTCCTCACCACGCAGCAGAGCTTGCAGTTGCGCGTTGAATAATTCCAGGTCGAGGGCATAGAGCGATTCATAATCATAATTGCCGTTTTCATCCAATGGGGTTTCTTCCCGGTCTACAAAGTAGTTGTCCAGTGAGATGGGATAGGGCTTTAGCCCGTTTGTCATCAGCTGGATGGAGAGCCGCTTGCTGAAGGTGGTTTTGCCGGATGATGACGGTCCGGAGATCAATACCAGTTTTACACGGTTCCCGTTTTCTCCCCGGTGGAAGATGCTGTCGGCTATTTGTGCTATTTTCTTTTCCTGCAGTGCTTCTGCCACATTTATCAGGTCGGTGGCATGTCCTTCTTCGCAGGCTATGTTGAAATCTCCCACATTGTTCAGCCCCATAATGTAGTTCCAGCGCAAATGCTCTTTGAAGACATCGAGCATCTTCTCCTGTTTTACTACCTCTTCCAGTACGGCTGGGTTTTCTTTGTTGGGAATACGCAGCAACAGTCCGTCATAATACTTAACGAGGTCGAACAGATGAATAAATCCCGTACTTGGGAGCAAATTACCATAATAATAGTCCGCAGTGCCACCCAAAGTATAATAATAGGTATAGATGGAGCCGGAGGACTCAAGCAGTTTCACTTTATCATTCATGCCCCGCTCGCTGAACACGCGTACGGCTTCGGTGGTGTGGCATTCGATACGGTGGTAAGTGATATTCTCCGTAATGATTTCCTGCATGCGTTTTTTTATTTGCGACACATCCTCCAGAGTGATGGCCCGGCCGATGCGCAGATTGCAGAAGTATCCCTTGGATACGGGGTGCTCTACAAAAAGTTTGCCATTCGGAAAGAGTTCGCTGACTGCCTTGTAGAGTACAAAACAAAGAGAACGTACATATGTACGCATCCCCGAAGAATCTCTTACATCCAGAAACTCTACATCCTTATTGTTATATACACGAAAGTTGAGCCCTTCAGAACGATTATTTACTTTAGCACTGACTACCTGATAAGGAAAATTAAGATTGAAACCGTAATAAATATCCAAAAGTGAGCTTCCAATAGGGAATTCTTTAGAAATATTATTATTTTTGCAATATATTTGTAACATCTGTTTCATTTCACGTCGTTTAGGGGTGAATAGTACGGATAAATATATCACATAATTGCTAAGAAGACAAACAACCACTAAAATAATTATAGATGGAATATTCTTTTTATGATTTTTTAAAGCTCATTGGCTCATTAGGACTTTTTCTTTATGGAATGAAAATCATGAGCGAGGGCTTACAGAAAGTCGCAGGTGACAGATTGCGAGGAATCCTGACAGCAATGACCACGAACCGGGTAACGGGAGTTTTAACAGGAGTGTTGATCACCGCCCTTATCCAGTCTTCTTCGGCAACGACGGTGATGGTGGTCAGTTTTGTAAATGCCGGTTTGCTGACTTTGGCCGAGTCCATTAGTGTGATAATGGGTGCTAATATCGGTACGACAGTCACCGCCTGGATCATTTCCATTTTTGGGTTTAAAGTTGATATGGCTGCTTTGGCCCTCCCTCTGTTAGCCATTGCCCTTCCCCTTATCTTTTCCGGTAAAAGTAACCGTAAGTCTGTCGGTGAATTCATTTTTGGTTTTTCTTTCCTCTTTATGGGGCTTTCGTATCTTAAAGCAAACGCGCCCGACCTGAATGCCAATCCGGAAATGCTTGCTTTCGTGCAGAACTATACCGATATGGGATTCTTTTCCGTTCTGCTCTTTCTATTTATCGGTACTATTCTCACAATGATCGTGCAGGCGTCTGCCGCAACGATGGCTATCACTTTAATTATGTGCGCCAACGGATGGATCAGCCTGGAGCTTGGTGCTGCATTGGTGCTGGGTGAGAATATCGGAACTACGATTACAGCAAATCTGGCTGCCTTGACAGCCAATTCGCAAGCGAAACGAGCTGCTTTGGCCCATTTCGTTTTCAACGTTTTCGGTGTGATTTGGGTATTGATTATTTTTCATCCCTTTATGGTATTTGTCAATTGGGTGGTGGATACCTTCTTCCATCCGGGAAGTGCCGAGGTAGCGATTTCTTATAAGTTGTCTGCTTTCCACTCTATCTTTAATATATGTAACGTCTGCCTGCTGATCTGGGGAGTGAAACTGATTGAACGTACCGTGTGTGCCATTATTCGTCCGAAAGAAGAAGACGAAGAGCCGCGTTTGCGTTTCATTACCGGTGGCATGCTTTCCACGGCCGAACTTTCGATACTTCAGGCCCGCAAGGAAATCCATTTGTTCTCCGAACGTATTCACCGTATGTTCGGCATGGTGCAGGATCTGCTGCATACGGAGAAAGATGACGACTTCAATAAATTATTCAGCCGGATTGAAAAGTATGAGAATATCAGCGATAACATGGAGCTGGAGATAGCCAATTACCTGAATCAAGTGTCCGAGGGACGATTAAGTTCGGAAAGTAAGCTCCAGATACGTGCCATGCTCCGTGAGGTAACCGAGATTGAAAGCATCGGCGACAGTTGTTATAACCTGGCACGTACCATCACCCGGAAGCGACAGACAAATCAGGATTTTACAGAGAAGCAGTATGAACACATTCACTTCATGATGAAGCTGACGAACGATGCCCTGTCACAAATGATTGTCGTAGTTGAGAAACCCGAGCATCAGAGTATCGATGTCAATAAGTCGTTCAATATTGAAAATGAAATAAATAACTATCGTAATCAACTGAAGAATCAGAACATTCTGGATGTGAACAATAAAGAATATGATTATCAGATGGGTGTTTATTATATGGATATTATTGCCGAATGCGAGAAGCTTGGTGACTATGTGGTAAATGTAGTGGAAGCAAGCAGTGACGTAAAAGAAAAGAAAGCATCTTAACTGGCCGATGAACCGTGAACGATGAACTATAAATGATGAGTAAAGTGTGATTGGTACACTGCGGTTCATCGTTTATCGTTCATCGTTCAAAAACGTCCGTTGTTTATAAGTTATCCATTATACGGTTCGAAATCTTCTTTCCCAACTCCACAAAGGGGACATACCCAATCATCAGGGATATCTTCAAACTGTGTTCCTGGTTCGATTCCGCTTTCCGGATCACCTGTCTCCGGATCGTAAATATAATCACAAACGGTGCAAATGTACTTCATGTCGTCTCTTTTTTTTAAGTTTATGCAAATATAACAAAAGGATTGGATATATTGTTCACTTATTTTTTCTTTTTGGTTAATAAAACACTACCTTTGCCATAACAACAAAGCATTAATCAAGCAGTTATAAATTATGATGTGGCAGATTGTATTAATAGGGGTATGTGTCTCTTTTCTGGGAGCATTTCTGTGGGAAAGAAGAAAACGTAAGTTTATGCAATCTGCATCAGACCGGAAACTGGAGAATGTAAATCGCTTGTTTGATGCTATCCTAACGCACATTCATGCTTATGTCCTTGTTATCGATTCTGATTTTAAAGTCCTGAAAACAAATTATTATGATTTGACTCACCTCAATCCTGATGGTAAAGAAAAGCGCGTCGGTGATTTATTGCAATGTCAGAATGCATTGTCTGCCAAGGGAGGATGTGGAACCCATGCTTTTTGTCAGGAATGTCCTGTAAGAGGGGCTATCGGAGCTGCTTTTCGTCAGAAGAGCGAGTTTACCGATCTGCAGTCTTCACTGAATATTGCCATAGGCGAAGATGAATTTATAAAATGCAACGTAATGATTTCGGGAGTTTTTATGACTCTGGATGGTGAAGACCGTATGGTACTGACGGTGCATGACATCACTTCCATCAAACATACGGAAGAGGCGCTGGCCGAGGCTAAGGAGAAAGCCGAAAACGCCGATCGTTCCAAGTCAGCCTTCCTTGCCAACATGAGTCATGAGATCCGTACTCCATTGAATGCCATCGTTGGTTTCTCCGAACTGCTGGCTGCTGCCACCGAGGAAAAGGAAAAGCAGAAATATCTGGAAATACTCCATACGAATAGTGAACTCCTATTGCAATTGGTGAATGACATTCTCGATTTATCGAAGATTGAGGCTGGTACATTAGAGTTTGTGTATTCCGACGTAGACATCAACCTGTTGCTGGCCGATCTGGAACAGTTGTTCCACATGAAGATCGGTTATGATTCGCCTGTACAGATAATTACCGAGGTCGGATTACCCTCATGCATGGTTCATTCCGACCGGAACCGTATTGCCCAGGTTGTATCCAATTTTGTGTCTAATGCAATCAAGTTTACCACAGAAGGCAGCATCCGTATCGGATATAAGCCTTGCGAGAATGGACTTCGGTTTTATGTCACCGATACCGGTTCGGGTATTTCAGCAGATAAGCTGGGAGGTGTATTCGACCGTTTCGTACGTCTGCAGAGTGATAAAAACGGCACCGGGCTAGGACTTTCTATCTGTAAGACGATTGTGAATAAACTGGGTGGGGAAATCGGAGCTGAATCGGTGGTAGGTCAGGGGAGTACTTTCTGGTTTACCTTGCCCGAACATTCGGATATCAAACCTAAGGTAATTATTGAAAAAGAACAGGAGAGACCGTCTTCTGTTGTGTCGGTTCCTGCTGCGGGGGTAAACGGTGATAAGAAACTGACAGTATTGGTGGCAGAAGATATGGAAGATAATTATCGCCTTTGTGAAGCCATCCTTGCTTCCCGTTACGAACTCTATTGGGCACATAACGGTGAAGAAGCCATTTCCCTTTTCCTGAAAAACCAGCCCGATATCATCTTGATGGATATTCGTATGCCCGAGGTGAACGGTTATGAAGCTACGGAGGCTATCCGGCAAATGTCGGCTACTGTGCCTATCATTGCTCTCACAGCCTTTGCTTACGAAGAAGACCGTCAAAAGATTATGCAGAGTGGCTTTACCGATTTCCTGACGAAGCCTATTTCATCGAGAATCTTGTTGGGAAAACTGGAATCCTTAAAAAAGATTTAAGAAACATTCTATACCGGATTTATGTTGTATTTTTGCAACCTCTAATTTAATGTATGTATCTGCATGACTGCAAAGAACGACGATTATTTTCATTTGGGCCTTACTGATCAAGAAGTCCTCCAAAGCCGGGAGAAACATGGTGTTAACCTGCTGACGCCACCCAAGCGTCCTTCTCTCCTCAAACTCTATCTGGAAAAATTTGAAGATCCTGTTGTACGGGTATTACTCGTTGCGGCTGTGTTCTCCCTTATCATCTCGATTATTGAGAATGAATATGCTGAAACCATCGGTATCATAGCTGCTATCCTGCTGGCAACCGGCATTGGTTTCTATTTTGAATATGATGCGAACAAGAAGTTCGATTTGCTGAACGCTGTCAATGAAGAAACTTTGGTAAAGGTGATTCGTAATGGGCGCATTCAGGAGATTCCCCGTAAGGATGTGGTAGTCGGTGATATTGTGGTACTGGAAACCGGTGAGGAGATCCCTGCCGATGGAGAACTGATAGAAGCCATCTCCTTACAGGTGAATGAATCGAACCTGACCGGAGAGCCGGTAATTAATAAAACAACGGTAGAGGCGGATTTTGATGAAGAAGCTACGTATGCCTCCAATCTGGTGATGCGTGGCACGACTGTGGTCGACGGTCATGGATCGATGAAAGTACTTCGTGTGGGAGATGCCACGGAGATTGGGAAAGTGGCACGTCAGAGTACGGAGCAGAGCACGGAACCTACGCCCCTTAATATTCAGTTGACTAAGCTGGCTAACCTGATAGGTAAAATCGGTTTTACCGTAGCGGGGCTTGCTTTCCTTATTTTCTTTATAAAAGATGTAGTACTCTATTTTGATTTTGGAGCTTTGAATGGCTGGCATGACTGGTTGCCGGTGTTGGAGCGTACCTTGAAATACTTCATGATGGCAGTCACCTTGATTGTGGTCGCCGTCCCCGAAGGGTTACCTATGAGCGTAACGCTCAGTCTGGCCCTGAATATGCGCCGTATGCTTGCCACCAATAACCTGGTTCGTAAGATGCATGCTTGCGAAACGATGGGAGCCATTACGGTGATTTGTACAGATAAGACCGGTACGTTGACGCAGAACCTGATGCAGGTGCACGAGCCTAACTTCTATGGTTTGAAGGATGGCGGGAAGCTGGCAGATGACGATATCAGCAAATTGATAGCAGAGGGAATCAGTGCTAACTCGACTGCTTTTCTTGAAGAGACGGGAGAGGGAGAAAAGCCCAAAGGGGTGGGTAATCCCACTGAGGTTGCTTTGTTGCTGTGGCTGAACGGTCAGAACCGTAACTATCTTGAACTCAGAGAAAGGGCGCAGGTACTCGACCAATTGACGTTCTCTACCGAGCGTAAGTTTATGGCTACTTTGGTGAAGTCTCCGCTGATAGGCAAGAAAGTGCTATATATAAAAGGTGCGCCTGAGATTGTGCTTGGCAAATGCAAAGAAGTGATTCTTGACGGTCGTCGTGTGGATAGTGTGGAATACCGTTCCACTGTCGAAGCGCAGTTGCTGAGTTATCAGAATATGGCTATGCGTACACTTGGTTTTGCATTCCGCATAGTAGAGGACAACGAACCGGACGATTGTGTGGCCCTTGTGTCGGAAAACAACCTGAACTTCCTTGGTGTGGTTGCTATTTCCGATCCTATACGTCCCGATGTACCCGCAGCGGTGGCTAAGTGCCAGTCGGCAGGTATCGGTATTAAGATTGTTACCGGAGATACTCCGGGCACAGCAACTGAGATTGCACGCCAGATCGGATTGTGGAAACCGGAAGATACGGAGCGTAACCGCATAACGGGAGTTGCTTTCGCCGAACTGAGCGATGAAGAAGCCCTGAATAGAGTGATGGATCTGAAAATCATGTCCCGCGCCCGTCCTACCGACAAGCAGCGCCTGGTGCAGCTGCTCCAGCAGAAAGGAGCCGTAGTAGCTGTGACCGGTGACGGAACCAATGATGCCCCGGCACTTAATCATGCACAGGTGGGACTTTCAATGGGTACCGGAACTTCCGTAGCCAAAGAGGCCAGTGATATCACCTTACTCGATGATTCTTTCAACAGTATCGGAACCGCCGTGATGTGGGGGCGTTCGCTGTACAAGAACATCCAGCGTTTCATTGTATTCCAGTTGACCATTAACTTTGTGGCACTTCTCATCGTATTGCTCGGTTCTATTGTAGGAACGGAGTTGCCGCTGACTGTTACTCAAATGTTATGGGTAAACCTCATTATGGATACGTTTGCCGCATTAGCTCTGGCCTCTATTCCGCCAAGCGAAAGCGTTATGAATGATAAACCACGCCGTAGTACTGATTTTATTATCAGCAAAGCGATGCGGCAAAATATATTCGGTGTCGGTACAGTCTTTCTGGTGGCGCTGATGGCAATGATATATTACTTCACAAATGCCGATGGAGGAATGACGGTACAGCGGTTGACCGTTTTCTTCACCTTCTTTGTGATGCTCCAGTTCTGGAACCTGTTCAACGCCCGTGTGTTTGGCACTACCGACTCAGCATTCAAAGGTCTTGCGAAATCATACGGTATGGAGCTGATAGTACTGGCTATTCTGGGCGGACAGTTCCTCATTGTACAGTTCGGTGGGGCTGTATTCCGTACAGAGCCGCTTGACTGGCAAACATGGCTTATCATCATCGGTTCTTCCTCTCTTGTCTTATGGATTGGTGAACTGATTCGCTTTGTCAAACGTTTAACTCAGAAATGAAATAAGAGGGGTCTCACCCCATCCTTTCTCAAAGGAAGAGGGGATGGGGTGAGACCTTAAAACAATATAGAGATGAAAAGAAAAGGAATTAAAAACCTTATTTTTGATTTTGGTGGTGTATTGATCAATCTCGACCGTCAGCGTTGTGTGGAGAACTTCCGGAAGTTGGGATTAGAGAAAGTAGACGAATTGTTAGGTATGTATTCTCAGCAAGGGATCTTTATGCAGCATGAAAAAGGATTGATCTCGTCGGCTGAATTTCGTGAGAATATCCGTGGGCTGCTCACAAAAAAAGTGACTGACGAGCAAATCGATGCTGCCTGGAATAGTTTTCTGGTAGATATCCCTCGCTTTAAACTCGACATGTTGCTGAAGCTCCGCGAAAAATATGTGGTCTATCTGCTGAGCAATACTAACGAGATACATTGGAAGTGGGCATGCGAGCACGCATTTCCGTATCGGGGCTTCCGTGTGGAAGACTATTTTGAGAAGATGTACCTTTCGTATGAAATGAAAATGGTGAAGCCTGCCGAAGAGATTTTCCGGGGAGTACTTGAAGACGCAAACCTTGATCCGCACGAAACTTTTTTCATCGATGACTCCGAGGCCAACTGTCAGGGAGCCCAGGCATTGGGTATCTCTACTTATACGGTAAAACCCGGTGAAGACTGGAGACCACTTTTTGCCGGAGATAAATAATTTAGAAGACATAGTATGCAGATAATCCATAATATACCGGCATTTACACCCGAACCTTGTGTAGCTACCATCGGCTTTTTCGACGGAGTACATACAGGGCATCGTTTCCTGATCAAGCAAGTCAGAGAGCTGGCTGCCGCTCGTGGATTGCGCTCTGCATTAATTACCTTCCCTGTTCATCCCCGTAAGGTGATGAAAGCGGATTATCGTCCGGAACTGCTGACTACTCCGGAAGAAAAGCGGACACTGCTCGAGGAAACAGGGGTGGACTATTGTTTCATGCTTGACTTTACGCAGGAAGTATCGCGCCTGACTGCCCGCGAGTTTATGTCTGATCTTTTAAGAGACCGTTATCGGGTGCAGACACTCGTCATCGGCTATGACCATCGCTTTGGGCACAACCGTAGTGAAGGTTTCGAAGACTATTGCCGTTATGGTTCCGAGATGGGCATAGAGGTAATCCGCGCCCGTGCCTGTGTGTGTGATGATCTTCATGTAAGCTCTTCCGTCATTCGCAAGATGCTGCATCAGGGTGAAGTCGATATGGCGTCCCGTTGTCTGGGTTACGACTATTTTCTGGATGGTACGGTGGTGAGTGGCTATCAAGTGGGACGTAAGATCGGATTTCCTACAGCCAACCTCAGTGTGGACGATCCTGATAAGTTGATTCCTGCCGATGGTGTTTATGCGGTTCATGTCACATTCGATGGGCGTACCTATAACGGTATGTTGAATATCGGTACCCGCCCCACAATAGGAAATGGTCCCGAGCGTTCGATAGAAGTGAACATCCTTCATTTCCATTCAAATATTTACGATAAGTTTATCCGTATTTCTTTTGTGAAGTATCTCCGTCCGGAACTGAAGTTCGATGGGATTGACGGGCTGATAGCTCAACTTCATCGGGATGCGGCCGACGTAGAAGCTCTTTTGGGGAATAAGCAAAATGTCAATTGACATTTTGTATTTTCTGTTTGCCCCTGAGTGAGCTATATGCGCCCCTCTGTCTTTCAGGTTTTAAATAACAGCTTATTTTGCAGATTTGCTTTTCCGGATAGTCAGCTCTTTGGCTACTATTCTATGTTTTTTGTTCCTTCATGATCGTTGAAGAGTGCTGTTGTTTATACCATTGTCTGGTTTATACTGCAATTTGTCATTTCCTGTGTGGTTGTCCAATTTGTGCTAATAAGTGGCGATAGGTGTAAAATAGACTTTGGACGTCTCTTCTCTAACCCAATGCAACCGTGGTTTTAGACCAATGAAGCCTTTGTTTTACTCCAATGCTGCCTTCCTTTAAGTGAAACAGAGCTTTCATTTGAAAGATATTGAGTATATTTATAGAATATATTCGGTCTGTGTTGCATTTTATTGCATGTTGTATGCGCTTTATATGCATTGTGTTCTTCCGGTTTGATGAATTGTGTTTGGGGCTATGTCAGCTGATGGCAGTAAATGGTGATAGAATGATGATGAAAAGTGAAATATGCTATGAAAAAGATATAACTTACCCATCGCTTTCCCTTCCGCGCTCTGTTGTTTCGACATTTACCTCTTATTAATATCGAAAAACATGCTATATTTATTGTTTATCGATAAATAATTGTCGGATTTCTTGTTTAAGTGGAAATTAATATCAATCTTTGCATATCGAAAAACGATAAATTATTATTGAATAACATAACGAATCTCCAAAGTCAATTTTATGAGAAAGTCATTGATGAGCATTACGATGTTGGTAGTATCCATCTCTATGTTAGCTTTGTTTGTGTGTAGTTCTGTTCTGCACGGACATGGTACAAATCACCCTGCTACTGAAACGGTAGTCAATTAAAACCGTTATCTTTGTACATATTTAAAACAGAGAACCGAATGAAAACAGCGATCAAATTAATTCTTATTTATCTGGGGATCCAGCTTGTCTGTGGTGGGCTGATAGGTATTCCTTTTACTGTTGTTGCCCGTATGAATGGTGGGAATATGGATGCCACCCGGATTTCGGAGTTGACACTGGCTCCTTCGATGTTACTTTCCATGGCAGTGATGTTTTTTTATTTATGGAAAGCCCGGTACATACCTAAGGATAAAATGAGCTGGTCATTCGTTTCGTTACCGTTTCTTACGGTCACTTTTCTGATAGGCTTGTCGATGACTGTTCTGATGGACTTGTTAACTGCTGTTTTATCTTGGGTGCCTGATGTTCTGGAACAACAGTTTAATGCTTTACAGTCCGGTTGGTTGGGAATTGTGGCCATCACGTTGTTGGGACCGGTTCTTGAGGAACTTTTGTTCCGTGGTGGTGTTACTAAGGCGTTGCTTGAACGATATTCTCCCCGGAAAGCGATTTTTCTTTCCGCACTTCTTTTCGGAATATTTCATTTGAATCCGGCTCAGGTAGTTGCCGCCTTCTTCGGAGGACTTCTGTTGGCGTGGGTTTATTACCGGACGCGGAGCCTGATCCCCTGTATCCTGATACACATTGTGAATAACAGCCTTTCTGTGATATTGAGCCTGACCTATCCCGATGCGGATACGATTAGCGATGTGACCGATACTACATCTTATTACATACTGATAGCTGTGGCCGCTATGCTGTTCGTTGGCTGCTTCTTACGGATAAAGCAGGTTACGATTCCGGGAGTGTGGAGAAAGAGTGAGTGAAACTAAACTATGAAGATTGAAAAACAAGTCATAATATGAAAAGAAGATTGAACATACTATGTTTACTGGTATTTCTGGTATTCTGTTATTCGGTATTCAACATGGGGCGTGATTTCGGTCATGGCTTTTCCGAGGGCATGAAGATAAGTCATTCCGGCAATGAAAGTGTGGAACAGGCTATTAACCTTCGCATTGCTACGTTGATGCCCGAAGATTTTTCGTCGTTTAAAGATTCTGTTTACAATGAACGGACCCAATCTTATGTGCCTGTTGCTTACACACAGTTGATCACGAATGTAAAAGTGGACAGGAGCACCTGGCTGATGGTTGCGCAAGTGCTCTCCGGGCTTCTTGCCATTTTGGCCGTAATAGCATCTACGGTGCTGTTTGTGCAGTTGATTGTATCTATCAATAAATCGGATATTTTTAATTGGAAGAATGTTCGTAGGTTACGTTGGTTGGGAGTCACCCTGTTGCTGAGTTTTATTAGTGAAGCGGTGCCGGCTTTGATGAATGATTATGAACTGTCCTCAGTCTTTTCATTATCCGGCTACTCTATGGAGACAAGTATTGACTCTGTGATGCTGGTCATTTTAGGACTGGTTTCGCTGATTGTAGGCGAAGTATTCGCCATCGGGTTAAAGATGAAAGAGGAGCAAGACCTTACTATCTGAATCCGGACACTGAAAAATTAATGGAATTATGGCTATAATAGTAAACCTTGACATTATGATGGCCCGAAGAAAGATATCTTTGGGGGAGTTGGCGGAGAAGATAGATATTACACCTGCCAACCTTTCTATCCTGAAAACGGGAAAGGCCAAAGCAATTCGTTTTTCTACCCTTGAGGCAATCTGCAAAGTACTCGATTGCCAACCGGGGGATATTCTGGAATATCAAGTGGATGAAAAAGATCCTTGATTTGCCACAGCGGACCTTCTGTGTGTCCACTGTGGCGATATAGAATGAGGAGATTAACCTTTTGTCCCTTTGGCTTTGAATGCCAATGCGTACATTCGCATTTGTTTTACCATTGATAGCAGACCGTTGCTGCGGGTGGGCGATAAATGATCTTTCAGCCCGATGCGGTCGATGAAGTAAAGTTCCGAATTCAGAATCTCGTCCGGTGTATGTCCCGAAACAACTTTTATCAGCAGGGCGATAATACCTTTTACGATCAGTGCATCACTTTCTGCTTTGAAGATCACCTTTCCATCTACCTCGTCTGCCTGAAGCCACACACGGCTCTGGCAACCTTCAATCAAATTCTGTTCCGTTTTATATTTCTCGTCAAGCGGTTCCTGTTCGTTTCCTAAATCGATAAGCAACTGGTAGCGGTCCATCCAGTCGTCAAAGTCACTGAACTCGGCAATGACTTCGTCTTGTAATTCGTTGATTGTCATATTGAATAATTATTTCTCGTTATAGATAACTTCCAGTACGGTCTGCCCCACGGCTTTGAGTGTCGATTTGTCGATAACATCCATGTTGTCGTTTACGGTATGCCAAGTCGGTCCGAAACTGGACAGTTCACAATTTTCGTCGTTCGGAATGATGTCGATAGTCGGGATACCGGCCAGCCGATTGATAAACAGATGGTCGTCAGTGATCTGGCCACCTGTTTCGTTAATAAAGTAACGTCCGTAACCAGCGTCGTTAGCCTTCTTCCATACCTTTTTGTTGATTCCACGGGCAAACTTCTCCGAGTACACCTCCTTAAAGAAAGTGGCATCTTTGCCGCCTACCATATCGAGCAAGATACCGAAACGGGCATTATAGCCTTCCACATGCGGATTGCGTGCCCAATATTGTGCACCGAGACACCATTGCTCCTCTAAATGTTCTCCTTTATAGAATTGGGGAGCGCCATAATCTTCTGCGTCCAAAAAGATAATATCGATTCCCAGTTCCGGTTGCTGCTGATTGATCAGTCGAGCTATTTCAAGCAACACGCCCACACCGCTCGCTCCGTCGTTGGCACCTAATATCGGTGTGTGGTGATTCTTCTCGTTGGGATCATTGTCTGCCCACGGACGTGTATCCCAGTGTGCAAAAAGGGCAATGCGTTTTTTGCTTTCGGGCTTGAATGAACCGATGATATTGCGTGCTTTCAGCAGCGTGCCGTCATAGGCGGGCAGTTCCACATTCTGGTTAGTCACTTTGGCCCCATGTTCTGCCAGCTTAGTAGCCAGATATTCTCCACATGCTGCATGTCCTTTACTGTTCGGATTGCGAGGGCCGAAGTCCACTTGTGCCTGTATGTATTTATAGGCGCTGTCTGCATCGAATTGTGGTGCTTTCACGGTTATATTCTTTTCAGACTCCTGAACTGAATTGGTTTTGTTGTTGTTCGTTCCGCAAGAAAAGGCGGATAACAAAATAAAAGCTGTCAGTAATAGCATAGAATTTCTTTTCATAATTATGCTTTTGGGGTTAAGGCCTCAAAATTAGTCATTTTCGCAGTAGGGTAGGTCAGATAGGAGGGTTTATTAACAATTCTACTCCTTTCTTTCCGGATATAAGTTCTACTTCCGCCCCATTGATCAGTGGCAGATTTTCCGTTACATGCCCTACGGGGAAATCAAAGCAGATCGGATAATTATACTCTTCTACCAGATCGAAGAGTGCACCATAAAGGTCTTTCTTTATGGCACGATCTTCTTCGTATTCGGTAAACTGTCCGATGATGAGGCCTGACAACTTCTCAAGTACGCCCCCTAATTTCAGGTTATACATCATGCGCTCGATGGCATAAGGACGTTCGCCCACGTCCTCGATAAACAGGATTGTCCCTTCGGGAGGTATGTCGTATGGAGTTCCCCGAAGGCCGTGGAATACTGCCATATTGCCACCACGCAGAACACCCTTGGCTGTGCCGAGTCGGTTCAACTTGTGACGTTTACATTTATATGCAGGCAGTTTACCGAAAAGTATATCCCTCAGGTACAGTGAACACGGATCGTCGGCCGCTTCTACTGCGAGATGGCGTGCCATAGGAGCATGTAACGAAGCAAACCCGTTGTACTGAAACAGATTATGGAGCACTGTGATATCACTGAATCCGATCATCCACTTCGGGTGTTCGCGGAAACGGGTGAAGTCGAGCCGTTCAATAAGATGAACCGCTCCGTAGCCGCCACGGCTACATAAAATCGCCTTAATTTCTTTGTCATCCATTGCTGTCTGAAAGTCCGAAGCGCGCTGCCGGATGGTGCCGGCATAACATCCCCAGGAGCTACGGACGTGTTTTCCCATTTCAGGGACCAGTCCCCAAGACGCCAGTTGCGTCTTGGCACCTCTCAGAAACATATTGTCTATCTTGCCCGAAGGCGATACGATGGCGACTTTATCGCCTTCGTGCAGGAATGGAGGGAATTGTATCTTCATTCAGTGAATTTGTTTTAGTTTATTTCTTCTGGTAGAATTTTACCCAGTCTACATGCATTTCTACAGGAAGCTCTTTCGGGTCTACAGCTCCTACCCACGAGCCACCCAGTTGCATGTCGATCAGCAGATAGAAAGGCTGATCGAAGGGAAATTGCCCTTTTTTGTCTGTTTCGATGCGGGGATAGGTGAAAGTATGCGTATCATTGATATAGAATGCAATGCTGTCCGGATACATTTCTACCGAATATACATTGTAGTCATCGGGATTGATCGTACCTATGGAGTGTGACAACGGATTGTCTTTGATGCCCAGATTGTATGTATAGTTGGTATGTATAGTCTGGTAAGCGATTGTGTCGTGATTCAGACGTTCCATAATATCGATTTCTCCACCCATCGGCCAGGGAGCATCTACCGGAAGCATCCAGATAGCCGGCCATTCGCCGCGTGCACCGTTCAACTTGGCACGTATCTCCAGACGCCCGTTGCTGAATGCCTTTTTCCCTTTGGTATAAATCCCTCCGGTCAGATAGGGTGCTGTGTCATTGGGCTGGCTGTAATTGATGATACCCCGCAGCACCATATTGCCGTCACGCATATCGAAACAAGAGTCGAAGTCTGTCATATAGTTATTCCAGTCCGATTTGCCACGTGGTATTTTGCTCCATACCTGTGGGTCAAAGCCTGTTTTTTGGTCGAAATTATCTTCCCAAACCAATGTCCACTGGTCAGGCGAATGACGTTGGCACGATGAAAAGCCTGAACTGATACACAGCAGGCAGAAAAGAGCGAGAAAAGTTTTTGTTTTCATGGTTCTGTTTGATTATAGGTGTTTAACAGGATACAAATTTACATTAAAAAACGAAATTACCTGCATCCGTAGAAATGAAAGCGTTGTATAATATCAAAATGTTATCCGGTTTACCCATTTTTTCAGTATACCATGATGTACTTCTCAATCCTTTTTCTGATATTTGCTAAAAATCTAACGTTATGGAACCTATTAGAAACTTCGACCAACTGACAGAACACCTAAAAACCTTAAACCGACGGAAACGGATTGCCGTTGTCTGTGCCAATGATCCGAATACAGAATATGCCATTGCCCGTGCACTTGACGAGGGTATTGCAGAATTTCTGATGATTGGTGACTCAGCCATCCTTCAAAAGTATCCTACCTTGCAAAAGTATCCGGATTATGTGAAGACCATCCATATTGAAGATCCCGATGAGGCAGCGCGTGAAGCGGTCCGCATTGTCCGGGAAGGGGGGGCTGACATTTTGATGAAAGGGATTATTAATACTGACAACCTGCTTCATGCTATTCTTGACAAGGAGAAAGGGCTACTACCCAAAGGAAAGATCCTGACTCACCTGGCTGTAATGCAGATTCCGACGTATGATAAATTATTGTTCTTTTCGGATGCGGCTGTTATTCCCCGGCCCACTTTACAACAACGTATTGAGATGGTTTGGTACGCCATCTGTACCTGCCGGAGGTTTGGGATAGAGCAGCCGCGCATCTCTTTGATTCATTGTACGGAGAAGGTAAGTGCCAAGTTCCCCCATTCTCTTGATTATGTTAATATCGTGGAGTTGGCCGAAGCCGGAGAGTTTGGCAATGTTATTATTGATGGCCCGTTGGATGTTCGTACTTCCTGCGAGCAGGCCAGCGGGGATATTAAAGGAATTGTATCGCCTATCAACGGGCAGGCAGATGTATTGATATTCCCTAATATCGAGTCGGCCAATGCTTTTTATAAGTCTGTTTCATTATTTGCCAAGGCCGATATGGCAGGATTGCTGCAAGGCCCCATTTGTCCGGTGGTGCTACCGTCACGTAGTGATTCCGGACTTTCCAAGTATTATAGCATTGCGATGGCATGCCTGACGGCTTCTACCCGGTCGGCAGAGGGAGGAAGATGCTCCGATGATGATCATAATTAAACTAAGAATATGGATAAACTGAATGCAATCCCCACTTCCCCTTCTGCAAGGAATGGACGGAGTGAAAGGGTCCTTGTTATCAATCCCGGTTCCACTTCAACAAAGATTGCCGTTTATGAAGACGAAACTCCTTTGTTGGTACGCAACATCCGCCATACAGTAGAAGAGTTGTCTGCCTTCCCCCAGGTGATCGACCAGTTTGAGTTTCGTAAATCACTTGTCCTCCGGGAGTTGGAGGCAAATGATATTCCTTTCCGGTTCGATGCTGTCATTGGACGCGGAGGTTTGGTGAAGCCTATTCCCGGTGGAGTTTATGAGGTTAACGAAGCTATGAAGCGGGATACCCTCCATGCCATGCGTACGCATGCCTGCAATCTGGGAGGTTTGATAGCCGATGAATTGGCCGCAGCTTTACCCGGGTGCCGGGCGTTTATTGCAGATCCGGGTGTGGTGGACGAACTGGAAGAGGTTGCCCGCATTACCGGTTCGCCCTTGATGCCGCGTATCACTATCTGGCATGCACTGAATCAGAAAGCTATTGCCCGTCGTTATGCTGCCGAACATGGCACTCGTTATGAAGATCTTGATTTGATTGTCTGCCATTTGGGAGGAGGCATTTCCGTTGCGGTCCATCGTCATGGGCGTGCAGTCGATGCCAATAATGCATTGGATGGAGAAGGTCCTTTCTCACCCGAAAGAGCCGGAACTCTTCCCGCCGGACAACTGATAGACCTCTGTTTCAGCGGGAAATTCACCAAAGATGAATTGAAGAAACGAATTTCGGGCCGTGCCGGGCTTACCGCCCATTTGGGAACTACTGATATTCCTGCCGTTATTCAGTCCATTGAGGCAGGTGATGATCATGCCCGGTTGGTGCTCGATGCCATGATCTACAATGTGGCTAAAAGTATCGGTGCTGCCTCTACTGTTTTGTATGGAAAGGTAGACGCCATCCTGCTGACCGGAGGCATTGCCTATTCTGATTACGTAATTTCCCGTTTAAGGGAACGTATTTCTTTCCTTGCTCCCGTCTTCGTGTATCCGGGAGAAGATGAGATGGAGGCTTTGGCATTGAATGCTTTGGGTGCTTTAAGGGGAGAACTTCCGGTACAGGTTTATCAGTGATTTTAGAGCTTGGTTGCATTGCCGCATTGTGCAGGGGTGCACCGGCACCTTGTGCAGAGCTGCACAAGATATCAATGCAGTCCTGCATAAGGGAAGCGATGCGGTATGATTTATGCTGTCGGGTCGTCCACAATATCTCCGTCGCCCTCGGTTGTATTGTCTATTACGATGGTTCGGCTGATGACATGTGGTATCTTCAGTTGCCGGTTGCCACTGGTATATTGCGTGGTCAGTCGCAGTTCGTATATTCCGTCTGTCAGGTCTGCCGGTAGGAGTACCAGTACTTCCGAAGGGTTGTTTACTGCTATCATATCCATCGGTAGCTTCGTCTCTGTGCCTTTTTCATCAATCAAGACGATACCTACAGCAGGATCTGTACCTGCTACTTTGATGTTCTTGCCCTGTAGGCGATAGTTACGTCCGGCAGTTGCACTACCGTCCGTAGCACGGGTGGCAGCGTCTTCACCGCCGATGAAGTAGGCCGAGTCACCTTTGGCTCCCAGAATTTTCACGCTGGTCCGTGCGATAGCTTCACGTAAATCCTTATCCTGGTTGAAGGAAACATAGATAGAATTTTTCTCGGGATTCCATATTCCACCGTCTATCACGCCGCGAAACTGTGGGACTGCACGAAAAAGCCCCGTATTGACAGAGTATCCGTTCAGTACCAATTCTGATACTGTGCGCTGAAAGAGATCGACGGCATGCTTTAAAGTCTCTGCCCGCAAGCCGGTATCTTCTTTTTTCATTTCATCCAGTACATCGGATAGCGTCAGGTTTCCGGCGCTTTCCAATACCAGGATTTTGTCTTCTTTGTTGTCGGTGGTCACGGTATTGTCCGCAAGCCAGCCTTTGAGTTCGGTTTTCATGATCATTACGATTTTAATAATTTATAAATCTATTATTTTACACAGCGGACACTAAATCCATCTCCTTTAGTACTTGAATTAACTTCCGCTTTATTATTCTCAAAATTAAATGAATATGCAATACTACCACTATTGTTAGTACTGGTCCAATAACGTGCGTATCCACTTTCTGTAGCGGCAGTGCCGCTTCCCCCACTCCAAGTACGCGCACCTGCCAAGAGTAAAAACAAACCTTTGGAATTATTCATAAACCATATTCCATTATTAACTTTTGTCTTATTTGTACATCTTGATAGCGACAAGCATTCATCTCTTGATGGAGTACGCCATCCTGTGCCATAGTATGCAGTATTTAATTTAGAACACGGATCTCCATTACTTCCATCATAAAGTTTATTGAAGGCGTAATAATACCCGGTTTCTGTTTGTGAAGGTGCCCATACGTAGTTGGCATTTCCCATACTTTTTAAATTTCCTGTGGCCCATCTCAATTTCGCCAAGTTAGTCTTATCACTCGCTGTACATCCGTTTTGTGTCAGGGTAATGTCGCTTGCTGCCAGTTGTATCCCCAATTCAAACTTCAGTGTAATGGTATAACTTCGTCCCGCTTGTAACTGGACATTCTGGCTGGAGGTCATATTCCGATTATTTACATTGAAGTAATTGCAAAGTTTCAACGTACCGATATGTACCGTGATCGCCCGGGCACCCGAAAAGGGTACTAACCGTACAGTAGCAGTCGAACTATTGGCTATACTGAATGTAGGCGTATTTCCGGTATTGGCACTTACATTATTTGTAGAGGGACCTATCGTCCAGGCGGACGCATTGCCGCCCTGAGAAACATATACGCCCGTACAGTTGGTAAACGTATTACTTCCAAACTGCGACAAGGAGAGCTTAACCGTCAGTTTGCAGAGTTTTTGCGTGAAACTAACTGACAGATTGCGGCTGATTGTGCCCACATTCGCTATGTCTCCCGAGTCATACACCATAAAGTCATTGCTCATATTCGGGATAGTGACGGAAGTACTGTTATAAGCATAGGATGAAGGGATCGTTCCCATCGCTGCCGTACTATTGAACGAGTATCCGATCACACGGACAGTTCCCGCTCTGGTGAGCAGGTTACCTTGCCTGAGAGTGGGAGCGGAAGTCCCGTTCGTCGTAAAATCCGCTGCCGACTGGAACACGTAATTGCTGCCCACCTTACGGAAAGCGATCAACCGGAAATAAATGCCATTGCCCAATGTAGCGGCACGGGTTGTGACTTGTGGCTCTTCGCGGAGTGTCATCCGTACCACTGAAGGGCCATCGTAAGGTACGGCAGTGGGTATGGTCCTGCTGGCGGGTGATTCCTTAACCGGTACCCATTCGTCCACAAGCGTTCTTCCCCCCGTCGTATCGGGAGTATCAATATGGCTTTCCATATAGCTGCCATCCTCAACCCGGCTGACCGTAACAGAGATCATGTCCCCTCCGTCCGGTTCGGGGCCGTTGGGATTCATAACATTGTCGTCACACGATGTTATCATTAAAAAAGCTGCGTACAGACAGCATGTGCTTAACGTACGAAAGCCTACATACAGAAGTTTTGTCTTCGTATTCATAACTCAAATGTTTAAAAATGAATAAAATAGATCATGCTCAGCAAGGCCTTCCCATTAAAAAATGGACAGACTGGCTATAGCAGGCTGTGAATACAGCTTTTATTTTGCGGTAAGTTTGTGTAAATTAGACAGATAGAACGGCTCTTGTGTTTCAAAAGACGTACGTTTTTTGAAACACTATTTTTACCCTCCACACTGGATGTTAGGGGAATATATAAACTTCTGATAATTAAATCAATGCAAAAAGATTTGCACAGATGAAAAAAGCGTCTTATCTTTGTTGCATCAGACGTACGTCCTTTGAAACATGATTCTTATAACATAGGATATTTATTATTAGAGAAGTGATCTTTTCTTTTGTTTGAGTTTTATACTTGCTTTTTGGACGGTTGCTATCAGAGTATGTATGGTTGCTAATATCGAAATACTTGGTGTGATCAAGGTATGGCAATATTTTCAAAGTTAGTTCATAATATATTCCTGACGAATTGTGCTGACTATCTAATAGTAGGGGATTTGTTTTAGACTTTTCCTTCGATTGAGGCGTTCTGAATTTTTGGGAGGAATGATTAAAATATAAATAAGGCAACTGATTCGAAATGAATTAGTTGCCTTGTGTTTTGTGATTTACGGAATATCTCCGAAAAAATTAGATAGTGGATTATCAGCACTGTTTCTGTCTTTGTTTTTTTTACTCTTCTTTATATTTAAGGGGAAATATTATAGTTTAGGTCCTTTGACACAACGAGTTTGGTATGCCATTTTCTTTTGTGTGCTATTGACATCGGTTTTACCTTCTCCGGGAGATATATCCAATCTATAACAATCATTAGTATTAATTGATTCATCTGTAAAATATTGACCATACGTTCCAGGCCATTCTTCTGCCGTTGTTCCCGAGTTATTATTACGCCAGCCACCTAACGGTAAAAAAATACCAGTTGTGGCATTTAGGAACCACACACCATTCACTCCATTAGAGACCTTTTTTACATTATTGCATCTTCCCAATCTTTCTAATTCATTGCGTGTAGGTAGCCGCCAACCACTACCATAAGTTGTGGGATTTAGTCTGGCACAAGGATCGATGTTGTTTCCATTATAGTCTTTTTTCCATTGATAATAGTAGCCAAATTCTTTGTTGGTTGCCCATACATAACTGTTGCTTGCACCGGTACTTTTTAAATTGCCGTCAGCAAATACCAATTTTGATAACTTTTGCTTATCATCATTGGTACATGCTTTTTTCGGATTGCTCAGATTGATGCTACCTGCCGGAACGTTTATTCCGGGGCTTCTCTTAAACTGTATTTTCATTGTATAGCTCATACCCTCTTTCAATTGGACACTTTGGTTTGAGGTAATGTCTATATTATCCGCATTATTAGCAATTATATTTCCTACTGTCAGTTTGTCGAAGTGTACTGTTATTGTCCTGGCACTTGCGAAGGGAACCATTCGTATAGTGGTAGTCAGGTTGGTGTTTGGGTTGAATGAAGCTGTGTTGTTGGTATTAGCAGCCACTGCCGAACTTCCAATCACCCACGAGGTTGAATTGCCTCCCTGCTTTACGTATACTCCTGTACATCCGCTGATGGTATTACTTGTGAAGCCTGTTACACTAATGCTTATTGTTAGTTTGCACAGTTTCTGTTTGAATGTTACCGGAAGATTGTAATTAAGACTGTTCACATTGGCTATGTCTCCTGAATCATAAGTCATAAAGTCATTATTCATGTTTGAAATATCTATTTTGGTGCTATTATAGGTATATGATGCAGGGATATTTCCCAATGCCGCAGTTGTATTGAAGGAGTAGCCGATTACCCGAATCGTTCCTGACCGTGTGAGTAGTTTCCCCTGTTTCAGTACAGGCGAGGAAGTACCATTTGAGGTATAGTCTGCGGCTGATTGGAATACGTAGTTGCTCCCTGATTTTCGGAAAACGATCAGACGAAAGTAAACACCTGTAGTTAGAGTGTTTGCACGGGTAGTTAGGGTGGAAAGGGTATCTTTCGTCAGTTCCATGGATGCGATTCTGGGACCACTATATTCTGGAGATTCTTTTGTACGGGTACGGCTTAAAGTTTTTACCCCTGTCCATTCGGCAATCAGAGGTGCATTATAACGAGGGGGCATGGTATCTTCCGGAGCGTAAGAATTGTACTCACCATTTTCAGCCATACTGATGTTAATAGGTATTACAATATCGGAATCCTTATCTTTTTCCTGAAGAAATGGATACTTTTCTTCTTGGGTGCATCCACTGACCCAGAGGCTGGATGCTGTCATTACTGCTATCCATAAGAGGTGTGTTCGCATAATAAAAAGTTTGTTCATTCTAAATTTGTTTAGTGAATAATCAGATCAAAAATCTCTCACCCGGCTTATACGTGTTGTATAAGTCGGTAAAGGCTGTTTGATACCACTTTTATTATGCGTAAGTTTGTGTATTACAATCAGATATAACGGTCTTGAATACACAATGGTGTTTCAAAAAACGTTCGTTTTATGGAACAAAGATAAGGTGTGTTTTTCATCTGTGCAAATATTTCCACATTGTTTTAATTATCAATCTTTTATCTCTCTCCCTTGCATTTTGTGTAGGAGGTAAAAATCGTGTTCCATAAAACGAACGTATTTTGAAACACTCTATGATGGGTAATATGTTTGTTATTAATCTATTATAGACTTATTGTTTAGGTTTTTGGGGATTTTTTCTATTGATTTTATTTTTAATAGAAAAGGGGACAAAGCCCCCCGACTTTGCCCCTTCCAATCTTTTTCCCCGTAACTAATACGAAGAAAACACCACTAATTAAAATATATACCTTTGTGTGTCAGAAATTTCTTCCGGTGTCCCACCACAGGCGAGTGCCGCAATTATCGGTTCCACCCAACGCATTTACCAGTTGAGTATATTGTTCTGGATTGGTTGTTTTGATACCCACGAAGAAGTTCAGTCGGCGTGGTCCGATGCCGGTGTCTACTGTACCTTCACTCTGATTGACCAAAACAGGGAATAATTTCGGATAACCTGTACGCCGTTGTTCTGCCCAAGCTTCTCCTCCTTCCGGATATATGGCCAGCCATTTTTGTGTAATGATACGTCCCAGTTTATCTTCATTGCTGGCAGCATCGTCCCATTTTGGGGTCAGCGTATTGACAGCCTTCACATTATTCTCCGCTTTGAAAGCATCTATGTAGTCTGCAGGTTTCTTCTCGCTTTCCAGGTAAGCTTCTGCTCCTGCAACACCCCATTGGGCAAATGATGCTTTTACACCTTTTTCATAACAATCCTTGACGGACTCACTACTCCATCCCCTCAAAGCTGCTTCGGCACGCAGGAACCATATTTCGGCAGGAGTCATTAGTATGGCGTCAGTTTGCTGGGTGATAGTGCTTTTGGAATGTCCGTTGTAGTTCTGGTGATTGAAACCCGTTCCCTGGCGGATACCTTTGTAAGTACCCTTGTAGTTAATAATACTTGTTGCGTCGGAGCCGGTTGCTTTATTAAAGTATTTTTCCAGACGGGGATCTTCATAGCCTACTAACAAGGACTCCATATTGGCGTTCATAAACACCTCGCCCCATCCAATATTGATTTCTCCGAAAGGGTTGGTATAGCCCGACGCTGTCGATACGGCTATCACCTCATCATTTCCTTCCAGCAATCCTTCTTTGTCTGTAAGGGATTTCTGCGCCTCTGCAACAGCGAGTTTAGAGTCCGCCATGGCGATGCGGACAGCCAGGCGCAAACGGAGAGAGTTCGCGAACCGGATCCACTCGCTGAAAGTGCGTTTCCCCTGGGGCATCAGGATATCGAACTTAGCAAAGCTCTCTATCTCTGGATTGGCTTTTTGATATTCACGTATCTTTGCGATACCTTCGTCCAGATCGTTGAAGAAAGCTTTGTAGGCTTCCGGTTGTGTATCGGGAGTAGAACCTGTTTTCGATCCGAACTGGGTGTAAACGATCGGACCATACAAGTCGGACAAACGGTGCATTAGCTCCACCTTCAATATCTTGGTGATGCCATAGAATCCTATATTGTCTTTTTCGTTGATTGTCTCAGATTTCTGGACTTCCGGCATGATGTATCCGTAGGTGTTATCCCATGTGGAACCGTTCCATCCGTCCATCATATAATAAGTGCTGTTGTTCTTCCCCTCGTTGAAGGGTTTGAAGTCATGCACGTATCCCGAGAATAAATCCGCTCCCAGATTTTGCATGGTCTGGAAAGGCCAGTTCTTACCGCTTCCCCAATCGTAATTGAAGTAGATTCCTTGCTGGATAATGCCCAGTGGAATACCATAATAGTTGAAATCCTGTTTCTTGCTATCATTATCGAATCCCGCTTCGTTGGTATTGAATGATTCGAAAGAATCGGTACAGGCTGAAAATCCGATTAGTCCTCCTAAGAGTATACTTGCTATATATTTGATATTGTTTTTCATGATGAATCTCTTTTAGAATGTGAACTTAATATTGAAACCTAAGCTGCGGGTAGTCGGCATGCCGAAGACGTCAATACCCTGATTATCGTTACCTGTTGAAAGAACAGCATCCGGGTCGAACGGAGCTTTCTTGGAGATGAAGAACAGGTTGCGTGCTACGAATGACAACTGGACATCTTTGAAAGCACCGCCGGCTTTGGCCAACCAGCTTTGAGGAAGTGAGTAGCCTAATGAAAGTTCGCGGAGGCGGATGTTGGTAGCATCGTACATATAGTATTCCGTACATCCGTCACGTCCGCTGACTGCGGTATAAAACTTTTGCGGTTTCACTTGAGTTCCACCGACATTGACATAACCTGCATCACGGGCTTTTCCACTGTTCAGGCTGACACCTCTTTGGTCAAGTTCGGCCTGAGTCTGTGAAAGTACATCGCCACCGAAACGTCCGTCAATCAGGAAGTAGAGTGAGAAACCTTTGTAAGTGAAAGTATTGCTCCATCCCAACATAAAGTCCGGATTACAGTTTCCTACTTTTTCTGTATTGCCGCCACCGATAACGTTTGGAATCTTGTCACCGTCTGCGTCTGTAGTGAACACCACTTTGCCATTCTTGTCACGCTCGAATGCCTTGCCATAAATATCACCGAATGAACCACCTTCTACCAGGCGCATGGAGTAGGAGGAAGAGAAACTTTCGTCACCATAAACAAATGTTTTCAGATCCGGATGAAGCTTGATAATCTTGTTTTTGTTGGTAGAGAAGTTAAATTGAGTCTTCCAACGGAAAGCGTCATTCATTACCGGAGTAGCTCCTAAAGTGATTTCTATACCTTCGTTCTGAATGTTACCGGCATTTACCATGTAGTATTTATACTCGGCACCTGCCGATGAAGGCAATGTAAATAACTGATTCTTGGTGTTGGTACGATAATAGGTGAAGTCTAAATCCAGTCGATAGTTGAAGAATTTCCATTCGGTACCGATTTCATAGGAAGTACTCATCTCGGGTTTCAGATCATTGAAAGGAGCTTTAGAGTAAGTAACGATGGCACCACCTGCACCGATGATATCATTACTGCCCGGAATCGTGTTGCTGATGAACAACGGGAGATCGTTACCAACTTTGGACCATGAACCTCTGATCTTTCCGAAAGAAATCCATTCGGGGAGTTGCACTGTATTGTTCAGCACCCATGACAGACCTACCGAGGGGTAGAAGAAACTGCTATGTTTGGTATAGGCCAATGTAGACGACCAGTCGTTGCGTGCGGTGACATCCAGATACAGGCTTTCTTTCCAACCTAACTGGGCAGTGCCGAACAGAGACTGTAATACTCTTTTTTGATTGATTTGTTCGTCGATATAAGCAGCCTGTGTCATTTTGATATTGGCTACGGTGAAGACGTTGGGGTAGTACAGTGAAGCTGTTTTGGAGTCCAGTCTCAAAGAATTGACATTCGTACTGTTAATGCTGCCGCCGATCGCGCCATTCAATGAGAAGTCATTCCATTTTTTGTTTATCATAGCCATGACATCACCGTAATACAATGTTTCAGTATGGTTCAAGTCAATATAACGTCCGTTTTGTCCTGATAGGGCAGGAGCAGTAGAAGCGTACATACGTTGTTGATACTGATCGTGTGTGTAATCGGCAGTACCACGAGCCTGGATATTCAGCCAGTCAGTGATTTTCACGTTGGCGGTCAGTGAAGCGATGGCGCGTGTACGTTTATCGTTGCTGTTGATGCGGTTGGTGATCCAGTAAGGATTCTGTTCCATATCCTGATAAGAAGTATACCAGTTCTGTACATTCATATTACGTGCCGGGTCAAACACTTCGAAGTTGTTTTTATATTCGGATAAGTTTTCACCTCTCGGGAAACCGTAGAGCCCCACCAGCGGATTCATATAATAGCCACCGGAAGTCGGACGATTTTTGATTGTTTGTGTCATCAGGTTGACATTGGCGTCCAGCTTTAGGTAGTCGTTAAAGAAATTGGCTGTTTCGCGGAAATTTAGATTGTGCTTCTGCATTTTGTTTTTCTCGACTATACCTTTGGCAGTGGTATTAGCATAAGAGAAGTAAGTTTGCATCTTTTCACTGCCGTTCATAAAGGATACGGAATTGATGGCTGTTACACCATTCTGGAAGAAATTATCTGCATTGTCATAATCTTTTAGAGTTGCCTTTTTCCCCCAACCGTTTTTGGCTTCGGGATCCATGGCATAACTGTTTTGGAATTCGGGCAGGCAGATGGCATGGTCTACAGTCAAGTTAGAAGAGAATGTAATTTTCTGGATACCGGCTTTACCCTTCTTGGTAGTAATCAGGATGACACCATTGGCAGCTTGTGAGCCGTAGAGGGCTGCTGCGGAAGCTCCTTTCAGGATACTCATGCTTTCGATATCATCCGGGTTCAGGTTGGAGATACCGTCACCGCCATCACGGTTACCTGCATCGGCAGTACCACCGATGGCTGTGGAAGCCTGTTCGTTGCTGCTATTCAGCATCGGTACACCGTCAATCACATAAAGGGGTTGGTTGTTTCCGCTGATAGAACGGCTGCCACGAATAGACACTTTGGCTGAGCCGCCCAGTCCGGATGAACTCTTGGTGATTTGTACACCTGCTGTTTTACCGGCAAGAGCATTAATCATATTCGGATCTTTGGCGCGGGTCAGTTCGTCGCCACCTACTTGTTGGGTTGAGTAGGTCAAGGAGGCTTCTTTTTTCTTGATACCCATGGCGGTTACGACTACCTGTTCCAGTGCCATGGCTTCTTCCTGCATCTTTATGTTGAGATTTTGTTGTCCGTTTACCTGTATGTTTTGTGGATGATAACCGATATAGGTAATCGTAAGAATAGAGTTGCTGGGTACATTAAGGCTGAAGTTGCCTTCCATATTGGTGATGCAACCGTTTGTAGTACCTTTCTCCAATACATTGGCACCGATGATGGGATCGCCATTCTGGTCAGTAACTACTCCTTTTACGGTTACTCTGTCCTGTTGGGCTGTTGAGGCGTTATCGTTGTTTTTGGTCAGAACAATGTTGTGCCCTTCCATTACATATTTAATGTTGGTACCTTTAAATGCCTCGTCGAGAACTTCGGATACGGCTTTGTTGTCAGCCTGTACGTTTACTGTACGTCTGGTATCTACATTCTTTTTGTTATAGACAAACAGATATTCCGTCTGAGATTCAATCTTTGATAGTAATTCGCTTACTTTCAGACTTGAACGTGGTATGCTTATTTTAGCATTTTGAGAGTATCCATTCTCACTGTAAGCTTGGAATGCTACGAAAAAGAGAAGGAATAATGTGATCTTCATGGTTAACAATATTTGTTTTGAAACAAAATTTTTTGGGCATAAATGCCTTGGCAAAGAAATTTTTCTCATATCTTTGTAACGTGTTAAGTTAATAAATTGATTAAGGTCGATTTTTGACTGTTTCGAATCGGAAAGTATGGGGGTACTTTCCGATTTTCTTTTTTGAGAATAATGGACTTTCTTTTCTACTTTTTCATGCGTATCTGGTTTTTAATGGTTCGTACTAATTTAAGGTCTATATTGAGCTCTTTCCTTATTTCTATTCAATGATGATACTGTCTTTTTCTTCATTGATGTGGTATGTGAACTTATGATCCTTCTGAATGACTTTCAGAATATGCTCTATGCCATCCTGCTCTTTAAACTTACCTGTACAACGGTAGTTCAGTATTTTCAGATTTCTTACGCTTATGTTCACATTATAATATTTTTCCAGTTTGTTGAGCAGGCTGTTAAGCGGCGCATCATCAAAACAGTATAATCCTTCTTTCCATCTCAGATAATCGTACGAAGGTAAAGTAGTCTTCTTGTACTTTCCGTTGTATGATCCGAAGAACTCGTCTTTGGTCAGTCGGGTGATCACTTGATCACTTCCTACCGGATAGATGTCGACAATACCTTCAATCAAGGTCGTTTCAAATTCGTTACTGCCTTTGTAGGCACAAACGTTGAAATGGGTTCCGACCACTTTCACCCGGTTTATTTCCGTGTTGACAAAAAATGGTATCTTTTTGTTTTTGGCTACTTCAAAATAAGCTTCTCCGTCCAGCTCTACGTTTCTTTCTTGGCGTCCGAAGTTGGATGCATAAGTCAAAGTAGACTTTGAGTTCAACCATACTTTTGTTCCATCTGCCAGTGTGATCTGTGCACGTTGTCCTGCAGGAACAGTTATGGTTTGCCGGTAGGCTGATTTTTCATATTGGTAATTCTTAAACAACAACCCACAACTGACAGCTACGATGAGTACGGCAGCAACACGTGCACTCCACTTCAACATCGGGAGAATCCGGTTTTTTTTGTCTCTCCGGTTTATTTGTTTTTCATCCGTGAACAGAGCGATGTCATATAGCATCCGTTCTTTTTGAAATGCTTTCCGGTTTTCGGGAGAGGCATCCACCCAGTCCAGAATTAGTTTTTCTTCTTTTTCGGAGGCAGTTCCTTTAAAATACTTGTATAGTAGTTCCTGTTCCATAAAATGTTTTTAGTTTATATATTGTCGGAGGCCTTATTTCCTCTTTCTGTATATATAACAGGATACTCCCGGACAACCCTAAAGGAAAATGAAGTTTTTTTTAGAAAAGTAGGGAAATAAGATAATCTTTGAGTTCAAGCCGCAATAATTTCAGCGCTTTAGTGATATGGAACTCTACACTCTTGATGGAAATGCCGAGTTGTTCGGCTATCTTTTTATTGGGAGCATTGTGATAGCGGCTTAATATAAAGATGTGACGGCTTTGTTCCGGTAGCTGTTCAAGTGTTTTATATACAATGCGTTGTATTTCGGTGTTGAAGATCGATTCGGGTTCACAAGCTTCCAAAGTAGCAATGCGGAGGTCGAGTTCCCGCTGTTTGTGTGTGTTGATGGCTTCTTCGGCCCGCATACGTACCTGTTCGTGCTCAAGGTAGTTAAGAGATTTATTCTTGATGATAGTGAGCAATAATGCGTGGAGATTAGAATCTTTTTCCCATTTTTCACGGTTTTCCCACAGGCTGATCATTGCTTCCATCAAGATGTCTTCAGCTGCGGCTTTATTTCGGGTATATGAGTAAGCAAACGACAGAAACCTCTCCTGGTTTTCTTGGAAGAACCGACTGAATAGGTCCATGGTATGAAGACTGTTGTTGCTTGACATGAATAGATTTTAAAGGTTCGTTGGATTTTGTTATGACAAAGCAACATAAACTTTTTGGAATATCAAAATAAAAGAATGACTTTTATGCTGATTGCCGGTAAAAAAATAACCTGGCTATAAATAATAGCCAGGTTATCAATCTGTCAGTAAGGACAGGAATTATTTATTTTTTTTCCGGACGGGGTAACAAAACTTTTCTTGAAAGTTTGAACTTACCTGTCTTCGGGTCAATGTCGATCAATTTCACTTCGATCTCGTCACCTTCTTTGATGCCGGCTTCTTCTACAGTTTCAAGGCGTTTCCAGTCAATTTCTGAGATATGGAGTAGACCGTCTTTTCCCGGAAGGAATTCAACGAATGCACCATAAGGCATGATTGAGCGTACCTTACCTTTGTATACTTCACCTATTTCGGGAACGGCAACAATACCTTTGATCAGGCGGATTGCATCATCGATTGATTTCTTGTTGGTTCCGGAAATCTCGATGCGGCCCACGTTGTCGATCTCCTCGATAGTGATTGTAGCACCTGTTTCTTCCTGCATACCTTGAATGATTTTTCCACCCGGGCCGATTACAGCACCGATAAATTCTTTAGGAATAGTCATTGTTTCGATACGGGGAGCATGATCTTTCAGTTCGGTACGTGGTTCGGCAATTGTCTCCTGGATTTTACCAAGAATATGCATACGTCCTTCTTTTGCCTGGTTCAAAGCACGTTCCAGAATTTCATAAGACAGACCGTCTACTTTAATGTCCATCTGGGTAGCTGTAATACCGTCTTTGGTACCTGTTACTTTGAAGTCCATATCACCCAAGTGGTCTTCATCACCGAGGATGTCAGACAATACTGCATATTTTTCTTCGCCAGCGTTCTTAATCAATCCCATAGCGATGCCCGATACCGGTTTCTTAATCTTCACACCGGCATCCATCAGGGCCAGAGTTCCGGCGCATACAGTAGCCATGGATGAAGAACCGTTTGATTCAAGGATATCTGAAACAACACGTACTACATATGGGTAATCTTCCGGAATCATTCTCTTCAGTGCTCTGTGTGCCAGATTACCGTGCCCGATTTCACGACGGCCTACGCCACGTTGAGCTTTTGCTTCACCTGTTGAGAAAGGAGGGAAGTTATAGTGCAATAAGAAGCGTTCTTTTCCGTGAGCCAAAACGTCGTCAATGATTTTTTCATCCAGTTTGGTACCCAAAGTAACTGAAGTCAATGACTGAGTCTCACCACGGGTAAAGATGGCTGATCCGTGAGGCCCGGGTAGGTAGCCGACTTCACACCAGATAGGGCGAATTTCAGTAGTCTTACGTCCATCCAAACGTTTTCCTTCATCAAGGATACAACGACGCATGGCCTCTTTTTCTACGTCATGATAATAACGATCAATCAGTGCACCTTTTTCTTCCAACTCTTCTTCGGAGAACTGAGCTTTGAATTCGTCACGGATAGCGTCGAAAGCATCCTGACGTTCATGTTTGTTTCTGTTTCCGGAAGCTGCGATGGCATACGATTTATCGTAGCAGGCATCGTGAACGGCTTTGCGGAGTTCTTCGTCGTTTTCTTCGTGACAATATTCACGTTTTACGGTTTTACCAACCATTTCAGTCAGTTCCATCTGTGCTTTGCAATGTACTTTGATAGCTTCGTGAGCCACTTTCATTGCTTCCAGCAATTCGGCTTCCGATACTTCGCTCATTTCACCTTCTACCATCATGATGTTTTCATAAGTAGCGGCAACCATGATGTCCATATCAGCTTTTTCAAGCTGGTCGAAAGTCGGGTTGATAACGAACTTACCATCAATACGTGCAACACGTACTTCCGAAATAGGTCCGTTGAAAGGAATATCTGAAACAGCAAGTGCTGCTGAAGCAGCAAGTCCGGCCAATGCGTCGGGCATATCAACACCGTCTGCTGAGAAAAGGATAATGTTTACGTAAACTTCTGCATGGAAATTATCGGGGAATAAAGGACGGAGAGCACGGTCTACTAAGCGGCAGGTAAGAATCTCATAATCAGATGCTCTTCCTTCTCTTTTTGTAAAGCCACCGGGGAAGCGGCCGAATGCTGCAAATTTTTCTTTGTACTCTACCTGAAGCGGCATGAAATCTGTTCCGGGAACTGCATCTTTAGCGGCACAAACAGTAGCTAACAACATGGTGTTACCCATGCGAAGCATCACAGAGCCATCTGCCTGTTTTGCCAGCTTTCCCGTTTCGAGTGTGATGGTTCTGCCATCTCCCAACTCGATCGTCTTAACAATTGGGTTAATCATAAAAATTGTTTTATCTAATATCTTTCTTTCAAAATTCCCGCAAAGATATACATTTATTGCACTAATCTCGTGAAAATGAGATAAAAAGTTAGTGGGAATTTGATTTTTTTCAATTTTGGAGTGAAGAACATGGCAAAATGCTTTGACTAATCTTGAAAAGAAGTATATTTGCAGCTTGAAAAATAACACGCATATTATGAAAAAAGTAACGTTAGTAGCTCTTGTGGCTCTTGCTTTAAGTTCTTGTAATTCTGACCCTAAATTTAATGTGAAAGGAGATGTTTCGGGAGCAGATGGAAAAATGCTTTATCTGGAAGCTTCCGGACTTGAAGGAATTGTGCCTTTGGATTCTGTAAAATTGAAAGGAGACGGTTCATTCAGTTTTAAACAATTACGCCCTGAATCTCCTGAGTTTTATCGTTTACGGGTGGAAGATAAAGTGATTAATTTCTCGGTTGACTCTACAGAAACTGTCAGCATCAAAGCGCCTTATACAGACTTTTCGACTGCTTATACAGTAGAAGGCTCGGACAATTCTGCGAAAATTAAAGAACTGACTCTAAAACAGATCCGTTTACAGAAGAATGTGGATGCGTTGGTAAAAGCTGCGCAAGCCAATCAATTAGGTAACGATGTGTTTGAAGACAGCCTGGCTGTATTGTTGAAGAATTATAAGGATGATGTGAAAATCAATTATATTTTTGCTGCTCCCAATACAGCTTCTGCTTATTTTGCTTTGTTCCAGAAGCTAAACAATTATATGATTTTTGATCCTTTGAACAATAAAGACGATATTAAATGTTTTGGTGCTGTAGCCACAAGTCTGAATAATACTTATCCGCATGCGGTACGTTCGAAGAATCTCTATAATATAGTTATAAAAGGTATGAAGAATACTCGTACCCCCCAGCAAAAGACAATCGAGATACCGGAAGAAAAGATTGCTGAAACAGGTGTGATTGATATTGCTTTGAGAGATATGAAAGGTAATATCCGTAAACTCACTGATTTGAAGGGTAAAGTCGTTCTTCTTGACTTTACGGTCTACCAAAGTGCAGTTTCGGCTCCACATAACCTGATGCTGCGTGACTTGTATAATAAGTATGCGGGTCAGGGGCTGGAAATTTATCAGGTTTCATTGGATGCTGATGAACATTTCTGGAAAACTTCAGCCGATAATTTGCCTTGGGTATGCGTTCGCGATGAAAATGGAATTTACTCAACGAATGCAGCTTTATATGGCGTAAAGAATCTACCGGCTCTATTCCTGATCAATCGTAACAATGAACTGAGAGCCCGTGGAGAGACGATAAAAGACTTGGAAGGAACTATCAAGTCTATGCTTTAAGTTGTTATAAATTAGAAGATTTCGTTTAAATATGTTACATAGCATTACTTTTTGCTTGACACATATCGTTTAAAAGGTTATCTTTGCGAAGAAATAATTGAAAAGAGGGTTCCAGCATGACTCATGTTGGAATTCTTTTTTGTTTTATATGACCGTTAAAAAATAAAAGGAGGAAAACATCATGGCTTATATGTCAGAAGAAGGTTACAAGAAATTGATGGCGGAACTTAAAGAACTGGAAACAGTGGAACGCCCCAAAATCTCTGCGGCAATAGCTGAGGCACGCGATAAAGGAGACTTATCGGAGAATGCCGAATACGATGCTGCAAAAGAAGCTCAGGGTATGCTTGAGATGAGAATCAACAAACTCAAAGCTGTAATAGCGGATGCTAAGATTATCGATGAATCGAAACTGAAAACAGATTCAGTGCAGATTCTGAATAAAGTAGAACTGAAGAATACCAAGAATGGTATGAAGATGACTTATACCATCGTTTCAGAAAGCGAGGCTAATCTGAAAGAAGGAAAGATTTCTGTTAGCACGCCGATTGCTCAGGGATTACTCGGCAAGAAGGTAGGTGATGTTGCTGAGATCCAGGTTCCACAAGGTAAAATCAGTCTTGAAGTAGTAAACATTTCGTTTTAACAAGAGGGCAGGTCCATGCTGGGGCTTGCCCTATTTTATATATATGGGATTATGGCAACAATATTCAGTAGAATCATAGCAGGTGAAATTCCATGCTATAAGGTAGCCGAAAACGAAAAGTTTTTTGCTTTCCTTGATATCAATCCGTTGGTGAAGGGACATACTTTGGTTGTGCCTAAACAGGAAGTTGATTATATCTTTGATTTGAGTGATGAGGATCTGGCTGCAATGCACGTCTTTGCCAAAAAAATAGCCCGTGCTATTGAGAAAGCCTTTCCTTGTAAAAAAGTGGGTGAAGCAGTGATCGGACTTGAGGTTCCACATGCTCATATTCATTTGATTCCTATTCAGAATGAATCGGATATGCTTTTTTCTAATCCGAAACTGAAGCTGGCAGATGAAGAGTTCGTCGCTATTGCTAAGACTATTAATTCTGCTTACGAAGCAGCCCAATAAAATTCTTCCTTCATAATATAGTAAAGGGACTGAACGCTAAGTTCAGTCCCTTTTTTAGTTTTACGCAGAAATCAAATATAGTCTTCTCCTAATTTCATTTGTGCATCGTTTACATACTTGCGTATGGCATGTTCTTCGTCTTTTTTGCATATCAGCAATACATTGTCTGATTCGGCAACCAGGAATCCCTCTAATCCTTCTATTACAGCAAGCTTGCCTTTTGGCAATACAACGATATTGTTGTTACTGTTATAGATCATAGAATCGCATTTCAGAGTTACATTTCCTTGTTCATCTTTAGGCGATAAGTCGTACAATGATCCCCATGTTCCAAGGTCCGACCATCCGAAATCTCCTAAAGAAACATATACATTGTCGGCTTTTTCCATGATGCCAAAGTCTATTGAAACATTTGGGCATGCCGGGAAGTTTTCTTCGATGAAGGCTTTCTCTTCCGGTGTGCCATATACATCTTTTCCCGGAGCCAGTTTTGATGCCAGTTCTGGAAGAAGAGCTTCTCCTGCTTTGATGATTGTATTGACGTTCCACATGAAAAGTCCGGAATTCCAATAAAATTCTCCACTCTCGACAAAAACTTTAGCAAGCTCCAACTCGGGCTTTTCCGTGAATGTTTTTACTTTGTAGAAATTATCTCCTTCCTGTTCTGCTATCTGAATATATCCGTATCCTGTTTCCGGGCGATTAGGTTTTATCCCTAAGGTGAGGAGCTTGTCGGATTTTGAAACAAAGTCCAGACCTTTCTCTATGGCGGCTAAGAATTCTCCTTCTTTCAGAATCAGATGATCAGAAGGAGCAACTACGATATTAGCGTCCGGATTTAAAGAGCGTATATGGTAAGAGGCCCATGCAATGCAAGGAGCTGTATTTCTCCTTGCCGGCTCTAACAGAATCTGTTTGGAGTCTAATTCCGGAAGTTGTTCTTTTACCAAATCTGCATATATCGCATTTGTTACAATAAGTATGTTCTCCGTAGGAATAATTTTATTGAATCGATCGAAGGTTTGCTGCAGCAACGAACGACCTGTACCAAAGAAATCCAGAAACTGTTTAGGCATTGTCTTGCGGCTAAACGGCCAGAAACGACTGCCGATACCTCCGCCCATAATTACGCAATAATTATCTTTACTTGTCATGATATTGACTGTTTTAAATGTTTCTGCTAAAATACAGTTTATTCTCTGAAAACCGAAGCGTTTATGAGATGTTTTATTCTTTTTTTCTCCTTTTTTTTATAAAACTCTTGCAGGTTCAAAAAAAAGCCGTATCTTTGCACCGCATTTGAAACCAATGCCCAGATGGCGGAATCGGTAGACGCGCTGGTCTCAAACACCAGTGGATTCACTTCCATCCCGGTTCGACCCCGGGTCTGGGTACTGAAGCGGAGAAAGTAGAAATACTCTCTCCGTTTTTCTTTTCTACTCCTCGTAACTCGTTGGTTTGCTGATAGATTAAATCAAGAACTTTATTGTAAGAATTGGTTCGATATGTTTTTCCGTCAAATTCGATTTTTTCGGGAAACATCGAACTTATCAGCTTAATTTTCACCCCTACAGACGCATTTCTTATATAGCTATCTATATTGTTTATCAGATTGATAGAGTAGTTTAGTTTTGGTTCGATATTACCACGGTTAGGGTTCTCACGCATTTCAATCTGTTGTTGCATGGATGAGGCTTCTTTTGTGTATCTCTCCAACATTCTGTTATATTGTTCTTTGGTTAAATCCCCGTCCAGATATTTATCTTCAATGTTGTTAATGCGTTTTTGGATAGTAGAAAGTTCATTTTGTAGTGCTGCTACTTCTTTTTTACTTTCTCCTTTGTGTTCACTTTGCAAATCCTTTAGAATTTCGTTATACAAGTCCAATACCGTTTTATTGGGCTTCAATTGGGCTGTGTATCGAGCGAACTCTTCGTTTACGTTCTCTGCTCTCATTCTTATATGTTTTTGATTGTTACAACAAAAGTAATAGGTGTATTTGCCGCCATTGCCCGAACTTGTAGCACCAGTTAAGGCACAACCACATACGGGGCAGATTAAAAATTTCCGCAAAAATAAGTCAGGATTTATGGCTTTGGATAGTTTAGGTGTTTTCTTTCTTTTGCCGTCTAATATTTCTTGAACTTTATAGAATGTTTCTTCATCTATAATTGCTTCATGTTCACCGTTTACATAATATTCGGGTTCTCCTTTGTATGCTGGCACACGAATTTTACCGATATAAAATTTGTTGCGTAGCATTTCGAAAAAAGAGGTTTCTGGTATATTAAATCCTTGCCTTTGGAATTTTCTACGTATATAACATGGGGCTTCTATACCTTTTGCAACTTCATTAAAGATATTCTGTATAATAGCTGCCTTTTTATCATCTATTTCTATATGGGTAGAATGTTTGTCTGTTCTCACATTTTTATAGCCTCTAGGGGCTTTGTTAGCGCATCTACCTTTAATTAATGTTTCTCGTATTCCGTCTTTAGTGCGCTTGCTTATTTTATTATTTTCGGATTGTGCGCTACCACAGTAAACACCCAATAAAGTTGCCCAGTCTGGACTTTCAAAGTCAATCGGGTTTTCAACAGAAATCAATCTTATTCCCATTTCGTCCATGAATTTTCTTTTATATGCAAATGCAAATTCTGCACTTCTCGAGAATCTATCCCAACGGAGGAAGAGTATTAAATCTATTTCATTTTTATGTTTTCGGCAGTAATTGAAAATACTTTTCATTTCTGGACGACGTAAATCATGGTGTTTTGCGGAGAAGTCTTCATGCTTGCACATAATTACTTCATATTGTTTACTGCTACAATATGCTCTTAGTACTTTCTCTTGGAAATCTAGACTTGTGTTTTCTGACTGTTCGTCCGAACTGACTCTGCAATATAGTATGACATTCATTATTTTATCAATTTATTAGTTCAACATTCTTTTCATTTTCTATTTGTAACTCTGCCATAAGACATAAGTACTTTCTTATCAATTTTATTTCTTCATTATCGTACTTTCTTTTTCCCTTATTGAGTATTTCTTTGCATTTTTCTAATGTAATCATTGAATTATATCACATTATTGTGTTGCACATCGGCAACTTATTCTTACACATTCAATCAATCCACAAGACAAGGAAGTGCCTAGGCATGAATGTGCTTCTTGCCCCATATATCATTATTTGAAGTAAAAGATATTTTTTTTAAGTGAATTGATGTACCAACATTGCAAATATACGACCTATAGATACAATTACCACTTTTGATGCATAAATTATGTTAATTTGGTTAATTTTCGCAAGGTGTTAATACTTGTTCCCGTCAGTTTTGAGGTATTTCGGAGTGAATATCCTCTTTTCAGTAGTCTTAATTCTTCTGCGTATTCTTCTTTCATAGTTTCATCGCTTTTACTATATCCTGCTTTTCGTCCTACTTTGCCACCATTACTGCGAAAGTTCTGGTAACCACTTGCCACACGTTCACGAATTGTTTTGCGTTCCATACGTGCTACCTCTGCGAGTATTGTAATAAGGAACTGACTCATAGGGTTAATTTCACCCTCTGATGTCAGAGTTTCAATGTTATAATTTTGGATAAATACTGAAACCTTATTTTGATTTAATATTTCTATGGCTTGTAGTACTTGTAGGGTATCACGTCCAAGTCTGGATAGTTCGGTTACTAATACTTTATTTATATTATGTGAGTTGATATAGTTTATCATATTCATTAACTCTGTGCGTTCTGTGTTCTTTTTTGCTCCAGATACTTTTTCTGCAAATACAGCCTCAACCGTCCAATTGTTTGCTGAGGCTAATGTCTGCAAATCATTTATTTGACGTTCATAGTCTTGTGTTCCGTTGGTACTTGATACTCGTGCAAAGATTACTACTTTTTTCATGGTGTTACTTGTTTATGATGCAAAGATAGTGATGTATATTTAATATAAATCATTTATAGCGTTAAATAAGGCTAGAAATATGGTAAATATTAAATATTTATCATTCCTTTGTGGAGTAAAATATACACAATATGGATAATAAACAAGAAAGAACAGTTGTTCACGTTGAATACAACGGACAACATTACTATTTTGGCTCACTCTCTGCAATTTATACGAAATTCAGTCCTAAAGACTTGGGTATCGCATTGGGGACATTAAGAAATTATGGATTGAAAGAAGAAAAGCCGTATCAGAACTCTCTATGCACTATAAGAAAAGGTTTTTTGATAACGATGCCTAAAAAGTAAAGTAATTATTCTACATCTAATAGGTCTTTTAGCCTAACTCCTAAAGCAAGACTAATTTTATATGCGTTTTTTATCGTCAGATTGGTGCGTCCAGCTTCAATTCGCGACATATTAGCTTTTTCAAAGTTGCATTTAGCTGCCAAGTCTTGTTGACTTATTCCTTTTTCAAGCCTTATTTCCTTTATTTTGTCTCCTATTTTAATAAAAAGTTGCTGCTCATTCATTTTTCTGTAGTTATCATTTGTGATAACAAAGAAAAGGGCTTATCTTTGCAGACTGGTTATCATATATGATAACTAACAAATTCTTAATTAATAAACTCTTATAAGATGAAAAAGAATGTATTTATTTTGTTTGTAGTTCTTTTAACTACTAGTGTGTTTATGTCTTGTTCCAGTGATGATGACAATGACAATGGAAAAGTTGAAAATACCATTATTATCAATGGTAAAGAGTACCTTAATGATGAGTCTGCATCTGTGTCGTACAACTCTTATAGTCAGTCTATTAGTTTTGAGGCTGGCTTTAGTAATCCAGAAAGTCTTATGGATATAAGTTATTTTACGATTGCAAGTAATGATGCTGCTAGTGTAGATAAGCTAACTAACGGAATGGAACTTAATGCTAAAGTTAAAGAATTTGTGAAAAATACAGATTTAGGCTCTAGCTATACTTATACTACAGTAGGTGGAAAAGTCGTTGTGGATAATGTGACCTCTGAAACTATAACGCTTCGTTATGATGATTTTAAGTTCACAAAAAATGGTAGTGAATATACGATAAAAGGTAGAGTTCTTTATCACAAAAATTAATCACAATAATCTTTTAGATTAAACTGACACAAAAAGAAGTGTATCAATCAGTCTTTTATAAGGTTAAATTGATACACTTTTAATTTTAATACACTAACATTTTCGGCTACGCTTTTAACTCACTTTTCTCACTCTTTTTGAATGAATTAACTTTGGAACAAAGTTATTTCCAGGGGTGGTTGTTATAACCCCCAAAAGCAAGTCATCCCACTCTAACTTTTTGCCTTCATGTTCAAATCTGATGAGACTGTTAATAGTTTGGTCAAATAGCCTCAGCAAGAATTTAACGTCTACTAGGGAGTAGAATGATAGTTTTTGTCTTGTGCGGTTCAAGTATTCTTTCACTTCATCATTGTTCAAATGTACTTCCAAACGATACAATTTATCTGGATTGCCATAAAACTCCTCTATATACTTTTTTGAAGAACTATTGGCTATTTCTGCTTTCTTGTTATATGCAGTTAAAGTACTACCTCTACTCTTGTCTTTCATAGCCTTTTTTTGTTTAACACAGACTGTCAGATACTTGTCTTTATCCATGTTTCCGCTACTGATATATGTAATTTCTGGGCGGTCTTGGCTGCGGTCTATGATTTTTTTTCCATTAAGGATGGTCGTTATTTTCTTGTTACGGATTAATTTTCGTATCATTCGAGCAATGTCGTTAGAAAGGTCTAGACACAAGTCAAGAGTAGTAATGTTGTGTAGTTCCAATCCCAAATTATTCTCAATAAACTCTAGATAATATATTTCGTCACTATATAGTACATGATTATCAATACTAATCCATGCTTTACTAAATCCATTGGGGTGTCGATTATTTTCTTCTTTATCATCATTAATACCCAATCTCAATTCTCCGAACAATTTATCAATGCCTGCATCACTGTAGCGGATTTCATAAACAAACTTGAAATGTTTACCTTCTATCCGTCTTAAGTAAAAGTACATGAAGTCGACTTCTTCTCCTATATCTGATGTTCTAACAATATCAATATTATGTGGGTCTGTAATTTCGTAACAGAGTCTCAACGCATCTATATTTAAACCGTATATTTTATTCATGTTTTTCATTCTTATTTTCATTATTATTAGGTTGGTTGGGCACTGTTGCCCAGTACTTTTTCAGTCCGTTAGAAATAGCTTGGGTGTGGGTAGCTGATTTTGTTCTGCCTCTTAGACTTTGACTAATCTTTTGTTTGGTTGTATCATCCAATTGGCGATACTGTCTTTTGTAGTTGTTATCCATATTTCAAATTATTGTTTATATATAATTAGTTAATTTAGTTAGAAAATAAAGAATAGTAGGCTGATTTCATCGAAAAAATATCTGGACCAGAAAATTTCATTCACAGAACCGTTTGTTCTAATCAATCATACCTACTAAAAAGGAGTATTTTGAGAGCCGAGTTACGGTGTTATCTTCTATTTATTAACTAGATAAGAAGTAAAAACGAACTCACTTTGAATTTAATATATTATTTACTGTACTTGCTTGTTTTCATTAAATATCCTACCTTTGTCGGTGTAAAAAGGAAAATTGAAGTAATGTAAATCCAATATTGAAGCTTGGCTTTTATAACGGTATGAACTCTCGTAGTTCCCAAATCAAATCTAAATCATGTAAGAATTGGTTCGAGAACAGAACGGTCAGGGGTACGAAAAGCGAAGATAAACCCTTGTAAATACAAAGTTTACAAGGGTTTTCTATTTTTCTACTGAAACATTTAATCATTTTCTATGATCATATAAAACAACTTGTGCTGAAGAAATCTCTTACATATGGAATCATAGAGATTCCTTTGCTTAGTTTTCTTGGCGGAAAGCCAAATTTGACTTCATAGTGAGGATTGAAAAGATATAGTTGTTCATTCATAATCTGGTATCCGGCTTGTTTTGCGACATTTCTGAATATTTCAACGCTATATTTTACCTGTTTGATATTTAGTAGTTCTTTTATCGTATCATCTTTTTCACCGCATAGTTTTAGTAGCCATCTGTACAAGAAACGAGGAAGGAGATGTATAAAAGGCAGATGTGAGATAATTTTTCCTTTTGCAATCTGTTGATGTCCTTCGCCACATCCTACTTCCAGTTGTCGTATTTACAACCGATTATTACTCAATATTTTATAGATAATAAGTCAGAAATATGGTTGTTATTTTTAATTGCACATTCTAAAAGGTGAAGATTTAACGCTTTTATTGATTATTAACTCAAAAAGGACATCAACTTGGGTCGTTTCTTCTCTTTTCCTTGCTATTCGTTTCCGATATTCCACTTTTGTTTTGGTCTATCTCATATGTACTGCAAAGGTATTGATTTTTGTTTGATATTGCTCCTTGCTTGCTCCTTGTCGTAGATTAATTTTCACACAGGAATTTTTGTTCTCTTTCTATAGGGGCTTGAAACAATCCATTTATTGGAAACAATTAAAGACGGAGCTGGTTTGCCCCAGTGCTTTTTAAGAAACAGGGCAATTATTTTATCTCCACAAAGGCTCTTGTTCCCAATTATGAGGAAAGCCTAATAAACGAGTTCTTACTGATGGGTATTTCGATAAAAGCTGCTTGAAATCTGCAACAAAAGTGTTGCCCATAGAAATGGAGTTAAGCCAATACACCACATAGCAGAGTTGCGGATAAAGTGTTTGTTCACGGAACGAGAAATCCGTAATCCATGTGTTTGGCATACGCATAGGCATCATTGGCTTGACAGGAAAGACCCGATTTGACAGTCTTGAATGATGGGCGCAGCAATTACGAAGTACGGGTCTGGGTACGGATTAAAAGGCTAAGTGATTATTTCCAGTCATTTAGCCTTTTTAATTATCTAATTTTTCCCCACATTTTCCCCACAGCTGTCTATTTATATATTTTTATATATTTTAGAAACATATTTTTCCGTAAAGTTATGTACCTTTGTCGGCAAATAAAGATATTCTCGTCAAACAAATATAAATAATATAAACATGGAAAAAAACAGAAAAAAACAAATCGTAGTTTTGAGTATAGCTTTAGTTTGCATTTTCATCTTGGTATTTTCATTGTTCCATAAATCAGCGACAAAAGATAGCGCAAATCCTCCTTTAACAAATGTTTTGACTGATAGCATTTCTCAAATTGTCTCAGCTTGTCCTGGCGAAATTGGTGTGGCGGTTATTGTTAATAACAGAGATACGGTTAAGGTCAATAATAAGAGTGTTTATCCTATGATGAGTGTGTTTAAGGTTCATCAGGCATTAGCTCTTTGTAATGACTTTGACAATAAAGGAATTTCACTTGATACCTTAGTAAATATAAATAGGGATAAACTTGACCCAAAGACTTGGAGTCCTATGCTGAAAGATTATTCAGGGCCAGTCATATCATTGACAGTGAGAGATTTGCTGCGTTATACTCTTACTCAGAGTGACAACAATGCAAGCAACCTTATGTTTAAGGATATGGTTAATGTCGCTCAAACAGATAGTTTTATAGCCACACTCATTCCTCGTTCAAGTTTTCAGATAGCTTATACGGAAGAGGAAATGTCGGCTGACCATAACAAGGCTTACTCTAACTATACATCTCCTCTTGGTGCTGCAATGTTGATGAATCGTTTGTTTACTGAAGGTCTTATCGATGATGAGAAACAAAGTTTCATTAAGAATACGTTAAAAGAATGCAAAACAGGTGTAGATAGGATAGCAGCTCCACTTCTTGATAAAGAAGGGGTTGTTATAGCGCATAAGACAGGTTCAGGTGATGTTAATGAAAATGGTGTTCTTGCAGCTCACAATGATGTTGCCTATATATGTCTGCCTAATAATATCAGTTATACCTTAGCGGTATTTGTTAAGGATTTCAAGGGAAATGAATCACAAGCGTCACAATATGTTGCGCATATATCAGCTGTAGTATATTCTTTATTAATGCAAACTTCAGTAAAATCTTAAACTGCACTTGCTTTGATAATTAATGATAAACAATCTAAAAGCACTCTAATCGTTATCGGAGTGCTTTTAGATTACTAATCAAATTGCTTCTATTATAATTTGAATCCTCTACTTTTTCTTTCTTCCTGTTGCGGCACTCTTGCTCCATATCTAAGCCTGTGCCATTGCTCCCTGAACCAGTCGGCAATCGGCTTCCTGTTTATTGTCAGGTTCAGCCTGCTTTCATCGTCAGGGTCATTTTCCACCCTTAAAATATCATCCTTTATATCAAAGTTCCGCCTGTGTTGCTCGGAATAGATTTTACCGCTACATTTCAGGGCTTCATTTTTGACTATAAGACTTTCAGTCATTTCTTTAGAGAATCCCAGCATGGCACAAAACTTTTCCATGCGCAGCATTTCCCTGAACATCGGAAACCACCTGAAAGCCTTGTCTATGATTCTGGCGAGCCGTGACAGTTCTTTTTCTTTCATGTCAAGTTCCTGCCTGTGCATTTCTCTGAGATTGTGGATTTGCGTATCATGCTGTTTCTGCATCTGCTGTACTTGGCTCTGCAATTTTTCAATATTGGTGTTCCGTTTTGAAACCTCGTCTTGCAGTTTTTCGTTGGCACGTTCCAGTTCTTTCAGTTTTCCACTCCCGAAAAGAGAAGCAACTCCACTAGTTATGGCTGTCGCTGCCGTGGTGGCTGTCTTCTTTAACTTGTCAGTGCGTATTTCTGATTTCACCTGTTTCAGTTCCTGCTCGGCAAGATTTATCTGTTCTTCTTTGTGCCGTTTGGCTGCATCCATGCGTTGCAGTTCAGCTTTCTGCTTCTCAATGATAAAGTCGTTCCGTTCCAGATGCTCCTTACCAGTGACAGCCTTTGACTGCCCGCGTTCCATCAGCAGGATGTCGGATGCAAGGGTCTGCATCTGCATCATGTCATCGTCATTGAGCTTTCGGCTCTTTCCTGTTTCGTGGTTCATCCAGTCGAAAACGATATGGGCATGATAGTTCGGCTTGAACCATCTGTCCCCGACTTTGAAGCTTTCCCTGTCTTCCGCTTCCGGCTGACCGTTCAGCCAATGCCCTTCATCCTTGTGCAGGAAGATTTGCAGCGGTGTGATTCCCCAGCGTCTTTGACACTCCTCACCGAATTTACGCACGTCTGCCAGTGTGGTGTCCGACCTGACAAGCAGCACTCCTTCACGTATGGGGGAGCATCCCGCAATCTTGACTATTTTACCGTTCTTGCCTTTGCGTTCACGCTCCTTTTCCTGCATGGCACGTCCGGTCTTTTCCTTTACCATCTGTCTGATATTGTCATAATGCATCCGCAAATCCGGACTGCCGAAGTCGGGATTTATCCACTGTTCGTTATCGGTGGATAGTTCAGGAACGACATAGATTCTGGACTCTCCGATGTGGCGCATGTATTCGGCAGTCCTCCTGTTGTGAGCCTCGCTCGATGCGATGTTGCAGGGCTTGATATGTATGCTTGATTTTGTTGCCATAGATACTTGTTTTTTGGTTTGTACTTTATTGTTTGCTTTTCCGCTGTCCGTAAACGCATGGGGTTCTTAGGGGTGCAACCCATAAGCGGAGATTGCAAAGAGAGGGTCACTCTTTGCTCTGGGTTCTCAGGGGAGAAACGCCCTGAGTGGGTCATTAGGGTAAAACCCTAATCCCCTCGGGAGAGCCCACAACTACGTAAGCGGAGCGTGTAGTTATAGTGGGCTATATCAATGGCAAGCCATTGTCTGCAAACTCCAGCCTACGGCTTCCGCTCTCCTCCGTCAGGGAGGTTTTTCATCATCGTTGCCGATTGGAGATGCACCGACCAGCACAAGGTCTAAATCGTCTATCAGTTTTTGCAGGACGGGATTCTTCTCTATCATCCGCTGGAGGATTCTCTCAGCCTCGACCAAGTGGTTGGCTGTACTCATCACCTTGCCCTCCCGTATCTGAAAGATAATCCAATCGGCTATGTCGATATGGGCTTCTTTTTGTTTCGGGGTGGCATTCCTTTCGATGATGTCCGAAACCACCACCTTACAAAAGTACATGCTCTCGGCTCGCTGTTTCCACTCGGCATAAGCATCGGCATCGGGAAAGAGAAGCACGGTTCGCCCTGACAGTACACGGAGTTTCTCTTCTCTCATCTGACTCTTACCACCCGTAGCCAGCCATACATAATCGGGGAAGATAGCAGAACCGATAACGGCACTCTTCTCGGATTCCACCAAGACCACCACCTTGTCGGGATGCGTTTTCAACAAGTGTTCCCCGAAAAGGCATTGGGATAGTTGCCAATCCTCTGCCAACACACGCTGCTTTTTCAATATGCTGTGTATCCAGTTCACTGCCGATGTCTGTCCTCCCTTGATACGGTGTCCGTCTTCGGGATTGTACTGCATCACCTTTCCCGTGCGTACCTTGCCCGTCCTGTCTATCTGCCAAAAGATAACAGAGCCGTCACGGGTAGCCCCCAAACGGTATTCCTCCAACAACCGCTTCAACACCTCTTTCGCCTTGTCGCCATAGTAGGAAGTAAGGAGTGTGAAGAGGAAACGGAAGAAATTGCTACGCTCGCTTTGCGACTTCTCCACATAGTGAGGGGGAATATAGCCGATGGCTGTCGGCTTACTTTGCTGCTTCACTTTCTTCTGCTCTGCTCTTTGCCTGTCAAAAGAGAAATCATTGGTAGTTCTGTGTTCAGGATGCTCTTGAAAATACTCTTTCGGAGTGTAGTGATACCCACAACCGCTTTCGTGGTTACATCTGCCGACCGATGGATGCAACGGCACATTATTTTCGTCCACGTAATAGACGAAAGAATGCCTGTCTCCGCATTTGGGGCAGGTATGCCGTGTTGCCGTTCCTTTATACTTCTGTAATGAATAATTGCCCATAGCTTAGTCCGTTTTTGATGGTTGATTGTCGGCTGTCCCATCCTGTCCCATTGTCCCACACTCTAAGGGTTGGGACAGTGGGACACTTGGGACACCTGCGTTTTTACTCTCTTTGCTGCGCTGGATGATACGGTTTACGGTGGACTTGCCACAATTCACCTGTGAGGCTATCTCCCTGACGGACTTGCCCGATTGGGAGAGTTGCAGAATTTGGCAATCCCTTTGGCTTGATTCATTGTCGCCCAATTTTTTCAAGTGTTCCTTTTCCGTGGAATAGCCCCTGAACACGAACTGCAAGAAAGCATCCACCTTGTCAATCTCGTAAACGATTACATTATCCGCATCATGAGAGAACGTGCCATAGCGCACTTTAAGCTGCTTCACATAGCGAAGCCCTCCGTCTTGGGCACTTTTTCCAATGGTGAACACGCTGTCAAAGAAATTGTAGAGCCGTTTGCTTCCGGCAAGGTCGTTGGATGTGATGGGACAATCCAAAGAGCGTTTGGGCGTATGTGCCAGGACAAGGATAGAGAGCGCATATCTCTTTTTGAGATTGTTCAGCTGAATCATCAGCCGTCCTGCGGCATCGCCTTTCTCCATGGCGCAACACAGGTAGGTAAGATTGTCAATGATGAAAATCTTGCAGTCGGTCTGCACAGCCATCTGTTCAATGCCGCCTATGATAGCTTCCTCAAAGTTGGCATCCAAAAGCTGGTTGCAGTCAATAGACACCCGATAGAGTTTGTCGGGAAAGGTGTAGAGCTCTCCATGCTCGTTGGTATAGCGGAGCTGGAACTGCTTTTCGGACAGTTCAAAGTCCAGATACAGCACATTGTCGGTTCGGGCGATGCGGTCGGCTATCTGCACGGCAAGGATGGACTTGCCCACGTTGGAATCGGCAAACAAGCAGGAGAGTTCCCCCTCGTACCAAAAGCTGTCCCACAGCGCACGGGGCGTAGGCAATAACGATGCTTCAAGAATGGTTTGGTTTGCCGTCTTGATATTCATCATGCCTACACTGTCGGGCATACCGTTATGCGCTTGGGATGCTTTTGTGAGGTCGCCACGTATCAGGTTGATATAGTTCTTATCCTCTTCCATATCATTCACCAGTTACGTGGGTTGGGCTTGCGACGGTGGGAAGAGGATAAGGACTTGTTCAGTTCCTCGTCTGACAACGGTATGGGATTCTTTCGGGCGGTTTCCAGCCACTTGTCCAGTTCGTCACGGTAAAGGCAATAGCGTTTGCCGGGCTTGGTGGCAGGGATTGTCCCTTCTGACAGTTTCATGTAGAGCGTACCCTTAGGGATACCTAAATACTCTGCTGCCTCGTCCACAGACATGGGCACGTGGGTGTCCACCGTTTTGGCATTGTTCACACTGCGCTGCTCGGCGAGCAGGCTTTTCAGGCTCATCACTTCGTCTCGAAGCTGAGCGACAACCTCGGGGAGGTCGTTGAAGGTAAGAATTGATTTTTCCATTCGCGTACTCGTCTCTTTTGTAAGACTTGGCGCAAAGGACTGAAATGATATATCCGTGAATATCTCCACGACACGTCATTGCAAAATAATTCCCGAATAATTAAGCCCAGCCATAAATGACGGGTAAAATTACTCGGGAAACGATGTAAAACAGGCGGTTATGAGTTACCGGATGGTTGTCGTTGGTGTCGTGATTATCCTAATTCCGCACATAATCCTCGGGATAGTGGAAATCAAGTTTGCCGTTTTCGGGTTCATCAATGGGAATTTCCGTCTTTAACGGCTCTACCTTGAAATTCTTGATGGTTGATAAGTCTGTATCAGCAAACGATTTCGGGAAAAGGGCTTTGATGAACTTGGCACGGTTATCCCCATTGTAGTATCTCTTGTACAGGAAACGCTCAGAGATATTCCATACGAAGTGACGGAGTGGAATGTTGTTGATGTCTTTGGTAAACGGTCTTTGTATGGGCTTCGGGGTATAAGTGTTAAGATTCATCCATTTGTCCACCTCAGTACAGATGTGGTTCACGGTTTCTTGGTCGGCAATGCGAGGCAGGTAATAATGGCAATACTCCATGACCATGCGGATGCGCTCTTCCTTTTCCCGTTGCTCTCTGCTTGCGTAATTGGCACGGTTCTTTTCGTGAAGATCCGGGGCGATAGTAAGCTCTATCGGTTGTGTTTGGATAAGTGTCTCTTCTTTTGTCGGGGATGATTCGGGTACAGGCTCAGGGACTGATGTAGGTCCAGGCACAGATGTGGCTTCTTCAAGTGTATTTTGTGACAGTTCTTCCTGCACCTCTATGGCTTCGGCAATCGTTTCTTTCTTGCCGAACTTGATTTTGTAGATTTCGTATGTATCAAAGATAAGTGTCTGAAAGGAGAGATAGAGCAACCATCCCAACAGGTTACAGCATACGAATACTATCCACCTGACAAAGTTGTCTTGGTTGAAGCTGTCCGCTATTACCAGCGTGGCAATGGAAGATATTAGGACGATGGCGAAGCCGACAAAGCCCAAGATGATGTATTTGTCCTTGATTGATGATTCCATATTTCGTTGAGAGATTGAATGTTCCTGTATTATTTTGTGCAAAGTTAATGCTATTTTTCCCAATTACTGCCCGTTATTTGCGGTTAGAACGGTCTTTTTCAATGTATTTCACGAAATGTCATCATATCATACTCTGTTTCATACTCTGAGGGGCTTATAAATGGTGGCATCAAGCCAAAAACATAGAGGGGCGATTATAGCCTTGTAGCCATAACCGCCCCTCTGAATACCTGTCAATGTGAGACATTTATGCCTCCTTGCGCTTCAAGGTTATCTTGTCCACCACCTGACACATCTGCTGCGCTGCTATCTTGGAATAGATTTGTGTGGTGGTAATGTTCTTATGTCCGAGATAGGCTTGGATGACAGCCATGTCCGTTCCCATTTCCACGTGCAGGCTTCCGAAGCTGTGGCGGGTACAGTGAAAGGTGATTTTCTTGGTTATCCCTGCTGCCGTGAGCCACCGTTGGAGTGGTCCTTGCAGCATCTTGTCCTTGAAATCCTCAAAGATAAGTCCCTCGCCCCGTTCTCCCAGCAGTCCATAGGCTTCATCACTGATGGGGTTATGCACTATTTCTTTGGTTTTCTGCATACGGGTGGTAACGAACATCCTGCCGTTGGTGTATGGTTGTATCTGCTGCCACGTGAGCTGTCTGATGTCGCTCTTTCTCAGTCCCGTAAGACAGGCGAAAAGAAAAGCTTTTTTCAAGACCTCCTCCTCACAGGGTGTTTCGGCAAGCCGTATCAGTTCCTCTTGGCTCAAATGCTCCCTGATGGTGGGAATGCACTCGATGCGGTCTAAGAAGCCGTTTGGGTTCTCCTTTATCTTCCTGTCACGGTAAGCGGTGTGCAGCACGGCACGGAAAGTTGACCAATAGCCTGCTGCGGAGTTGATGTGCAGCTTTTGGTTGGTGTGGATGGATTGGGGTGCATCAAGCAGGTATTCCATGAACTTGCGGCACAAATCCACATCCACCTCCTCAAAGGTGCATTTGCCGTTCACGAACCGCTGGAAATGCTTGTATACGTGCTGCCACTTGATATTCTTGCGGTCAGCCAGTCCTTTGAAATAGGCAAGGAAATCGCCCTTCATCTTGGTCTTGTCAAAAAAGCCGTTGTTTTCATTGAAAATGGCTTCGTAGCGCTGGTTGCGCAGGATGACCGCTTTCTTCATCATGCGTGCGTTGAAGTCCCGTTCCTGCTGGTTTGCAGGTTTGGCGAAGATGTAAATTCCTAAGGCTTCACGTGTAATCACTCTCATGGTGACATTGTCACGGTAGCCGGGATAGTAGTCAAGGCATAGTGAATACTGTGTCCCGTTCTTAATCTTGCGCTTACGCAAGGTAACTGTTTTGCATTTACTCATAATAATTATGTTTTAATTGGTTGTATACATTTTGGAGTTGTATCCATGTTTCCGATGGCAAAGGAACAACGTGAAATATCCGTGAATACCTCCACGATACATCATTTTGAAATAATTTTCGATAATCCCGATTTTTCACGGTTATTTGTTCCTTTCAGCCATGACACGCTCCACATCTGAGCGCAAAAGCAGGTTTTTCACACCCACCTTTATCTTTTCGATGTGCTTCACCTTGACGATATGGCAGATGTTGGCTGACGAAAGACCATAGATTTGCTGCACCTGCTCAACGGTATAGTAGCGTTCATCGTTCACAAGGTCAGTTCTGCGGAGTTCGTTCAAATGTGATTTGGAGTAATAGGTACGCCCGTACTCTCTTTTAGTGGGTATCTTATGGCGATAGGTGTAGGCACGGAGTGCGGTCGGCTTCATGCCGAACAGTTCCTCCACCTCCTCGGTCAGTAGCCAGTCGGTAATTTCGCTAATATCAACTGCCACACCGAAAAACTCGTCAATATGCTTCTTGCTGTAATAGTTCTTTCCTGCGATACGGCAGATGGGGATATGGTTACGCTTGGCGGAAGTGTAAAGCCATGACTGCTTTACCTTAAAAAGGGACATCACCTCCTCGCCCGAATAGAAGTCCAACACTTCTTCGCTTTCCTTTTCCCTTTTTTCTCTTTTGGCAGGTAAGGAAGATGAAGATGATTTCCTTGGTGTGGAGGTGTTGCCGGGCAGGATGCGGTGATAGGGATTGCCCTCCAACATCTGCTCGATGTCGGCTCTGCGGATGAATGCCATGCGGTTGCTGATGCGTGAGGCTTTCAGCTTGCCGATGGCTACAAGTTTGTAAATGTACTGTCGGGAACAGCCCATGAGGATGGCTGCTTTGGAAAAGGTGAGATACTCCTGATGCTGTATCTCCATCAAGGGTTGGGCGACTTTGAAGAGGTTGTTCTTCTGCATCACTCTGGCTCGTTTGGCTTCTGCCTGACAAGCCTCACTGCAATATCTTTGCATACCGCTTCGGGTTACAAAGGACTTGCCGCAAAAACTGCATTTTCTGGTTGCTTTCATACCGTTTTATCGTTTAATGGTTCATTTCTTCAATCCTATATCTCTGAAATGGTAAACGGATGTGAACGGAAGTCAACCATTGTCGCTTTTCTACACAGTGTGACTGTTTCCGCATATCGGGGCGGTTATTGTCGCTTGTCGTAAACGGTTGTAAACCCTTGTCAACTGTCTGCACGGTGTGACAAAAAACAAGCCCCGCAAATTCTCCACGTCAGAAATACGTCTCAAAAATATGTGGAAATTTGGGAAGCGACAAATGGCAACCGAAAAGTGTTAAATTTTAGAATATGCTGGTAATTAAAGATTTACACTCGGATATTTCTGATTAGTTTTGGTTGTTCTATGGTTATAAATACAACACTTTATCGGGGAGATATCCTATCTTGCTTTTTATATATGGAATGTAATAGTTTCTACAGGTTTACGCTTGCTCATTAAAATAGTGTTTACGGTCAATATGTCGTTCTTGCATTTCTTTTATTGCTTTATCTTTTTAGAAAGAGCTATATTCTATTAAACAATTAGTTTTTAAACAGCCTTTTTAGTATTTGTTGCCTCTGTACATTCCATGAAGAGCCGGTGAAGAATTATTAAATAGGTTTTTTTAATGGTTCGGTTGAAGCGTTCATGCAATTAATTCCGCTCTAATTGGTTTTATGATATAAATAACTCATTCGGAAACTGATTTTAGCAAGTTTCGGGTTATTTTTCATTTGGAAACTTCGTACATTTGCTACGTACTCGAACAGAGTGAATGTGTCTGTGCTCCTTGTGCTTCGGATAATGACAGATAAATTAAATCAAGGAAACAAAAAGTTATTAATTTTCCAATAGAGAAGAGAGAAATATGAAAAACGTTATTCAGATACAATACTACCAATTACCATGCGGGGAGCTGATATTAGGCTCTTACCAAGGAAAACTTTGCATGTGCGATTGGAACAGGGAAGGAAGGCGGGTATTAATTGACCGGAGAATGCAGAAACTGTTACATGCCGATTATGAAAAGAGTTCATCCGAAGTAATTGTACGAACAATAATTCAGCTGGATGAATATTTTGGCAGGAAAAGAACGGCTTTTGATATTCCGTTGTTCTTTGTCGGTACCGATTTTCAGAAGACTGTTTGGAAAGAGTTGTTGAATATCCCGTATGGGATGACATTATCTTATGGCGATTTATCGCGGAAATTAGGCAATCCCAAAGCTATTCGCGCTGTGGCTGCCGCCAATGGGGCGAATCCCATTTCAATACTTGTTCCTTGTCATCGCGTGATTGGCAGTGACCGTAAATTAGTAGGGTATGGTGGTGGAATTCCTGCAAAGAAGATATTACTTGAACTTGAACTTTCTGACAAAGTGTTTTTTTGAATATAGATGAAGTCACAGCAGGAACTGAATTATAATCGGATTGCAGATGCTATTCGATTTATTAAGAATAACTATCGTACGCAGCCTAAATTGGAGGAGATCGCAGAACATATCAATATGAGTCCCTTCCATTTCCAAAGGATGTTTAGCGAGTGGGCGGGAACAACTCCGAAGCGTTTCTTGCAATATCTGAATATTGAGTATGCAAAAAAGATATTGAAAGAAACCCATGCGACACTTTTTGATACAGCCTGCGAGCTTGGACTTTCGGGAACAGGGCGACTTCATGACTTGTTTATAAACATAGAGGGAATGACTCCCGGTGAATATAAAAACGGCGGACTGGCATTGAATATTAATTATTCGTTTGCCGATACACCGTTTGGTAAAATAATAGCAGCATCTACCGATAAAGGTGTTTGTCATATGGCCTTTGTCGATGAAGGAGAGAGGAGAGCTTTTGATCATTTGCGAAGTATATTTCCTAACGCTAAATATGTGCTATCACCGGACACGAAGCAGCAACATGCATTGTCTGTCTTTGATCGGGATTGGAACAGGCTGGAAGAAATCAAACTGCATTTGAAAGGAACGGAATTCCAGTTAAAAGTATGGGAAACTTTATTGAAGATTCCGGCAGGAGGGCTGGCGACTTATGCCGATTTGGCGACCAAATCCGGATACAATGGTGCTTGTAGGGCTGTCGGAACTGCTGTGGGGAAGAATCCGGTTGCTTTTCTGATACCTTGCCATCGTGTGATAAAGGCTACCGGCGAACCGGGAAATTACCATTGGGGAGAGATGCGCAAGAATGCTATTATTGGTTGGGAAGCTGCCCATAAGGATCTCCCGGACCAGTGATCTGTCACCCCTCTGAAAGCCCGGTCAGGAAAGTAGTTTTAGCTCTTTCGCTATTCTGCAAGCTTCAATGGAATTCTTTACCTGGAGTTTCTCCAGTATATTTTGCCGGTGTCGGCTGACGGTATTTTTACTTATGAATAGGGTCCGGGCAATCTCCTGACTTGTTTTCCCCGTATCGATCAGCTTCAATATCACCTTCTCCCTGTCGGATAAAAGGCTGCTGTAGTCCTGTTTTTCCAGTTCTATGGCCTGTCCGTTTGCCGAGTTGATGACCATGCAATTCATGGTAGGATCAGTCGATAAATTGTAAAGGCACAGGGCCAGCCACATGCTATTGCTTGAGTGGGTAGATACATAAAACATCCTGTGCAGGACAGGAACATATTTTCCGGAAGTATTACGCATGCGAAGTTTGCTCATAAGAAAATAATCTGCACGCTTTTTCGCAGGAATCTGTTTCAGGAAGTGATAGAAGCGGAGTTCCTGTTCATACTTTTCTGACAGATCATCGGGATGAATCTGTTTAAAGATTTCCTTTTCCCATATTGATTCAAAATTCCGGCTTTCTCCACGTTTGGCTATACCCAACGTTTCGGCTGTTCCCCCATAATAAATGTAGCTGATGTTGGTATGCATATCGCTAAGCACAGCAATTGCATTTTCTATCCGTGCATAGTTGTATGCTATTTGTTTATACTCTTTTAGTTCTTCAGGCAGTTGTTCATCTTTGCAGAAAGGCTGTGCCAGAAACTCTTTGTTCAGTTTGTCAACAATGTCCATATCGGGAAGGGAAATGGTTATTAATAAGCATTGCAGGCTTAGATACAAGCTCTTACCTTTGCAAAGATAATCATAAAACATAGTTGTTGATGGAAAGTGAAAAAGAAAAAATGGGAACAGGCAGGCTGTATGATGCTAATTATGATACAGAGCTGATAGCCGAACGGCAGGTCTGCAAAGAATTATGTTATGAACTGAATCGTTTACGTCCTTCGCAAATAACTGAACGGGAAGCCATTATTCGTCGATTGCTTCACAAGACGAAAGAGCATTTTCTGTTGGAACAACCCTTTTATTGCGATTATGGCTATAATATTGAGATAGGAGAGAATTTTTATGCCAATATGAACTGTGTCATTCTGGACGAAGCGAAAGTAACGTTCGGTGATAATGTTTTTATAGCTCCTTCTTGTGGATTCTATACTGCGGGGCATCCTCTGGATGCAGAACAAAGAAACCGGGGATTAGAGTATGCCCGTCCCATTCATGTGGGTAATAATGTCTGGATAGGAGCACAAGTTTGTGTGCTGCCGGGTGTGACAATCGGTGACAATACAGTGATAGGTGCGGGGAGTGTGGTGAATAGAGATATCCCGGGCAATGTGATTGCAGCAGGTAATCCTTGCCGTGTGATTAGGCAAATCACGGAAAAAGATAAAGTAAAATATACATTATAAGATAAACATAATTAAAAAGTAAAATGAAAAAAGTATGTTTGGCCCTATTTATGGGTTTGATGGTGCAAGTGACATTTGCACAGACGCTGGGAAAAATGCAATGGTTCAATGAACCGGACCAATGGGAGATAAAAGATAATGTACTATCGATGTCTGTCACTCCGCAAAGTGATTATTGGCGGATTTCTCACTATGGTTTTACGGTAGATGATGCACCATTCTATTATGCTACCTATGGTGGTGAGTTTGAAGCGAAAGTAAAAGTGACAGGTGACTATAAAGTACGCTTCGACCAAGCCGGACTGATGCTTCGTATTGACCATGAAAACTATATTAAAGCAGGTATTGAGTTTGTAGACGGGAAGTTTAATTTGAGTACAGTCGTTACTCATAAAACGAGTGACTGGAGCGTGATAACTTTGGATAAAACCGTGCCTTATATCTGGATAAAAGCTGTCAGACGACTGGATGCGGTAGAAATTTTCTATTCATTTGATGACAAAACTTACACACTAATGCGTAATGCCTGGTTACAGGATAATATACCCGTGAAGGTGGGACTGATGGCTGCTTGTCCTGATGGAAATGGATTTGAAGTGAGATTTGAGCACTTCAAGGTAAGACACCTGCCTGACCAACGCAGAGTAGAATGGTTGAAGAAGAATGCCGAATAGGATTGGAATATAATATAATATAATATAATCTGATTTTTTAGAGATGTATTTAATGTAAAGACGGCAATCTCAAGTGTAAAGGCTTACTGTAATCGGTGACATCTGGAGTTTGTTGTCTTTTCATTGAGTATAATAAAGAAGGTATGCAAAATAAAATCTTATTTTGTCATTTCGCGAGGAGAGATACTCGTTTGCTGTTTAAACACACGTGAAAAGTATTGTGGTGACTGAAATCCACATTGGAAACATACTTCTTTTATTGACATATCTGTATTTCGTAACAACTCAATGGCTTTATTGACCCGTGTTTGGTTCAAGTAGTCTAGTGGAGCTAGATTTAAATGTTGTGAGAACATGCGTCTAAGATGCCTTTCACTGATACCGATATGCTCGGCGACATCCTTAACATTGATGTTTGAATAGTAATTCAGACGGATATATGCAATGGCTTTTCTCAAAGAATCGTTTGTGCAGATTGGTAGGTAAGCTTCATTCATATGACGATAAATAAGAATTAGTAATTCAGCATAATACATTACTGCCAGATACTGGTAATGTGGACTTTTTACTTCCAGTTCGTTAATAATGCGTTGTACCGTACGTACGATGCATATGTTGTTTACTATTTTAATTAATCTGTTTTCCTCCGAAAATAAAAAAACAGAAGTATGGGCGAGATCATTTGCTTCCAGACCCACATTTAGGTTGAAAAGAGAAAATATATCCGGCAGAAACTCCAATTGCATTAGGGTTGTACCTTCTGGACCTGCCTCAAATAGATGATTGACATTTGAAGTGATAATCATAGTTTCTCTTTCACGGAAAGTTACGCTTTCATTGTCTAAATGGAGAATACAACTTCCTTTCTTAACATGGTTAATTTCAATGCGTTGATGTTTATGGGGCCCGTATGTCTCTGAAGGGTAGAATGATATAAAACGAAAAACGTCCGCCAGACGCTTGCTTTTGAGATTCTCTGTAATATTTTCTAATAAACTCCAAATAGAGCGCTGTTGTGTAGAAAGGTCTTCCATAGCTCTGTATCTATATTATATGTTAAGTGTAAAAGATATGCAAATTTATATAAAATCAAAGTATAAAAATAGATATTGATACTTTTTTTGTGAATTTAATAACAACTATTCCTTTTTGTGCACTTTTTGTTTCTTTCCTGTCCTAATAATACAAACCCATATTGTCCTTTTTTAGTGTTCTACATATTGTTACTATTTAACTTTGCAGCAGCCTTTAGAAAAAGTTATAACCTTTAAAAAATGAAACAATGTTTAGAAAACTAAGATCAGTAAGTATGCTGCTGTTCCTTATGGGAATCTTTGGTCCGGCAACTTATTCGGTTGCCCATCCGGGGGTTACCGATGTGAAAAACACACAGCAGGCCGGTGCTTGTACCGGTATAATAAAAGATGTGACAGGAGAACCAGTTATCGGAGTATCTGTGGCTGTTAAGGGAACTTCCACTGGAACAATTACCGGATTGGATGGCCGTTTTTCTTTTGCAAACGCAAAGAAAGGTGATATTATTCGGATTTCTTATGTGGGCTATGCTACTCAAGAGATAAAATGGGATGGTAAGCCTCTTAATATTATCATGCAAGAAGATAGCCGGACTTTGGATGAAGTGGTGGTAGTGGGTTACGCTGTACAAAAAAAGGTAAATTTATCAGGATCCGTTGCTACTGTCTCCACTGAACAATTAGAAGACCGTCCGGTAACCAGTGTGGGACAAGCGCTGCAAGGGACAGTAGCCAACCTGAACGTAACTATCGGTAGTGGTAAGGCAGACGATGCTCCTTCTTTTAATATTCGTGGTACCACTTCTTTGAATGGTGGCGAACCGTTGGTTGTAGTTGATGGTGTTATTTCAAGCAGTTGGGCGTTGAATCACATGAACGGTAATGATATTGCCAGCATTTCGGTATTAAAAGATGCTTCTTCTTCGGCTATTTATGGTTCGCGTGCAGCATATGGCGTAATTTTGGTCACTACCAAGGTTGGTAAGTCGGATAAGCTGACCATTAATTATAATAATAACTTCTCTTTGCGGCAAAACACTAAGACACCGGAGGTTATCACAGATCCGTATCTTGTGGCTCAAACAAAAAACATCATGGGACGCCCTTTGTATAATATGTTTAATGAAGAGCAGTTGGCGTATGCCAAGAAAAGATCGGAAGATCCATCGACTTCACCCTATTTCTTGAATCCGAATGGCACCTACAGCTATTTCGGGAATACGGACTGGGTAAACGAGGCTTACAAAAAAAATGGATTCTCGATGAACCATAACGTAGATATCTCAGGCAAGACAGATCGGGTAAATTACTTCTTCTCTGCCGGATATAACTTCACGGATGGTATGATTAAATACAATCCCGATAAGTTTCATCGATATAACCTGCGTTCTAAACTGAACTTCAAGATTACCGACTTCTGGAGCATCTCTAACAATACGAGCTTCATTATAAAAGACTATGAACGACCTACGTCATTGGGCTCGAGCTATTTCTGGGAAATCAATCGTATCAGCCCTCTGGAATTGTTGACAAATCCCGATGGCTCGTGGACAAAAAAGGGAGCACAGGTTCTTGGAGTGATGCAGGAGGGCGGACGTGCATCTGAACAGAGTTCAAGTATAAAGACCCAGTTTGCGACACGTCTGGATATTATAAAGGATGTGTTGTTTGTGAACGGAAATTTTTCCTATAACTTCGATAAGAACAGAAATAGATGGCATTACCTGCCGGTTGCTTACTATGAAGGTCCTGAGATGGCACCCAAATATTTCAATGAAACGACAAGCGCCTATAGCCAGTCGAATGAAACAACGCGTCTGACGTTCGATGCTTATGCTACATTCAACAAGACATTTAATGAAAAGCATGCGATCACTGTAATTGCCGGATTCAACCAAGAGGAATATCGTTATGAGAATACCCAGTTAGGTCGTAAGGATTTGATTTCCACCTCTCTTCCTACTTTGGGATTGGCAACGGGCGATATGTCTGTCAGCGAATCGATTACTACTTGGGCACTTCGGGGAGGATATGCGCGTTTCAATTATACGTTCGATGATAAGTATATCGCCGAGTTCAACGGACGATACGATGGAACTTCACGTTTCCCCAAAGATTCGCGCTTTGTCTTCAACCCGTCGGGTTCGGTCGCATGGGTAGTTTCGAGAGAAAAATTCTTTAAACCCTTTGAAAATATATTCAGCTTCTTTAAGTTACGTTATTCTTACGGTGTATTGGGAAACCAGGATGTAGGTGCTTATGAATATATCGCAACGATGGGATCGGGCAAAACTTCCCAGATTATTGACGGAGAACAACCGGTATACGTCAATGCACCGGGATTGGTATCCGGAGGGTTGACTTGGGAGAAAGTATCCACTTCCAATTTGGGTGTGGAAATGAACTTCCTTAATAACCGGTTGACTTTCAATGGAGATTATTATGTGCGCCGTACGAAAGACATGTTGACTACGGGAGAACCTTTGCCTAACGTGTTGGGAACCCCTGTGCCTAAAGAGAATACTGCCGATTTAAAGACCGAAGGTTGGGAAATCACATTGGGATGGAAAGACCGGTTTAAATTGGGCGGCAAGCCGTTTGATTACCAGTTAGGATTTAACTTGGCTGACAGCCGCGCTTACATCACCAAATTCAAAAACACAACCGGTATATTAAGCAGTAATTATGAAGGCAAGGAAATAGGAGAAATATGGGGATATACTACCTTGGGATTTTTCACTTCGCAGGAAGACATCGATAACCATGCAGACCAGTCGAAGCTGGCATCTTATGCGAGTTCGCGTCCGATAGCTCCGGGTGATTTGAAATTCGCGGACTTGAATGGTGACGGTGAAGTGTATAGAGGCGCCAATACGTTGGATGACCATGGTGACTTGAGAGTGATTGGTAACTCCAGAGCACGTTTTACTTATGGCTTTACTGCGGGTGGAAATTGGAACGGATTTGACCTCAGCCTTTTCTTACAAGGTGTAGGTAAAAAAGACTATAATCCATCGGGAGACTTGTATTTCTGGGGAATTTATGCACAACCTTGGACCAATATCACCAAAGGAAACTATTACGATCGTTGGACAGAAGAGAATCCCGACGGTTATTTCCCCCGTCTGAAAGGATATGTGGCTGAATCATCATCTAAAGAAGCCGGATTGGCGCAAACCCGCTATTTGCAAGATGCTTCTTACATACGTCTGAAAAATTTGACTTTCGGTTATACGTTGCCAGCACTGTTGATGAACAAGGTTGGGATTAACCGTGTGAGGGTTTATTTCTCTGGTGATAACCTGCTTACCATTTCGGGGTTGTATAAACACTATAAAGTAGATCCTGAAGGATTGGGCGGGCAGAAATATCCGTTGCAACGTTCTTACTCTTTTGGTCTTAATGTAACATTTTAAATAAGTAGAATAATATGAAATCAATAAAAAAACAATTATATACCACTGCCTTAGGCTTTGGCCTGTTGAACGTGTTGAGTGGTTGCAATGATTCTTTCATGGATCGTTTTCCGGAAACATCAATTACTGAGAAAGTGTTTTTTCAGAATGCGGGAGACCTGGAGTCGTACACCAATGGTATGTATGGATACCTGAGCGGTTCTTACTGGGACGCTGTTTCGGACAATATGCTTTATAAGGAGGAAAGTTCTACTTATGAACTGCTGAGTGGCTTGCGTTCTCCCGAAACCTGGGGTACTTGGTCGTGGGGGGATATCCGTAAGGTGAACTTTATGCTTGCGCGTACCGGAAAGGTGACCGGTGACAAAGCCGAAATCAACCACTATATAGGGCTTGCCCGGATGTTCCGTGCCAAGTTGTATTACGATAAAGTAAAATCATACTCGGACGTGCCTTGGTATAGCGCCGATTTGCAAACTACCGATACCGAGGAATTGTATAAGCCACAAGACCCCAGAGCTTTGGTTGTAGATTCGGTTATGGCCGATCTGGATTTTGCCGTAAAGAACATGAAAACGGGAGCAAGCAAGACACGTATTTTCAGGAATGTGGCTTTGGCTCTTCAGGCCCGGATCGCCTTGAACGAAGGTACATTCAGGAAGTATCATCCCGAACTTGGGCTGAATGACGCGGACCGCTTTCTGAATGTTGCGGTTTCGGCGGCAGAACAACTGATGGATGGCACATATAGCCTGTCGGAAGTGAAGAGCGACGGACTGGAGGCTTATGAATCCCTGTTTTGCAGTCTGAACCTGACAAACAATCCGGAAATGATCCTGGTGAGTGATTACGACAAGGCACTGGGACGTTTCCATAACTCACAGCAGGTCTGTGATTTTTACCATGGTCTCTCCCGTGATCTGATGGAGGATTACCTGGTCATTGACGGGAATCGGACGAAGACCTTCCAATCGGTGCCGGGATATGCGACAAAAACGTATCAGGAGATCTTTGAGAATCGCGATCCGCGCTTGCGCCAGACTATCATGTGGCCCGGATATCAAAAGGCCAGCGAGAGTGAGCCCCATCGTATAAATGTGGATGCGGGAGGCTATCCGCAGATAAAGTTCGATCCTCGTACGCACGACCAGATCGGATGGAATCTGAGTTATACAGACTTGCCGATATTTCGTTACGCCGAAATCTTATTGATTTATGCCGAAGCAAAAGCGGAGTTAGGCACGCTGACTCAGCCGGATGTGGATCGTTCTATTAATCTGATCCGCAAACGCGTCGGAATGCCGGAAGCTTCGTTGGCAGATTGGCTTGCGAATATTGATCCGGTGCAGGAGGCACGTTATTCCAATGTTTCCTCGACTCAAAGAGGAGCGGTTCTGGAGGTGCGTCGTGAACGTCGTATTGAATTGGCTTGCGAGGGTTTCCGCTATAACGACCTGATGCGTTGGAGCTGTGGTAAACTGATGGAAAAGGCACCCGAGGGATCTTATATTCCAGGAATGGGATTGTACGATCTGACAGGTGATGGCCAACCGGATATTGCTTTCGTGAGAAATAAGGCAGAGGCTGATAATATTCCGGAAGAGGAAAGAAAAAAAGTCACTGTTTATACACTGGAAGGACATACGATCGAACTGACCGAGGGAGACAAGGGATACATCCGTTTGAAATCTCAGGTAGGTAGGTTTAAGTTCGAAGAGCCTAAATATTATTATTCTCCGATAGCGGTGGATGATATTACGTTGAATAAAAATCTGGTTCAAAATAAGTTCTGGGCAAAATAAGAAGAACGTTCTTTGTATCCGATAACGATGAATCGTTGTTTTGATATGGACTGTATTTGATTACGTTAATAGATGGATGAAGGCTTGTGTATCGGTTTAAACGCCGGTATACAAGTCTTTCTTTTTGTCATTTTGATAATCAGTCGCTTTCAGAATCGTTTCTTTTGTCCCGGAATACTTGTTGTGGCAAAAAATGCCTCCTGCTTGATTACTTTAATATCTTATTTCTTCTTGTCCTTTTTGTTTGCGATTGAAAAGAAACCAAGTTATGCTCTTGGGTGTTTTATGGTGTCTTTCTTGATAGAAATAGCTGTCTTTCTGTTCTGTTGCCGAACACTGTTTCTTCTCGCCAACCAGAGATAAAAGAGTTCTCGTAAACCATCATTCTGGAAATAACAGGAGAAAATTCCGAAAACACAAGGATGTATTTTGAAAACATAAGGACTTATGGAGGAAATGCAACCGTCTTTAGAGGTAAATGCTTCCTTCTTTCAGAGCAAAAGCTTCCTTCTTTCCGCGAAAAGCCCGGCTCTTCATCCCCCGGAGCCCGGTTTTCCCCTTCGGAAAGCTCCCGTTTCTATCTTTTTATCTCCTGGCTCATCTGTTTTTAATAAGGTGAATGTTACTGAAATGGGGTGTTTGATATCTTTTTGTCTTAAGGATCCGGTAGTTGTCTTGCAAAATGTTGAAAGGCTGTTTTCCGTAAGGGAAGCAGCCTTTCTTTCTTCAAACTTTTCTTTTTACCTCCCTATGTGTGAATCAGGGATATGTGAGGTTGATTCTCGTTCTTTATCATTTCTTTATCGTACTGAAAGCGTATACATTTCCTCCGAAGTCGGTTGCTATCAATGTATTGCCCGATATGGCCACCGAACTGAATATGGGTGCTCCGGTGGTGTATTTCCAGACGATTTTTCCGGTTCTTTTGTCAATGCCGTATATGCCTCCGTCCGATGCGCCTACATATACGGTTTTTCCTGCCAATGCCGGGCTGGTTTCTATGGTTCCCGAAGTCGGGCGGCTGTATGGTGCGGTGTAGATCAAGGCATCGCCTATCGGACAATTCCATTTCTCTTCCAATGTTTCGTTATCCAGTGCCACAAGTCCTTTGTTTGCCGTGCCAAAGATGATTTCCTTGTCGGTGAGTAGTGGAGTGGAAGTTGCGTCCAGGTTATACGGCAAGGGTTTGCGTACAATTATTCTTCCCGTAGCGGCTTCTAAGATGAAGAACGATTTCTCGGATATCAGGTATAACAGCGACCCGTGCATGGCGGCAGATGCGCCTCTGTTTCGCAGTCCATGATTGCTGACACTCCATAACATCTTGCCCGTTTTCGAGTCGTTGCCATAGAGTGCGCTCCATTGTACCGAACCTATCAGGATGCCGTTTCCTTGTGTCAGTGTCGAAGTGGTTCCTTCTCTTTGTGACCATCCTTCGTTCTTCCAGATTCGTCTTCCTGTCCGGGCCTCGAAAGCCGACAGGGCTTTTCCTGTACCCGCATATACTACTCCATCGCAGGCCACCAATCCGTCTATCAGTGCGGGCAATCCGTTTACGGGCAGTTTGCTTTCCCAGCATAGCTTTCCGCTTTCACAGTCCACTGCGTAGAGATTTCCCAGTACATCTTGTGCGAAAACAAGACCATTATCTATCGCGATGGTGTTTTTAACGGAACTTTTCACCGGATATTTCCATTTTATCTCACCGCTTTTTCCGTCTAGCGCATAGATGTGCGCTCTCCCTTTCAGGTCTTCGTCTACCGAAGCGGTATATATGTTGCCATTATGTATCAGCGGAGAAGTCATGTATATATTGGCTCCTATGTTTTTCACCCACGCCAATCCGGGTATGCTGTCCAGTGCGGTAGCGGCCTTGGCCGTGTGGGTGGCATTTCCCAACAGGTTGTCCCAGTTCTCGGTCAGTCTGATGTCGGCTTGTTGAGGCAGATAGACAAAGTTTTTTTCGGAACGGGCTGTCTCTCCGTTCTTGAATTCCGCTTCTACTTGTATGGTGAGTTCTTTGCCGGCATGCGTTTCCTTCAAAGGCAATGTTGCTGTCCAGCACCAGTCGGAGCTTTGGCTGAGGCGTTTGTCTCTCAATACAGGTTTATCCTGATCCAGGCAAGTGTAAGTGACCCGGCGCACCGGCGATGCCGACGAGTACACATTGACGGTCACTTCCGGTGAGGCTGTATGACCAGCAGGCGAAGCGATGCAGATGCTATTGTTCAGATACGAGTAGCGCAGTTCAGAGCTGAAATCTCCTTTCCCGTCCACATGCATGATTCGGAAAGCGCTGGTCGAGTGATCAATGCCGCCTTTGTCCAGTGCGCTGGTACAGACTGTATATACGCTTCCCTGCTTCTTCACGTGGTTGATGTGCCAATGGCCATATACCCATGCTTTCAGGTTATGTTTGTTCAGGTCGATACTTTCCGTTTCGCTACCTTTATATATAAACTCGTCGCCATACGTCAGGATGTCATGATTGAAAACAACAATCGGTGTCCCCGGCTTGATGTGTGCCAGATCATTTTTCAGCCATCTGCACACATCCAGGCGAGTATATCCCGGCTTGTGGTCTCCACCCGGCATCGGTGTGACGATGTAGTGCACATTGGCCACGTCGAACGAGTAGTATACAGGGCCATAATTGTTTTCGAACACCTCTTCGCCATACTTCCCTTTCACCAGGTCGTGGTTGCCGATGCAATAGAATACGGGAACGTTCATGTTTTCGGTGTTCATCAGCTTGATGTGCTTCTTCATGCCGTTCTCGTAACAGATATCTCCGGTATGTATAATGAACGCTGCGTTTTCATTGGCGGCATATTCCCGGATATTTCTCACCCAGGCTTCGTTGCCTTCGGTGTTGAATATTTCGGTATCCGAAACATGGACGTATTGATGCGATCCGTCTTTGCCAATACCTGGGTGATAAGTCAAAAGGCCGAAATCGTACCCATTCGTCCGGGAGTCTATCTTATGATAGTGTTTGTTGAGTGTCTTGTATCCCGATGGGGTGGTGATAAAGATAAATCGTTGGCGGGCGTGTCCGGGCAGTGTGTACGTTCCGTCTTTCGCAGTTTCCGTTACATTCAGTCCGTCAGACACTTTGATGCCTCCCAGTGTCTTCTCTCCACGGTCAAACTGCCCATTGCTGTTCTTGTCAACAAACACGCGGCCGTTGTATGCAGCAGTTGCGCTCGTGGTAGCGGCCAGTAACAATAAGAATAAAATGTTTTTCTTCATGAATCACTATTTATATTTAATATTTAGAATAAATCAATTTCAGCGATGGTCACCGTCTTTCCGCCGGCAGCGATTTCGGTTGTTTCAATGCGTACGTAGTGTGCCTTCACCGCTTGTTTGAAGTAATGAAACCGCTTGGTGGGATCATTGATTAAATTGCCGAACACGAATGTCTCCGCTTTTTTCCATTTCCTGCCATCCTTGCTGATCAGGATATCGCCTTTTGCCATCATGCCTTTCGAGTGTTCTCTTTGTGGAGTATAAGCGAAGCCACTCAAAGATTCTTCTTTTCCCAGATCAATAGTGAGGGTGGGAGGAACCCCCTCTTCACTGGTCCAATAGGTGCGCGGGTCAGCGTCAAAGGCTTTGTGCATCTGCTTTTTGCCTGTTCCGTTGCTGCTCTCCAAGGGCTTCCATCCTTGCTTTATCAATCCGGACAGTTCGCTATGTACAGCTCCCTTCTGGCGGTTGAGTACGGCTACGGCCTTCAGTTCTCCCTTTTCCATCTTGAAAGGAGCGGTGTAGAGTGAAGCGTTCGTGTCGGGCTCTGTTCCATCGGTGGTATAATAGATCTTAAATCCCGCATTGAGATTTTTTGCGATGTCTTCGCCATGTGCTTTCCAGTTGAACTCCTGTTGCAATGGCTCGATGGTCATCATACCATTCAAGGCTCTTTTAAAACTCAGTTGAGGGGGGCGGGATTGGTAATAATGTGCCGAGATGTTACTGATGGCGGGAGTGAGGCGCGCTTCGTTGATGCGAATCCTGATTTTATCGGTAGTCACTTCTGGGAATCGCAGAATACGCTTGTAGCCGATGTTGGTGGCGTGGGCAATCTCTTTCCATGTTCCGTCTTTCCATGCTTCCAGCGTATGTCTTTCCACTCTTTCTCCATTCGTGCGGATGGCCTCCTGAATGAGCAGACGGTTGAATGTAACGGGGGCATTCATGGAAATCACAATGTCGTCAGCTGATTGGATGTAAGTTTCGGCATCCCCGTCCAGAACCTCCTTCGGTCCATTGGCATTCTTCAGTAAGTCCGTGTTGTACGTCTCCCTGATCCTTTCTCCGGTTTCCTTCAATACCTTGACATCGGCGGGAGAGAAGCGTCCCTCACGGTTGGGAGGAATATTCAGCAAAAAGGTTGAATTACCCCCTACGGCACGTTCGTAAATATCGAATACATCATCCGTACTTCTCACTTTCTGTCGCGTATCATCTCTATAGAACCAGCCTTCGCGAATGGAAGTGTTGGTTTCCGCCTGCTGATAATGCAGGAACTTACCTTTGTATAATTGTTCTCGGTTTCCTAAGTCTTGGGCTTCCATGTCTGGAAAATGGGACGCTGTATCCGGATTCTGCATATATGGGATAACGTTCCATTCGGTTGATCGGGTACCTCCGGCTTCATTTCCGCACCATCGGATGTCTTCTCGTCCGAAAATAACCGCTTGGGGTGCCAATGTTTTGATGAGTTTCTTCCAGGCAGGATAATTGTAGGTCTGGCCTCCTTTCCGTTTGGGATGCGCTCCGTCGAACCATACTTCATGGATGGGACCGTATTCTGTCAGGAGTTCGAACAGCTGATTGAGGAAATATTCATTGTAATCATCCACCTCAAACTTAAATTGGGTTTTGTTCTTAAAAGGTCTTCCTGCGACTTCCCGCGGGATGGTTCTCAGCGTATATTTGCTTAGGTTGCCATACAGCCCTTCCGGGTTTTCTATCTGATACAAGTCTGCCGGAGAGAGATAAACGCCCAATTTCAGATCGTATTTACGGCAAGATGCAGACAGCTCTTTCAATACGTCCCCTTTCCCGTTTCGGAATGCGGTGGACATGATGCCGTGTTTGGTATATCGGCTTTGCCAAAGAACAAATCCATCATGATGTTTCACCGTCAGGATCACCATTTTTATGCCGGCTGCTTTCATGGCTTCGCACCATTGATCGGTATATAGTTCCTTAAGGTCGAATATCTTCGGATCTTCCATACCGTTTCCCCACTCCATGCGGGTGAACGTGTTTGGTCCGAAATGGATGAAGGCGATAAATTCATTCTGCAATGCCTTTAATTGATTGGGGGTAGGCACTATGTGGGCCGCCTTGTTGATAATGGTTTCTTTGCTGTCTTCCGGAGCAATCTCAATGGTATTCGCAAAATGTATGTTTTCATTTTGTGCCTGAATGCTTGCTATAGCCATGAAACCAACCATGGATAATAATAACTTCTTCATAGGGTATTTGTTATTTAAAGATTGATTTAGGTACTTCTCCTGTCCAGGGAAGTGGCTGGTTCACCTTAAATAAGCGCAATATGACCGATGCGGTGTTCACTGTATTGTTAGGTTCTTCCATATTGAAATCTTTTCTTATGCCGGGTCCTGTAATGCCCCATGGTACGATCATTTCATTCACACTCATTCCTCCATGACCGTAGTTAATGCCTCCGTGATCGCTTAAAAACATGAAATGTGTGCTTTCATACAACTTCTCCTTTTTCATCTTTTCGATGAATTTGCCTATCTCGACATCTGCTTCTTCGATGGATTTGATATATTCCGGAGACATCCATTTATGATTGTGCCCCGCATGGTCTGTATGTACGGAATACAGAAATACGAGGGTGGGTTGTTTCCGGTTTTCTACGATGAACTTGAAAGCCTTGTCGTAATTGGGAAGGTAAGCATCGTTCTCCAGATAGCTGACTTCATCAAAATAGGCTTTGTTATGGGGATAAAATAGGTTAATCCAATTGTAGTAGAAAGCAGTTTTCATTCCGCTAACCTTATCTTTCAGTACTTTGAATACTGACGGATAATAACCATCGGCATCGGTTTCGACAGACGGGAACTTCTTTTTATTGATTTCCCAGCCATTGTCTACGATCCCATGTTGTTCCGGTCCGCTGCCTGTTAAATGACTTGTCCAGTTGGGCAAGGTTACCGAAGGCATCACTGCTCTGGTTTGAATTGAGAGCACGCCTTCTTTTAGCAGTGCGTCCAGATTCGGAGTGTTTGCTTTTTGAAAGCCTTCTACAGATATTCCATCCAAGGCAATTAATACTACTCTTTTGGCTTTGGGAGCGGAAAATCCTGTGAGTGAGCAAAAGCATACAAGTACTAATAAAAATGTTTTCATGATAGTCGTTTTAAAGAAGTAATCTTTTTGTTTATTGAATCTTTACTGATCTGATGAAGTATGTTTCATTTAATCATTTTTCTGAGTTTCTTTTCTACGGCAGCTGCTTGCCGCATCATGCCTACATCAGAAGGATGCACATAGTCGACCCATGCGTCCGGATCGTATGCCAGTTCTTCTCTTGACAGGTAATAGATCTCCTTTATTCCCGCTTTTTTCAGTTCTTTATACGCTTCCGCTTGTCCTTTGTTGGTGTGGCTGTAGGTTTCATATTGCTTTTGGTTTGTGGTTCCATTGCTGTATCCTGCATGTTCTACCAGTAAGATAGGTGTATCGTGCTTTTCACGTATTTGAAGAACAGCCTGCTTTACCAGCTTTTTTATTTGTTCCACGTCATAGTCGCCTAAATTGGCCATGCAGTCAATTATATAAGCACATGCTTCCTGTTCGTTGATGAGGTCGAGCACTTCTTTCTCCAGTTTTCCATTTCCGGAGAATCCCAGATTAATAAAAGGGATTTCCAATGACCGGTTCACGATGTTCCCCCATGCCATTCCCGGGCGTGACGCGCAAGCTCCCTGCGCTATGGAGGTTCCGTAAAGAACGATCGGTTTTTCGGTTATCCGGGGTATGAAAGAGAACTTACTACCCTCGGGGACTCCTATTTCCATTGCTCTCACTCCATTGTACAGCGGCAGATACAGCGTATATTCCTGTTCGCCGTTTGAAAGGTTGCCACGGTCTATCTGATAATTATAACGGACGGAATCTCCGAAAGAATAACTGCCGAAGCAGAACCCACGGTCTGCGTTACGGTAAAGGTCGACTCCCGAAACTCCGGTGGCAGGCATGTGTGGCATGCTGTAGTTTCCTGTTGTTTTATACTTTACTTTGATCTCTTTCGCGTCTGTTTTAAAACGGATGGCAAGTCCGGCCGATTCACCGGCAAGGCTCCATACTTTTTTTCTGACTTTAGCTTTGGCTCGTAATGGCAGACGGCAATAATTGCCCCCGTCTTCGTTCCATCCTTGATTTTGGATAACGGAACCTGGGGTGGTTCGGTTATCCTGCGGGTTATGCCACTCCCATTGTGCGTACATCTCTGAGGCAGTGAACATCAGGCATATCAGTATTATATTTCTTTTCATCTCTGTCGGTTAATAGTGGTTTATTATTTCTTTCGCCTTTTTCACAACTTCTGCTGCCGGACGGGTCTCCAGGCCGAACTCATCGAATGTCTTCAGAATTTTATGGATCTGATTCAGCCCCTGACGATTATTTTTCCTCTTGAACTCTTCTTTTAGCAGATGAATTTTTTCAAATGCCTGTATACCTTCTATCAACCTCTCAAAGCGAATGGAGGTACGCCCTTCCGGGTAGATGAGGTAAGTGTCTCCGGCAGCCCATGCTGTGCCTCTTTAGTTTGTTGTGGTATGCGGATGCTAATCCATCCTGCCTGTGTAGAGCGTGCCGGAATGGAAAGTATGTGGGTATGATGATCGATAGGGTCGGCAACTAAAGTCGAATCAAAATCAGCTTTATTCCGATAACCGCAACCCCCTTTGCCATCTTTGTTTAGTTCGTCAGTCATCACATAACGTACAAATCCGGTCTGTATGTTTCCAGTTGCAGTGATCTTGCTCTTACTTGATCGCAAATCACTGATTACGAATGACAGGTGATTCACATCCTGCGTGCTCCATACAACGAACTGTGCGGAAACTTTCTCTCCTTTCCAGGCAGTCAGTTTCATGCTCTTTTGTATACGGGAGATCGGAGCCGGTTCCTCTTTTTTATATCGTGAATCCGTGCTTCCCCAACTCACCTGCGTAGTCTTGACTTTTGCCCATTGTGCAGGGTTGGTGGTGACCGGATTTGTCAATTCCCTATATGTCTCTTTTTTCTGGGCATTAAGTGTGATGACAGATAATAATAAGACACTTAATAAAATGACTTTTTTCATTTTTGTTCTATTTCTTTTAGCGATAAAAGGGGAGTTAAAGGTATATTTTTAGAATTTTATGTCTGCATCTTCTATAACTGACACCAAGGGGAAAGTGTCAATTGAGTCTTTCATATTTAGGTCTTTTGGTGTAGGAGGAATAAAATCAGCTTTTGTCCCTTTTACTTTTGCTCCCTTACTATTCAAGCTTACAATAGCATATAAAGGTTGGGTGTAAGTCATTGAATATTGTAAGATTCCGTATTTTTTATTTATTTCTTCCGGATAACGTTTCTCTGTCTGTGTCGGTTCGCCTATCCATACATACGATGCACTGTTCATCTGCATGTAAGTGATTCCGTTTATTTCTTCAGTATAGTTGCTATGATTATGTCCGCTGAATGCCAGTACCACTTTCTTAAAGCCCGCGTGTTTGTTTTCGTCCTCCAGAATCTGGCGTACGACTTCTTTATTGTTCATCGCTTTTTCGATGCTTTGATGAGAGAATAAGATACATTTCTTGTCTGTGGCTTTCAAATCCTTTTTTAACCACTCCAATTGCTCCGGATCTAGAAATGCGCGTTTTTGGGCATCGACATAATAGTTGGCTTTAGAATAATGAGTATATTTCTTACCGTCGTAGAGGTTATTTCCGTCCAGGACGATGAAATGGAAATCTCCTTTGTCGAATGAATAGTACCGTCCCGGCATATTTCTGCCTTTTACGTATTCTTCAGGAGAATACCGATCCATGTCGTGATTCCCTATCACATGATATTTGTCACCCGTAAAGCTGTTCCAAGCATTTAAATAAGGTATTGAAGCACTATCCAAACGGATGAAATCACCTAATTCAATAATAAAATCCACATTATTATCTTTTGCGGCTTTGATAAAAGCTTCTATCCGCTCTTTTCCGTCGGGTACATCTTGCGCATGGAAGTCTGACGCAATGGCAAAAGTAAGAGTTTTCTCTTCTTGTTGTTTGCAAGCAGTGAAGTTGAATGTTAACAAAGCAAATAGGATATACTTTGTAATAGTACAGATTTGTTGTTTCATGTTCTTAATAGTTTTAATAGGATGGATAACAATAATTGTCGCAAAGTTAATCTGTCTGTTACTGTTTACGGTAATGACTTTATTGGGGAAATATATACAAAACGGACTATATACATCAAAGAAGTGTATAATTAGGAATATGGTAGAGGTGCTGTATTATATACTGTTGTCTGTACGGTAGAAGAAATAAAGAGTAAAGCCCATTTGAACAGATGCCTTACTCTTTATCTAACTGTGATCGGAAGATATTTACCGGATACCCTAAGTCGGATAATGCTAACGTTGCGAAAGCCTTTCTTTTTATTTATAAATCAAACGGCTTATAAACAGGTATCCTCCGAATATTTGCAGAGCCATTCCCGGCAGGCCGATACGGAAATCCTGTGCGGCACTGAGGAAATCTTTGACCATGATCCACTCACCCAAAGTACCGGCCACTTGGTAGGCCAACACGACAACCAGCAGAATGGGAATGGAGATACGCTTATAATGATGGGCGGCATAACCGGCCGCTACAGCCAGAAGCACTGATTTTAAAAGGATAGCAGGTAAAACTGCCGGATGGGGCATACCGAATAACAATGAATTCAGGACAGGTGAAAAGAGTGCTGTCAACAATCCGACTTTCCACCCATATTTATAGGCTCCGATCAGAGTAAAGAAATAGATCGGTAACCAGGTGATACCCCCTTGGGGGATGAGATGAAAAAGTTGGGGCAATGCCATATTTCCCACGACAAACAGCATCGCTGCCAGATATGTTTTGGCATCGTTGTAATTTAATGAATAAAGCTTGATAGATGTTGTTTCCATATTATGATATGATAATTAAAAGTTAATGTTGATTCCTCCCATAAATGTAGCTTTCGGCATAGGGTAACCGGCATTTATTTCATAACGTTGCGCCAGCAGATTCTCTCCTTTTACAAACAGACCGGCGATGGAGCAGATACGATAATTACCCCGAAGATTCCATAGAAGAAAGTTTTCTTTCTTTTCTTCAGGGCTCACTACAGTATAAAGTCCTGCCACATATTGTATTCCGGTGGAGAAATTCCATTTGCCTTTTGTGAAATCAATTCCTGCATATAATTTATGTTCCGGTGCGGCAACCAGAGGGTGTTCCATATGAAGCCAGCTGTAGTTGGCAGTCAGGTTCCATGTAGGATGGATGTGGTACGCTATACTGGCTTCTGCTCCCCAGTTCTCTACTTTACCGGTGTTTACGTTCAGCGGACGCCCGTCTGTGCGGATAGTCTGGATCATATTGTCACCATTGATATAAAAGAGGTTAACCCCATAATAAAACGTTTGATCGAACAGTCGTTGAGAATAAGACAGTTCGTAATTCCATAACCGTTCCGGTAATAAATCGGGATTGGCAGGGCGGAACATATATAGTTCGCGGATTGTAGGGTTGCGGAATCCTTTACTGGCCATAGCTTTCAAGCTTGCGTTGTGTGGCAACTGTACCGACAAGCCGACTTGTGGTATCCATTCTGTTCCGGAGACAGTGTGATGATCTGCACGGATACCCGCGTCTATTGTCAGATGACTACCGATTGCCTGACGGAAATCAACGTATCCCGCAATTTCATTTTCCGATTTATCCGAGATATTTTCTTTATGGCGGTCTGTAATGAAGCGATTCCATGCTTCACCGCCAAATCGCATATAGTCTAATCCTACAGTCAGCCGGTTACCCGTAAATAAAGAAGTACTCTGGTACCAGGAAATTCCCGTCATCCGGTCTTTAGAGTTGAAACGGTAGTCCAGTGGTGCTTCGCCTGTACCGTATCCGTCATTAATGTGATGTTTACCCCAATTATAAAAAAGCTTGAGTGCCCCCGATGTATGTTCATACTTATTCTCCAAAGCAAATGAAGTCATGCCACGTGTAATGCGTGAATCGTTATCGAAAACCGGAGTGCTGACTGTTCCCGGATTAGAGGCATTGAAATGCGTCAGGTTCAGATCTGCGGATATGTTCCATGTGCGGTTCAATTCATAGCCCAGCCTTGTATATCCGCCGTATTGCTCAAACTCCATATCGGGGCGATGTCCGTCTGTCCGGTTGTAAGAACCGGTGATAACACTGCTGAAACGTCCTTTTTTTACTTGGTTGGTAACTTCAGTCGTCCATGTATTATATGAGCCATACCCCAGCCGGGCTCCCGTTCTCACTCCGTCTTCCCGCTGCTGACGGGTCACGATGTTGATTACTCCGCCCATTGCATTCGAACCATAAAGTACGGATGCAGGGCCACGTACTACTTCCACTTTTTCAGCCAGCATCGATTGATAAGCGTCGGCAATAGGATGCCCCATTAGCCCCATGTACTGTGGATGTCCGTCAATCAATACTAATAATCCTGTAGTGGGGCTGCCTCCGATGCCACGCAGGCTGATACCACCTGCCGCACCGCTCGACACGCCATACCCCATGATGCCACGGCTGGTTGTGAATAACCCCGGGATCTGTTCTGTCAACATAGGGAGTAAAGAAGGCTCTAAACGTTTCTCTATGGTTTCGCGGTTCAGGACCGAAACAGTCATAGGCAGATGGCGGATGTCAGTTTCATTTCGTGTGCCGGTGACTACTACCCCATCTATCTCGTAATTCTGTGTCGTGTGGGTCGTGTCTCTCCGGACTTGTGCCTCTAAAGAGGTACTTAGAAAAGTACAGGCAAACAGGATGCCAAGCAGATTTTTCTTCATCCTCATTTTGGAGAGGAAATTCTCAATGATCCGGAATATTTCTTCTAAAGAACTGATTTCATGGCAAGCTGTTTCCAGCGGACACCATCCGCTTTTGTCCCGATTCTCAATGAAAGGCACCAATCGGATATAAGTAACCTCAACATTGGCATCATGCAGGAGTGTAAGTGCGGGTTGGCTGATGACATCTGCATATACCCGCCGGATTCCTCCCAGAACCATTAGTCCTGCGGCAGCTTTCCCAATCACCTTGTCGGCAATGCAGGCTCCTTCCATGAAAGAGGGTTCTTGCTGGAACAGATCGTATAAATCGGCTACGCCCCGCTGAGTGAAGGTGCGTATTTCCGCTCCGTTCCCGATCACACAGGAATAGCCTCTGGAGTGGAGTAGATCGATTATCTTTTCCATTATAGCGTTTCCTGTTTGAGTTGTTCTACAAAATGATCGATACGGTGCAGTTCGTCCGGAATCCGGATAGACTGCGGACAATGTGAGGTGCATTGGTTGCAGCCAATACAATGGCTGGCTTGCCGTAGTTTGGGTACACTGCGGTCATAGCCTATCAGGAAAGCGCGCCGTGCTTCTTTATAGTTTTCGCTTGTCCGGCTTTGCGGAATATTCCCTTCGTTTACGCACTTGTTGTAATGAACGAGGATGGCAGGAATATCGATGCCGTATGGGCAGGGCATGCAATATTTGCAGTCATTGCATGGGATGGTAGGATATTGCATCATAAGTTGTGCAGTCTCTTCCAGATATTCCTTGTCGTCATCGGTCAGAGGAACCAGTGGTGAATAAGTACGGATGTTGTCTTGCAAGTGCTCCATGTAGGTCATACCGCTCAATACAGTCAGTACCAGTTCCGGTGAACCGGCAAAGCGGAAAGCCCACGATGCTATGCTGTCTTCAGGACGTCGCTGTTTCAGTCGTCCCACGATGTGTTCAGGGACATTTGACAGGCGCCCGCCCAACAGTGGTTCCATGATGACAGCGGCAATGTTTCGTTTGGCCAGTTCTCCGTAAAGATATTCCGCATTGACATTGTTTCCTGTAGCATGGCGCCAGTCCATATAGTTGAGTTGAATTTGTACAAAATCCCATTTCACCGTATCATGCATGGCGAGTACCTGGTCGAAAACCTCGACATCACCATGAAATGACCAGCCGAGGTGCCGGATACGCCCGGCTTCACGTTCTTTGAGAAGGAAGTCAAGCATGCCGTTATCGATATATCGTTCGTTGAACACTTTCATTCCGCCGCCACCGATGGCGTGCAGCAGATAATAATCAAAGTACTCTACCTGCATATCCTCAAACGACTGGTGATACATAGCCAGTGAGTTTTCACGTGAGAAGTTTGAAAAATTCGATAGTTTGGTTGCTATGTACAGTTTTTCACGCGGATGCCTTTTGAGGGCAATTCCTGTTGCTTTTTCCGACCAGCCCTGTACATATACGGGCGATGTATCGAAATAGTTTACTCCGTGGGCGATAGCATAATCTACCAGTTCATTGACGGCTTCCTGGTTGATAAGGTCTCCTTTCCCTTCCGGTGAAGGGATTGTAGGCCAGCGCATGCAGCCATACCCCAGGAGAGAAACTTGATCTTTGATTCCTCCGACTGAGCGATAGGTCATTTTATCTGTGGGGACAGGAGAAGAGGCACTCCGTCCCTGACCGGCTTTATCTCCGGAGCCGCAACCATAAAGAGCGGCAGTTGTTGTAGCGGCGCTGATACCCACAATTTTGAGGAATCCTCTTCGGTCTATATGCTTATTCTGTTTTTCCATATGTTTCTGCTTTTGGGATGTGTTATATGATACGGTGTCTTTCGTGACCTTCTACATAGATGGCACTGAACGGGCGTGCCGGGCAAAGATTTTCACATGCTCCGCAACCGATGCAACGTTCGGTATTGATTGCCGGTATTTTGGGAGAGTCTGTTTGGTCCGGTATGGATAGAATCATCTGAATGGCTCCTGTCGGACAATGACGGGCACAATTGCCACATTCCACCCCGTCAGTCAGTGGTACGCAGTTCGCTTTTACCCAGACCGCATGCCCGATTTGAGTCGAAGACTTGTCGGCTACCGTGATAGGGCGGATTGCTCCTGCCGGACATACCTGGGAACAATCGTTACACTCCGGACGACAATAGCCGCGTTCGTACGACATTTCGGGCTGCATCAGGTTCATCAGTTTCGTGGAAGGACGCAATACCTGATTGGGGCAGGCTGATACACACAGTTGGCAGGCCGTGCAATGTGCAGACATATTACGCGCACTCAACGAACCGGGAGGTGTGATGGGTGTCTGCCGATTGGGTATTTTTTTATCTTCTATGGTGGCGAGTCCGCCATCTACTTTTTTCTCCTGTGCTTTGAGTGCCGATGTTGCGGCTACCATTGTCGTTACGGTCAGGAAGTTGCGGCGTGCTTCATTTACTTGGCCGGATGAAGCCAGAGGAGCATTCTGCTTCACTTGTGGTGATCCTGTTTTGCTTGTTCGTAATTGGTAACTGAGCGCTTTCTGCTTGCATTTGCCAAGGCAGTCCATGCAAGCCACACAACGGCTGTAGTCTATCGTATGTTCTTTGGAGTTGATGCATGCCGCTTTGCAATGGCGTGCACACAGTCCGCACCCGTTACATTTATCCGTATCAATCGTGACGCGGAATAAAGAATAGCGTGAAAGAAATCCCAGTACTGTCCCCACAGGGCAGATGGTATTACAGTAGGTACGCCCGTTTCGCCATGCCAGCAGAATCAGGATGACGAAAGTCGCTGCAGCGATGATAAATGTCGGCAGACTTTTCATCCAGACTTCGACGTCATAAAATGCATAACTGTCGATTCGTTCCGCCAGATGAGCAAACAGGTTGTTTCCCCATAACCAGATGGGTTGGAACAGGTTGTTTGCAATACGTCCGTAAGCACTATACGGAGCAAACAAAGTTGCGATGAAACTAACTCCTGCTATCAGGGTAATGATGAATATAGCCAATGCCCCGTAGCGTAGTGAAGAGAGTGCCGGAGAATAGGAGTAAGGCAACTTTTTCCGTCTTTTCCCAACCCAGGCTGCCACATCCTGGAATACTCCGAGCGGACAAATCACCGAACAGTAGATTCGTCCGAATACGGCTGTCAGAATTATTAAAAAGGCTACTACCCCTATGTTCAATGCCAGTATCGCAGGAAGGAACTGGATTTTTGCCAGCCAGCCGAACCAACCGTGCAGTGTTCCGGTGAAATCAAGGAACAGCAGGGTGATCAGTGTCAGGCAGATGATGCCACATGTTAGTCTGATTTTTCGTATCATTGCGTTTGTTTTTATTGAGTTTGTTATTTATCGTTTACAAGCCACGTCTTAAACTCCGATGCTTTGTTTTTGCTGACATAAACACGTTCCGGCACTTCGGTATCGAGTGTGATGAGCAGTCGGCTGTCAAACCAGATAGTTATATCCGTTACGCTGTCTCTGGCTATGACAAACTGTTTGTTAGCCCGGATAAAGTCTGTCGGATTGAGTGAGGAGACGATCTGTTCCAAGGTCTTGGAATAAGGATAACAGTTGCCGTCCTTCAGGCATACATATGTGTTTTTACCGGTTGCGTAGAAATAAGAAATCTCTTTTATGCTCACCGGGAGCAGTTTGTCTTTATGTGCAATCAATAGTTTGTCTTTGTACTTGGGTGCGGGTTTCAGCTGCGTCAGTTGTGCCAAATATTGCAAAAGGTCCTGTCGGGTCAGTTTGCTGTATTTTTCCAGTGCGTGTTCTACATCCTCCACCTTGACAGGTTTCAGTAAATAGTCTATGCTGTTCACTTTAAAAGCTTCGATGGCATATCGGTCATAAGCCGTTGTAAATATAATAGGAGTCTCCAGCTTTATTCTGTCGAAAATGGCAAAGGCCGATCCGTCTGATAAATGAATATCCATGAATATCAGATCCGGAGCCGGATTTGACTGCAACCATCCGACAGTCTGCGTGACACTTTCTGTATTGGCCATGACCCGGATATCGGGGGCTACCTCCGCGAGGATATCCGTCAGGTTTTCATAGGCAGCGGTTTCGTCTTCTACAATCAGTACTTTCATAACAACTACTATATTAGAGGTAGATATACCCGGAATGTCTCTTCGTCGGATTCCACCCGGATTTGCTTATTCATTAACAGATTGAATCGATTTTCCAAGTTACTTAGTCCGGTTCCGTTTGTGTCGGGCGGGGATAGTTTAGGGTAAATGGGATTGGACACCACCAGTTCAGATTGCTCGTTCAGCCGGATGGAGATCTCCATCTTGTGTTCGCTGTCTATCCGGTTGTGTACGGTGACGTTATCGACTAACGGAAGTAGTGAGAGTACAGGCAGTGTCAGCAAATCTTTTTGCCTTTCGGCTACGTCGATGGCAAAAACCAGTTTATTGGCAAAACGTACCTCCATTACGTATTGGAAAGATTGGATGAACTCCAGTTCTTCTCTCAGCGTGACGAGCCCTTTCCGGTCGCTTTGCAAGATGTACCGGAAGATATCAGATAGCTGATTGACGTACATCAGCGTGTTTTCATCATTCTTTTTTCGTATTAATGAAGATATTCCGTTCAGTGAGTTAAAGAAGAAATGCGGGTTTACCTGGTTGGCCAGTGCGTCACAACGACTTTGTAAGTTCTCAAAACGAAGACGTTCTATTTCCTGCTCTTTTTCTCTCTGCCGGGTATAGAGCATAGAGATATATCCGACCAGTGTACATAAAAAGCACAGTGTGAAGAACTGTGATATCAGGGTACTGCCCAGAAAGTCAGTATGGAAACCATACGAGGAAATGGTGTACGAAACGGAAGCGAAGAACAGATAGCCGGTCAGTGCAAACAGAAAATTGTGGGTCAGACGTTTGCGGAATAATGCTGTCGGTATCTGGCGCAGATTGTAGTTTATCAGAAAACCGATCATTCCCCAAAAGAAAAGGAAGCGATATATAAAATAAGAAAAGAAACCAAGGTAGTCCGATGGTTTCAGAGAGTTTAGCTCCCATGGAATGCAAGCTATGTTGGGATATATAATGAAAACCGCACTGATCAGGCTGACCAATGGGAGGTTTCGTGATATGTATTTATCAAAGGAATCCATTTTGCTTTTTTCTTAATGCAAAGAAAAGCAAAATAATGATTCCTTATTTGTTATGTCATGTCAAAACGAAAAAAGAGGCATAAAAGCGAAACTTTTTCATTTTTTCAGCATAAATACAATGTAGTCTCTGCATAAAATGAGAATGCAGAATGACAGAAGCAGGGAAGTGATCAGCATAAACTCTTTCATATAGTTTGTTGGTTTTATAGGTTCTTTTCTATAAAGACAACGGCCGATAAGAAACTCCCTACCCGGACAACTGTTTTATTTCATTTGTTTTTGTTCTGCTACGTATTTCCAGAGCGGTGCCGCATGTAATGCCTGTATGATTTGGTTGCTTTGCAGGAGTTCTTGTACTTCTTCAAAGGTGAGCAGATGCACTGTAAGTGACTCCGTATCTTCCAGATGTTGTATGTCTACTCGTTCTACATCCGTTGCCAGAAAGCAGTGAGTCAGATTGGTATGTGTGCTTGGATTGGCCGAAATCACCATATATTCCTGCCAGTTACCATTGCCGTATCCGGTTTCTTCCAGCAGTTCACGTTGTGCCGAAACAAGCGGTGATGCATCCTCTTTCTCGCATACACCCGCACAAAGTTCATATAGCTGTTTGCCGATTCCCGGTCGGAACTGGCGGACAAATACAAACTTTCCTTCTCTGGTGATGGCGATAGTGTTCACCCAGTCGGGATACTCAAGGATGTAGTACTCCGGGATATGATTGCCGTTAGGCAAAAGCATATCGTCGCACCGTACGGTCAACCACGGGCGGCGAAATAGATATTTGCTGCTGACTACTTGCCAGGCTTCGTCTTTTGTTTCCATTGTTTTATTGATAGCGGTTGCTGGCAAAGGTAATTAGAATAATTGTCAGGAACAATTGTTTTCATACGTATCTTTTTGGGTTTAAAAACCGTTGTGTATCTTTGGGGCGGATAAACTAACAGAATAATGAAAAACGCAATCATCTCTTTATTCCTGCTTTTTATTGCCGTGCAATATGTAGCAGCACAAAAAAAGGTTATTAAAATAGCCTGTATCGGTAATAGTATCACATATGGTGTAGGTACACGTAATCCTGCTAAAGACAGCTATCCCGCTGTGCTGGGGCAGATGTTGGGCGACGGTTATGAGGTCCGGAACTTTGGAGTCAGTGCCCGCACCATGCTGATGAAAGGGGACAATCCCTATATGAAGGAAGAGCGCTATCGGCAAGCATTGGACTATAATCCCGATATTGTGACTATTAAATTGGGGACCAATGATACGAAACCTCAGAACTGGCGATATAAATCCGATTTTAAGAAAGATATGGAGACGATGATCCGAACGCTTCGGGCATTACCGTCGAAGCCGGAAATTTATTTATGTTATCCTATTCCCGCATACGCTGTCCAGTGGGGCATCAATGATAGTATCATTGTTCATGGAGTGATGCCGGTTATCAACCGGTTGGCTGCCAAATACGGATTGAAAGTAATCGATCTGCATACTCCGTTAACGGGGATGAAAGAGTGTTTTGCCGACAACGTACATCCCAACGAAAAAGCTGCTGTCCGTATTGCACAGGCCATTTACCGGCAACTGACCGGCGAGGAACCACCGGCACATGTTTCTCAACCCTTCCCGGGACTTAAAGGTAAATGGAAAGGGTTCGATCAATATACTTTTGCTTATCAGGATCGGGAGGCTATTGTTGTCTGCCCGAAAGATGCGGCAACCGGCAATCCCTGGATCTGGCGTCCTGCTTTTTTCGGTGCTTTTGCTTCAGTTGATGAAGAATTGTTGAGGCGTGGTTTTCATGTGGCATATTATGATCTGACTCATCTTTATGGAAGTCCCCGTGCCCGGAAGTCCGGTACTGATTTTTATTGGAATATGGTACGTATGTATGGACTATCTCCCAAAGTAACGCTTGAGGGTTTCAGTCGTGGAGGTCTGTTTGCTTATAATTGGGCGGCCGATCATCCGGATAAAGTGGCCTGTATCTATGTGGACGCTCCGGTTTGTAACGTATTCAGTTGGCCGGGACGTTCGCCTGAGAATGCCGGACTATGGAAAGGTCTGTTAGAGGAATGGGGGCTGACGGATGATCAGATGAATTCATTTTCCGGTAATCCGATTGACCGGCTGAAACCTTTGGCGGATGCGAGGATTCCGGTGATCTGTGTATGTGGAGACAGTGACAAGGTAGTGCCGTTTTCAGAGAACTCGGCTATTGTCCGCCAACGATATACAGCCATGGGGGCTCCATTCGAACTTATCTTGAAACCAGGAGTGGATCATCATCCGCATAGTTTGTCAGATCCTGCTCCGGTGGTCGACTTTATTATCCGCCATCAGCCGGGTTATGAAGCCAAACAATGCTATACATTAAGAGGGGACTATCGTAACTCGTATCAGATGTTTGAGAAAGAACGTGTTGGTACGGTTGCTTTTCTGGGAGGTTCCATCACAGAAATGAAGGGATGGAGGGATATGATTTGTGAAGATTTGAAGCAGCGTTTCCCTTATACAAAGTTTACCTTTATCGATGCCGGGATTCCTTCTACGGGCAGTACGCCCGGAGCATTCCGCTTGGCGGACGATGTGTTGTCCAAGGCCAAAGTCGATCTGCTTTTTGTGGAAGCGGCGGTGAACGATGATACCAACGGCTTTAATGCCATTGAGCAGGTAAGAGGAATGGAAGGTATCGTACGCCATGCTTTGCTTTCCAATCCGTCTATGGATATCATGATGCTGCATTTTATCTACGATCCTTTTATCCCGAAACTGGACGGAGGTCAGATGCCCGATGTGATTCTGAATCACGAACGGGTGGCGAACCATTATCTGATCCCTTCCGTCAACCTCGCTACAGAAATCGCCGCCCGTATGCGGGAAGGTGAATTCACTTGGGAACAGTTTGGCGGTACGCATCCCAAACCTTTGGGGCATGCTTATTATGCGGCTACGATAAATAAGGTGCTCGATGAAATGTATGCTTCTTGTGTTGCTGCCGGAACTGCCGTCAAGCCTCATGTGCTTCCTGCCGTGCCACTGGACGGATATAGTTATACAAATGGTAAGTTGGTCGACATCCGGCAAGCTCATATAAATAAAGGCTGGCAGTTAGTCCCTTCGTGGACTCCGCGCCTTATTGCCGAAACGCGTCCGGGCTTTGTCGATGTGCCCATGCTTGAAACCGATCGTCCCGGAGCGAAACTGACACTCGACTTTGAAGGGACGGCTGTCGGTATCTTCTGTGTAAGTGGTCCGGCTGCCGGGATTCTGGAATATAGTGTCGACGGTGCTCCGTTTAAAAAGTTGGATACGTTTACGGCTTGGAGCGGCGGACTGTATATTCCTTGGGTATATATGTTCGATACGGAGTTGCCGAAAGGCAAACATCGTCTGATGCTCAGGATGTCAAAAGATCATCATCCGCAAAGTAAGGGTACGGCCTGCCAGATCAGACAGTTTGTGGTAAATGAATAGTAAAGTTAGGTTGCGTTTGATTGAACATATCCTGCCATCCGCATAATCTTCTTGCAGATAGATAAATGCTTTTCTGAAAAACATTCATTATTGTTTGTTGTTTTGTTCAGAAAAAACGTATCTTTGCAGTAGAACTATGGTTGGCATAAACATTTTTATGCCCATAAATACGCAGTTCTCTTCGGTGGATTAAAATGTAGCGATTTATAAGACACACCGGATGAGTGCAGCCTGTATCTGTATTGGTACGGGCTTACTTATCCATGTGTCGGGGTGCCGCTACATACCTAATCCATTGGATGAGTAATGCCCCGTACCTTTTCATATAATCACATTCAAGAAACCGTGCAGGGTAGATTATTTTAACTTTAATCTTTTCTCCCTGTATGGCTAATTGGATTACTCTACGGCAAGCTGCCGAAAAATACGAGACTACGGTAAAAGACGTTCTCTCTTGGTCGGAACTTCCTGAAATTACTTTCACTTACGTAAACTACACTTTGTTATTGAATGATGACAGCGTGTGTGATTTTATTAAATTGCATAGTCTTCCGGCTGAAGCAGGAAAAGACTACGGTTGTGCCATCACCTTTGAAAATGTCGAGATAATCGCGAAATTATATGCTAATGCATTAGAAAAGATCCGTTTGCTGGAAAAGCAAACCGAACTGCTGAATGAATGTGTTTCCAAACAGTCAAAACTCTTTGAATCGATAGAGGAGAGGCTTGCGGCAATGCTGGTCTCCATGGGAGATACTGAAATTCAGGATACAGACCCAATAAACGAGGAATCGAAGTTTGCCGCTTTCATGAAGAAAATCCTCCTCTCATACAAAAAATGCATTTCGATCTTCCATCTTCCACCTTTTAAAAGATAACTGTCTGATTCGTAGAAAACTAATAGGGTGGAAGATGCGGTTTTTTAGCCGTTTATCTTCCACCCTCATCTTCCATCTTCCACCCGCTAAATTTCCTCTTTGGAAGGCGATTTTTTGATAAATACCAGTAGGCTTCCTCGCCCTTTGGGTTCGATAATTCCCTGATCTACAAATCGGTGTAGATCTTCCAACGCTTTATTTTTCAGTCTTCCGGTCAGTCGGGTGTAGTCCGAACGGGTGATAAAAGCATTTTCATTTAGATACCTTTCCAGTCGAAAAAGCTTTTCTTCTTCGCTGAGCTGTGACGAGCTTCTTGAACCGTATTTGCCGGCACGTTCCACATAGCCCTTGGTGTGTCTGCGAAACCACATCGAAGCCCTGAAATTAATGTTGTCGAAGTAAATGGATTGTGCGCGGATCTCTTTTTTATCTTTCACCGGATGCGTTGCCTTCAGGCTTGCCGAGAAATAGCCGATCTTGCCCAACTCCACATGGTATCCGTCCACCAGATATTTGGAGATTTTTTCTGTCAGGGCACAGAGCACTCCTTCCAGGTCGCCTACTGTGAAGGTGGAGGCTTCCGAAATTTCTTCAAGAATGGTGCGTGTCCGGATGGTTCCACTCGAAATGATGTGGGGATAAAGCTTGGGTTCCTCTCCGTTCTCTTTTTTAGAAGGAACTTCTCTGAAATCATAACGTGCTGCCATAATTTGTTTAGTTTTTAATTGTTGATAGTTATTTGTTTATTGGTTTTTCTTTCTTTGTTTTAGCCTTTTTCCTTTGTTCTTTACCTGAGCCCGCATCCCCGGGCTCATTAGCCTCGGTATGCAGGCTTGTCAGCCCGGGGATGCGGGCCCATGAGTCCCGCTGTCCGGGCTTGGATAATGCTCCTATAAAGATACATAATATTTATCGTGAAAACAAGTAATACTCCTCTTGTTTGTTATTAAATATAATTGATTTATTTGCGATGATCTGCTTGCTTTATCCGGTAAGAAAGAGTATCTTTACCATTCTATAAAAAACCGGAAAAACCATGAAAATAACCCTGATCCGAAAGGAAGAAACTGTCGTAGCACAACGTACGGTGAAACTCGAAACTGTGTTGGAGAATATGAAAACCGAAACCAAAACCTGCCCCGTGAGTGCTTTACGTCGGACACTGAAGTTTTCGGGTGGAAGTGGACATGTCACGGCGGTGGACAAACTGCCCCGTATCCTTTTTTCGGTGGAACTGGGCAAGAGTAAAGAAATATCGGTGATGAAGGCTTATCATGGATTGGTACTTCTGAGTGTGAAGGGATTCACCGGAGTGGAAGAGGCTGCACGCTTGCGTGACAAGCTGTCCGGACTGCCTCAGACGATGATTGCCTTTGTCGGTTCAAGCGGCCGGAGTATAAAGATACTCGTGCCTTTCCTACGTCCCGACGGTTCATTGCCCGTAACCGTAGAGGAAGCCGGATTTTTTCATGCTCATGCCTACCAGTGGGCGGTGAACTTTTACAGAGGGCAGCTTTTGGCGGAACACCGGGATGTTACGCTTGAGAATCCGGTGCCGGAACAGAGTTGCCGGTATTCATTCGATCCGGGGCTCTATTTCAATCCGGATGCCTACCCCATTCGCCTGGAGCAACCTTTGTCGATGCCCGGTGAAGTTACCTACCGCGAAACAGTGGAGGCGGAAACTGATCCTTTGCAGCGTATGATGCCCGGTTACGAACGGAGCGAAATTATCTCGACATTGTTTGAAACTTCACTGTATGAAGCTCTTAATACGGTAGGCTGCGACCGGGAGGAGGATTCTAAATCTTTGATCGTGGAACTGACCCGGAACTGTTTTCGTTCGGGAATCCCCGAAGAAGAGGTAGTGGGTTGGACGCTGATGCATTTCCGGGGTAAAGTGTCCGAAATACTGATACGTGAGACGGTTCACAATGTGTATGCCGTTGAGAAGCGATTCGGAAGTAATCCTTGCATTTCTCTCAAGCAGACCATGGCCGTACGTACCGACGAGTTTATGGGCAGACGTTATGAGTTTCGCTATAACATACTGGCCGGAGTGGTGGAATATCGTGAACGAAAGACGTTTTGTTTCGATTTTCGTCCGGTGACGGACCGGGTGCTCAATACAATTGCGGTAAATGCTATCAGCGAAGGGCTTGAACTTTGGGACAGGGATGTGAAACGCTGGATTAACTCCGAACGTGTGCCGGTCTATTCACCTGTTACCGACTTTTTGTATGGCTTGCCCCGTTGGGATGGAAAAGACCGCATTCGGGCGTTAGCCCGCTACGTGCCTTGCGACAATTCGCATTGGCCCGACTTCTTCCATCGCTGGTTTCTCGCAATGGTGGCCCACTGGAAAGGAAATGACAAGCAGTATGCCAACTCCGTTTCACCCCTGTTGATCGGTTCGCAGGGATGCGGCAAATCCACTTATTGCCGCAATATCCTGCCGCCTGATTTGAGAGCCTATTATACCGACAGCATTGACTTCAGCCGGAAACGCGATGCCGAGCTTTATCTCAACCGCTTCATGCTGATCAATATTGACGAGTTCGATCAGGTAAGTGTCAATCATCAAGGCTTCTTGAAACATATACTCCAGAAACCGGTGCTTAATGTGCGTAAGCCCAACGAGGCGGCTGTCCGCGAGTTGAAGCGTTATGCTTCGTTCATAGCGACCAGCAATCATAGCGATTTGCTTTCCGATCCTTCGGGAAGCCGCCGTTTTATCTGTATCAATATCACCGGCAGAATCCGTAATGATGCTGTCATCAACTATCCGCAACTCTATGCGCAGGCAGTGCGGGAGCTCCGTGACGGTGAGCGCTTTTATTTCTCTCCCGAGGAAGAGGCCATTTTGACGGAGAGCAATCAGGAATTTGAACTGCAAACTCCGGTTGAACAGCTCTTTCAACAGTATTTCCGCTCTGCCGGCGAGGGAGAAAAGTGTGAAACCCTGCTCGCAGTCGATATTTTAGGACGCATACAAAAGAAAAGCGGCTTTAAACTGTCGGCTACGAAGATAGTGCATTTTGGCAGAATACTTCGTAAGCTGGGAGTGCCTTGCAGGAAAATGAAAAACGGGAATTTCTATTGTGTGGTGGAGTTGTAAAGGGATTGAGCTTTAAATTCCGGCATTTATATGCTTGTTGGCTTAGCGCATTGGATGGAATTGGATGCCGACGTGCATTATTAACAAATAAACAGCTATATTTGCATTCAACTCTATGACATATTAATTACTATGATAGACTTCGAACAATTTTACATAACATGGTATTCGCGTGCGAAATATTTTGCACGCGAATACGTTACTTCTGAAAGTGATGCTGAAAATATTGTTCAAGACGTTTTTTTGCACCTGTACGAGAGGCGCGATTTAATGGATGCATATACCAATCTGACTGCTTATCTTTTTACTTCCATCAAAAACAGATGTTTGGACTATTTGCGCAAATGGGTTCTTGAACAAGAAACCGCACAGGAAATGCAAGATGAATTTGATATGGAACTTCGGATGAAATATGATTCTCTGGAGATATTCAATACGCAGTTTTCGGATGAAACCGATATAGGGGAGCTATTGAACAGTGCACTTCAGAAACTTCCGGAACGATGTCGCGACATTTTTATAATGAATAAGCTGGAAGGGAAAAAGCAAAAAGAAATTGCAGAAGAATTGAATTTGTCTATCAATACCGTAGAGTCGCAGATGGGCATTGCTTACAAGAAATTGCGTGAAGAATTGAAGGACTGCCTGCCTCTATTCATATTTTTGTTTGCTATTTCCTGATTTTTTTTATTTCCTTTTGGCGGATTTTTTCTTTTGCTTCGTTTACCATATAGAACAGATGCAATATGAATAGTCAAATTATTAAATATTATGCAGGAGAACTCAGTAAGGAAGAACGAAAAGCCTTATTGCAGAAAGCCTTTTCCGATCAGGAATTGAAAAGCGAGATGATGAAGTATCAACATTTGCAATCGCTGATGAATCTTCATCCGCAGGAGAAAAACGAATTATTAGGTAGGGAGAGCCTAAAGTGCTTTATGGAAGCACGGCAGGCGGAAAAAAGGAAAAGATTGTTTTTTTATTTTTTACGTTATGCGGCAATTGTCTTTGTGTGCATCGTTTCCACTTGGTGGATTACTTTCTCGTTCGTCGGTACGGATATACTTCAGCCTGTTGTTGCCCAGGAATTATCGGTTCCGGCTGGACAGCGTGCGCATATCCTGCTGCCGGATGGGAGTAAGGTATGGGTCAATGCAGGCTCAACTCTTAGTTATCCGTCAGTGTTTGGTGACGAACGGCGTGTCAAACTGACTGGAGAAGCGTTTTTTGAGGTTGCGAAGGGGAATAAGCCTTTCATTGTATCGACGGGAAAGGTAGATGTAAAAGCACTTGGAACCCAGTTTAATGTATTTAATTATCCTAAAGAGGAGTTAGCGGTAGCTTTACTTGAAGGCTCTGTACGCATATACCGTCCCGAATGTGAGCGACAAGGGGTTATATTGAAGCCCAATCAGCAATTGACAGAGGATAATGGACGTTTTCTTATAAGTTCCATTGATAAGAATCCTATTATCTGGAAAGAAGGGCTCTATGCTTTTGATAAACAAAAACTGAAAGATATACTGAAAAAGCTGGAACTCTATTATGATGTGNGATATACTGAAAAAGCTGGAACTCTATTATGATGTGAGAATACTTGTCAAGAATCCTTCCATCCTTGAATATGAATACACCGGAAAATTTCGTCAACGTGATGGTGTGATGGAAGTCTTGCGCATCATCCAGAAAATTCATCCGTTCAAGATAGAACAGAAAGAAGATACGAATGAAATCATTTTATATCGTTAACCTTATTGTCGAACCTATAAAATCAAAGAAGATATGAAAACATAAAAGATTTTTCTTAATTATGTATGATCTTAATAAAGAAAGGTCGGCAGATGCGTCAACACCTGCCAACCCGGGTTATTAAGTAATACGTATTCCAAACCCTTTCAAAAATTCAGAAATTATTAACTTAATCGGAAACAAAGATATGAAAATAGAACCTTTGTTAGCACATCTTTTGTGCCTAAAAATACATAGTAGGACGTTAAATATTATGAAAGTAGCTGTGTTTATGATGTTTTTCTGCGTTTTCCAGTTGTTAGCCTCCAATGGCAAAGCGCAAAATGCAGTAATAGAACTATCCTCTAATTCTGTGACGGTAGAGACACTGTTTGCGGAGATAGAGAAACAGACGGATTATTTAGTGGTTTATAGTAGTCGTGAACTGGATGTGAAAACCAAAATCCTGTTTTCAAAGAAGAAGGCTAAAGTAAGCGAAATGCTGAACGAACTTTTGCGGAATACGAATCTGAAGTACGAGCATACTAATAATTACATCGTATTTTCCAAAAAGGTCAGCGAAGCTGATGTATCGCGGCAGACCGGAAGAAAAGTAACTGGAACGGTGGTGGACAATAATGGAGAAGCGGTCATTGGTGCCAGTGTACAGGAAAAAGGAACAACCAATGGAGTCATTACTGATATTGAAGGTAAATTTAGCTTGGAAGTAGCGGATAAAGCTTTGTTGACTGTCTCTTATATCGGCTATGTAAGCCAGACCGTGCCTGTGAATGGTAAAAATCATGTGATCATAAAATTGACGGAAGATACAAAGGTATTGGATGAAGTCATCGTGATCGGTTACGGTGCGACCTCGGCTAAAAAGATGGTGGCCGCCGTTACTGCCGTAAAGGGAGAAAAGTTACAGGATCTCCCGTTTGCCAATGTAACTTCTGTTTTGCAAGGACGTGTGACAGGCGTTATCGTTCAGAATTCGGGCGGCGAACCCGGAAGCGTTCCTTCCCTGTCTATCCGTGGTGGTGGCAAGCCATTATATGTCATTGATGGGGTAATCAGTACGGATGATTGGGAGTTTCAAACTTTGAATCCCAATGATATAGAGAGTCTGTCGGTTTTGAAAGATGCGGCTTCATTGGCGGTTTATGGTTCTCGGGCGGCCGATGGTATCATCATGGTTAAAACCAAGGAAGGAAGAAAAGGAAAAACTTCTATCGTGTATACTTTCAATGCACAGTTTAGCCAGCCCACAGTTTTGTCTGATAAAATCGATTCTTATACTTATGCCAATGTGCAAAATCAAGCAGCAATGGCTGATGGATATGGAGAATACTATACGTATAGCAAAGAAGAGATGGATATTATCCGTAATCAGTCCGATCCTTTGAAATATCCCAATACAGACTGGTTTGATTTAGGGTTGAAGAACTTTGCGCCCGAGTACAGGCATTCTTTGTCGATGACAGGCAACCGTAAAGATATTAATTATTACATTTCATTGGGTACTTTTGAGCAAGGTAGTTTGTACAAGTCTGATGCACTGAACTATTCAAGATATAATTTGCGAAGTAACGTAAATACTACTTTTGAAGAAATTGGTCTTAAAGTGGCGGTAAATATTAATGCTGCATACGAAAAAAAGAAGTACCCTTCGTTTAGTGCCAATACCATCTGGGATCATTTAAATAATAAACAGCCGCTGGAGTTGGCGTATAATCAGGATGGAACCTTAAGCTCCATATCCGATCATCCTTTGATGGAGATGGACGAACGTTCGGGATATGATAAGAATGACGGGTTATATGTCAATACTCAGTTTGTTGCCGACTGGACATTGCCTTGGGTGAAAGGTCTGTCGCTTGGAACCATGTTGAACTATCGTTTGAACTCCAGCCATGTCAAGGGACTTTCAGCCCGTGCTCCCCAATATAATCAGGATGGAACATTGGTTGTTGTGACCAAGCCGTCATTGAAAGAAGAAGCTTACTTCGGAGATTCGTACAGTCTTGAGCTGAACGCAGCTTATACACAGACTTTTGCAGAGAAGCATACTATAGATGCGAAGGCTGTATTTACTGTATCCGAAAGTAATGGAAGCTACTTCTGGGCTTCACGCAAAGACTATCTGTCTGCCACTGTAGATCAGTTATTTGCCGGTTCAAGTATTGGCATGCAAAATTCCGGTAATTCGGATGAAGGAGGACGTATGGGACTCGTCGGACGTTTGAAGTACGACTTTGACAGCCGGTATTATATCGAAGGAAGTTTCCGTTATGACGGGTCCGACAATTTTGCACCTGGACATCGTTGGGGCTTCTTCCCTTCTGTTGCATTGGCTTGGGATATCACGGAAGAGCCGTTCTTTAAAAGTCTCAACCTGAAGAATGTAAATCTTTTGAAACTGCGCGGTTCTTATGGACAAACCGGAACAGAAGCGGGTGTAAACCGATTTGGCTATTTGTCAACTTACAGCTTGGCTGAAAACGCGATTTGTATTGGCGGCAATTTGCAGTCCGGTTTCAATGAAGGGGCTTTGGTTTCACCGGAACTGTTAAGTTGGTATACCCGTAATTCTTTGAATTATGGCGTTGATGCCGCTTTCTTTAATCACCACCTGAAAGGTTCTGTCGATTATTTCTTTTATGTTACCAAAGGGGGACTGGTTAGTCCGGCAGACCGATATGTAGTTCCCTTAGGAACGTCTCTTCCTCAAATAAAGTCGGAGAATGAACATCGTCGGGAAGGTTTTGAAGTCTCCTTGAGATGGGATGATAAGATAGGATCTGATTTCTATTACGAAGTTGGTACAAATATGACCTATTATAATAATCTGTACGTTAAAAACCAAGGTGAATCATTGTCTGATCTGAAAAATCCATATAAACGTAATACGCATCAGACAGATTACTATGGCATTATGTATATGAATAACGGACTGTATCAAACTCCGGAACAAGTACTCGGATTACCACGGAGATTGCAGTCTTCTGCTACTAAATTAGGTGATATTGCCTACGAAGATATTAATGGCGATGGTAAAATAGATGGAGAGGACCAGGTGCGTTGGGGAATGCCGACAGCTCCTCATTTCACTTACGGTTTCGATTTTATTTTGGGTTACAAAGGATTCACTTTGTCAGGATTGCTATATGGAACAGGAAAACGTAATATGGAATTTGGGGTCACGACTAAGAAAAATGAAGCTATATGGGTGCTGAATGATTATCAACTGGATTATTGGCGTGAAGACAATAGAGATGCCACTTTTCCCAGAATCTCTTTGGAGGCGTCGGCCAATGGTTCGAACAATCAGGCTGCTTCTACTTTCTGGGTCAAGAACGCTTCATTCCTACGCTTGAAAAATTTGACGTTAGAATATGATTTTAAATATAAATTGTTGCGGAGGGTAAAATGGTTGAATACTTGTAGAGCCAATATTACGGGTACAAACTTGTTTACGATATCGGATGTCATGGATTATTTCGATCCGGAAACAGCTTCAACAAGGGGAGGCTATCCGGTGCAACGTGTTTATTCTTTAGGTGTAACAATTGGATTTTAATGATTATGAAAAAGATAAATGTAATAATAGCATTATCCCTTATTTGGGGATGTTCTGCTTGCAGTGATATTTTAGACAAAGGTCCGTTGGATAAGTTCTCAGAGAACGATGTATGGAGCAGTCCGCAACTGGCACAGGCTTTTTTGTATCCAACGCTGAACGATGCGACTGGAAAGCTGATCTGGGATGATAAATGGACGGATAATGATGTGATACAGGACGATGGCAACGCTTCGAACGTGAATAAGGAACAGATAGATCGTTATCATGATGCCGGATGGAATGTGTATGGGCAAATCCGTAAATGTAACCTGACCATTCAGAAGATGGAAGAAAATGAAACATTTATAGAACAAGACAGGAAATATCTGACAGCACAGGCAAAAATGTTGCGCGCTATGATCTATTTCACTCGTGCGCGCTTGTTCGGTAAATTAATGATTGTGGATCGGGTTCTTGATGCGGAGGAGAACATGGAACTGCCAAGAACAAATACGATTAAAGAGACTTATGATTTTATCCTTAAAGATTTGAGGGAGGCAGCACCTGACTTGCCTGTGTCATTGTCCAGCCAACAAGGTATGCTAAGCAGGGGAGCGGCTTATGCGTTGATTGCGGAAGTTGCGTTGCATGGGGCTGCCTACATTGAATCGGGACAAAATGAATATTATGCTACAGCAAAGAAAGCCAGTGAAGATCTTTTTGCCTTGGGCATATATGAATTGGATAAGAATTATGAAAAGCTTTTTAATGAGTTTGATTATGCGCTAAATTCGAATGAAGTTATCCTGGCTCAGTGGAGACATGAAAATAATACGACTTTTGCCGGGACGTGGATGCAATATCTGGTTCCTAACATCAGCAATGATAAATTAAAGGAGTTTGCCAATCCTAAACTTGTCGATAGCTTTGAAGGCTGGATCGGAATGTTTCCTTCTGTAGATTTAGTCAATGAATACGAAGTGGTAGATACGGATGGAAACGCAAAGAACTGGGATGAAAGTAGCTACTATAAAGAGTATCAACAGAATGGAGGATATGTATCAAAGGCGATATACCGGAATAGAGATAACCGTTTTTATGCCACTGTTGTACAGGACTCTTCCAAGTACTTCAATAGTCTGGTGACGATGCGTGAAAAGGGTAACTTGCATTGGGACAGTAAGACAGGCAGTGACTGGGGAACTGCATTGACGGGATATATCTATCGTAAAGGGGTATACACTGGTAGGAATTTATGGAACTCAGATCCGACTTACTATCATCAGATTGTTATGCGTCTGGGACGTTCTTACTTGAACTACGCTGAAGTGATGTTACGACTGAATGATATAGAAACGGCCATTGAATATGTCAATAAGACCCGTACAATTCATGGCGGCTTGCCGGCTCTTTCCAAAGATTTGTCCTTGAGTGAAGCTTGGGAGGCGTATAAACGCGAACGCAGGGTAGAATTGGTTCATGAGGGTGACCGTTACTGGAGCCTGCTGAGATGGGGAAAAGCGGATGGTAAAGAAACAATATCCGAACTAAATAAAACCCATCATTCGATCAGTATATCAGAGGATGGAAAAACATTTAAGATTATTCCATTGCCTTATCAGACTGTATTTAATGAACGTGTCTTTACAAAGAAAAGATACTTATATCCTGTTCCGGAAGGTGAAAGAGTAAATAATCCGTCATTAGACCAGAATGAGGGATGGTAATTTCAAATACAACAAAAAAAGTAAAGTTATGAAAACATTGTATCGCTATTTAGCATTGGCATTACTGATCGTATTAAATACTTCTTGTCTTAAGTCAGGTTTGGATGAACTTGAAACTTATGATCAAAATGATATTACCAACATCCGATTTGAATACAGATGGTGGGATGAAGCTGCTCAAAGACTTCGTGTGATAGAGATGGGAGTGACAAAGACGATTGATACGAAAGCAAAAAAAATAGAATGTTCTATCAAAGTTCCCGAAGTGACGAGTGCTTTTACAGCTGGTGTCAGGAATCAGGTTTCTTTGAGTACTTTATCCATTAATGTGGATGTGTCTACAGCCGCACGTATTAGTCCGGTAGGAGATGCTCCTGCAATGGGGACCTTTCCGGCAGACTTTTCCGCTAAAGAATTTATTTATAGCGTAACGGCTGGAAATGGTGACAAAGCAAATTGGACGATTAAAATTGAAGATTTCAGTAAATAAGACTTTCAAGCTATTTTAAATTGATTGTTTCGAACAGAAAAAGTATGAATGACTTTTTATCTGTTCGGAATAATCATTGTATGGAGAACATTATGATAATGGTAACTTATAAAAATATTGATTAATGAAAAAAGAAATACTATTCGTTCTATACTCTCTGATTATTGGAACTGCATCTGCACAATACAATATTGATTTAAGTAAGGTGGTTTCTCCCCCTATTAATTATCTGCAAATGGGGAATGCCGGTCCTGTCGGAAAAGAAATCCGCGTCAATAATTTATATATGGAAGAAGGGGGCATCCCACAGTTGCCGGTAATGGGAGAAATTCATTATAGCCGCATGGATTCAAGGTATTGGCGAGATGCATTGCTGAAAATGAAGGCATCTGGAGTTGATATTGTAGCTACTTATTGCCTTTGGTCATTGCACGAGGAATTTGAAGGGGAGTTATCATGGGAAGGCAATCTAAACCTTCGCCATTTTATAGAGCTTTGTAAAGAACTGGATATGAAAGTACATTTGCGTTTCGGACCTTATTGTAATGCAGAGATCAGAAACGGCGCCTTACCTGACTGGATTATAAATAATAAAAATCTCAAGACACGTTCAAACGATCCTTTATATCTGGAATATTCACGTCGATGGTATCAGGCTGTGTATGATCAGGTGAAGGGACTTTTGTATAAAGACGGAGGTCCTATCATGGCTCTCCAGTTAGAAAATGAATACGTGCGAAAGGGGATGATCATTTCTCATCTGCTTAATTTAAAGAAAATGGCAGTGGAAATAGGGTTTGATGTACCGATTTATTCGATGACTCACTGGATGGATAGCGAATACCCGAAGGGGGAAATAGTACCTTATGCCGGTTTTTATATTGAGGCTCCCTGGACAACTTCTGGGAAAAAAGAGATTCCTACATCCAATTTTGAATATTTTACTTATAACCGGCTTTCAGATAACATAGGCACAGACATTATAAAAATAGAAGGAGAGGTGGAATCTTTAAGTGGAAAGAACAATGATTCTCCTTTCTTTACGTGTGAAATTGGAGTGGGAACGACTGCTTTCTATCATCGCCGTGCTGTTGTACCCGAAGAAATGGCAGGAGAGAATATAAATTTACGTTTAGGATGTGGTGCCAATATGATGGGGTATTACATGTATGTCGGTGGGACTAACCCTATAGGGAAAATAAGCACGTATCAATCTTCCGGCCCCCGGGTAAGTTATGATTATCAGGCACCCATACGCGAATTCGGGACATTGGGGACGGTGATGCAAGAGACTAAAAAATATAACTATTTTATGAATGATTTTGGTACATCGCTTGCTCCGGCCATAGCTTATTTACCTACCAGTAATCAAAATAGAGAGAATCTGCAATGGGCCGTTCGTTCAAATGGGAATGCCGGCTATTTGTTTTGCTCTAATTATTTATATAAAAACAGTAGGAAGGATTATAAGGATGTCCGGTTCACTATAAAGTTGAAAGATGAAACAGTACGCATACCACGTAAAAAAGTGACAGTTAAAAATGGCACTTATTTTCTCTGGCCTTTCAATCAGTATCTGAATGAGGTTTGGCTGAAGTATGCGACGACGCAACCTATCTGTTCTTTGAAAGATGGAGAGGACTGTACTTTCTTCTTTTTCGAGGATGACCAGATTCCGGCGGAGTATTTGATTGCAGATAAGAATGTAAAGAATATAGAAGTGAAGAATGCTGTTTTGAAGGAAGAGAAAGAGGGATATTTTATTGATCGAATTGTTCCAGGAAAAGAATGTATTATAAATATCACCAAGACAAATGGTTCTATGGTTCGTTTTGTTACGTTGACAGAAGAAGAATCAGACTATATCTGGAAAGGAACTGTGGCGGGGAAAGAGTTTGTAGCGATAACTCATGCTTCATTAGTTTATGATAAAAGTAAAATTACCTTAATTGGAGACTCGTCCCAAGCAGATATATGGATGTTTAAAAAAGGTTGTTTCAAACAACAAACCTTCCAGTCGAAGCCCCGTCACCTACGTGCGGCATACAGCTCTGTCGCTCCTATGGCAAAGGGAAAATGGATTTGCCCGTCAAGCGGCGATAAGGTGAAACGCGAGTTCACAGTCCATACATTCTCAACAGTTCAAAAGGCTTATTTACGTTATGTTTCGTTTGCCCCCGCCCACTGCATCTTAAACGGGAAGAAAGTAGAAGCCAATACAATGGGCGGATATAAACGGGCTGATGTTACTGCACTCATCCAGAAAGGAAAGAATACAATAGAGTTTTCTACCTCTGGTAAAGGAGTAGTGGGTGAGATTGAAATTCTGCTGCAAAACGGTGAGCGGATTATTTGGAATACGGATGCTACCTGGTTGTCTGCGGCCGATAATAAGCCCGTGCGAATTCTTTTCGGACAAGAGAAACCTTTGGCTTTTGCACCCGAAGAACATTTGGCCGTTTATGAAGTCAAAGCACCGGTACCTCTATGTGGTGACGAGGAAACACGGATGTATCTTTCTTATAAAGGAGATGTGGCCAATGCGTATTTGAACGGAAAACTCGTCGCTGATTCTTATTATGACGGAACCGATTGGATTATCAGTTTGAACCGTCTGAAAGAGGCTGTTGATGTGAACCCATTAGTGATTCGTATAGACGGGTTGAAATCGGCGGATGAGCAAATTTATTTTGAGAAAAACGTAGATCCTGCTGAATGTGTAATTCCTGTTCTGTCAGATATCCGGGTGAATCAGGAATATAGGTTCGAATTGGAGATGGATTAACCGCCATCCTTGGAGGTTCATAGGTCTTTAGGACTCTGTAGATTGAGTGTCTGTCTTCTGCGAAAAGTTCTAAAGATCTCTCTGAAACCACAGGTTGCTTATTCGCTGTTTTAGATAATGATGTGAGTATGCAAAGTATTCGAAAGGAATGAAAATATTACCAATAAATCGCAATAACTGATTATGAGCATAGAGAGAATACTGCTTTGCCTTTTTTTTGCCTTTCTTGTCCATTTATCCAAAGCACAATGCACAGATACAATTTACATATCCGATTTCGGGCTAAAACCGTATTCATACGAGAATAGTGTTGCCCAACTTCAGGCTGCGATTGAGGCTTGTAAGCAGAAAGGGGCGAAGGTGCTGTCCTTTTCAAAAGGGAGATATGATATATGGCCGGAAGGAGCTGTCCGAAAAGAATTTTATATCTCGAATACATCTACAGAAAAAGAGTGTCCTTCTAAAATTAAAACGATCGGACTATTGTTTAATAAGATGCGAAACCTGAAGGTAGAAGGTAACGGAGCTTTATTGATGTTTCATGGGAAAATGACTACAATCGTACTGGATAGCTGTCAGGATGTTACCTTAGAAGGCTTGTCCGTTGACTTTGAACGTCCGGCAGGCTCTGAATTACATTATGAGTATGTGGGTGAAAATTATGTGGACGTTTCTGTACATCGTGATACTAAGTATGAAATAGTTAATGGGAAATTGAACCTTTATGGTGAGGGGTGGAAATCTAACAAAAATCATTGTATCGAATATGACGGGCAAACAGAAACCTGCCATTATAGCCAGGGGTGGAAGGTTTTATCCAACTTACATGCGCAAGAGATAGTTGCAGGGCGAGTTAGGTTTACTACTTTGCCCGGTTTCCAACCGAAGCAAGGCAATACATTGACGATTCGTGACGTGATCCGTGATCAGGTCGGTATGTTTATCCATCGAAGTAAGAATGTGGTTCTGAAGGATATGCGAATGCATTATATGCATGGTCTGGGGATAATAAGCCAGTATTCTGATAACATAACAATGTGTAGGGTAAAGTGTATGCCCGAACCCAAATCAGGAAGATTGTTGGCTGCTTCAGCGGATATGATGCACTTTTCCGGGTGCAGAGGGAGGCTTCTAATTGACAGCTGTTACTTTGCAGGCGCTCAGGATGACGCGATCAATATACATGGAACCAACCTGAAAGTAGTTGAGAAAGTTAGTTCCAATACATTGAATATGCGGTTCTCGCATGGACAAAGTTATGGGTTTCAAGCATATTTCACGGGAGATACGGTTGCTTTTGTGAAGGCGACTACCATGGAACGGCTTTCAACAGCATCTGTACATTCGGTTAAGCGCTTGTCGGACCGTATTTGGCAGGTTAAGTTCGACCGGGAGGTTCCTGAATGGTTGGAAATAAATCATGATTGTGTAGAGAACCTGACTTATACTCCTTCTGTGGAAATCCGGAATAATTACTTTACTCGAACCAGTACAAGAGGAACGTTGGTCACAACGCCACGCAAAGTCGTGATTGAAAAAAATACTTATTATAAGGTCGGTATGAGTGCTATTCTGATAGAAGGTGATGCAGAAGGGTGGTTTGAGTCGGGGCCCGTCAATGATGTGCTGATCAGAGAGAATACATTTGTAGACTGTGCTTATAATGGAGGACCGGGAAATGCCGTGATTGCGATTAATCCGTCTAATTCTGTCATCAATGCCAACCGGCCTGTCCATAAGAATATCCGGATAGAAAATAATCTTTTTAAGAGTTTTAATACTCCTTTGTTGTTTGCAAAAAGTACGGAAGGTATTTTATTTGCGAATAATACGGTCGAACGTACCATGCAATTGAGGTTTTCTGCTAAAAATGATATTATGTTTTATTTAAATGGATGTAAAGACGTTACTATCCGGAATGTGATTTGCAAAGAAGGTGTCTCAAACAAAGAGATTTATATTGATAACATGAAAAGGGCATATGTGAAGAAGCCTGTCGGCATGAATATACGTATAGCTAAATAATTGTCGGTTGTTCGCGGATAAATAAAGGCTAAATGTATAATTTAGTTTATGTCATTTAGCCTTTGTTTACTATAAAGATATGTATTCGTTTGATTGTATAGTAATTCGTGTGTTGCTATTCTGCTGTTTTCTATTTAAAGCTGCTACAACTCACTTCTATTCCATTAACATAAATGAGAACTTTATACTGCGTATTATTTTTCAAAGTTTGAGTAACATTTTTAATTGATAAGGTTGTTTTCTCGTAAGGATGAAGAGCTTTTACCTTGATATTTTTTAAGCAGATGTTATCGCTTGATATTTCTAATATTGCAGGTTCGGAGGATGATAAGCCAAAATTCTGTATTTCTATCTGAAGTGTTTCTGTCTCTTTGTCATATATTGGACGTCGTGTGGAGAGCAAAGCCGGTTCGTAATTTACAAATGGCATCCGGGCGTAACCGTAAATCATATTTCCATTTTTGTCCGTTCCTATTATTTTGGGTGCAAATTCCTCTGAGTTTATGCCGGTGTCTTTCATTTTGAATACAACAATCAGGTCATTTCCTACATGTTTTGTTTTAACTGGTCTGGCTCCACGCCCGAAATTCACTTCGGTATATGAACCGAATCGTAGTGATTTTACATCTACATCTGTTTGAGGAGCAAATCCCTCTTCTGCTAAAATTCTCACTTCAATGTTGCGGGTTGATGGAGTTATTTTCTTTTTGTTGAGAATGGAAAGTCTCATTCCTTTATTTAATGGGATGCAGATATTTTTAGAACTGTGCTTGTCGTTCGGTAAATCATTCCATTTGATAGTGTCGATCACTGCAAAATTCATTTGAGTGGCTCGGCCATATTGGTCTTGAAGCACTTTGGGGCGTTCATACTTGAACCACCTCTCTACTTTTCCGTCCTTATGAAAGGAGATTCCCGGCATATAGGCTTCGCCCTGTTCTGTCACCCAATTCACGCCATCTTTTGAGCGTTGGTAGAATGCAATCCTCCCCAACCAGTCGTTTACAATCAGATGATACTGAAGTTCATCTTTCCACACCACGGGATCTTCGAATCTTCCTTCGACAGCCGGGTATATTCGTTTGTCCGTCAATTGATGATAGATTGAAAGGCCGTCTTTGCTGATCCATACACCTCCACCGCGGCACACCATCAGGTATGAGCCATCCGATCTGCGGGCAAAAGTCAAATTGGAAAGCCCCTCTATAATTTTCCTATCACGAGAATCAAAATTGAAATGACCGAATATCCATTTCGATGCATCTTCTCTATCTGCGATGTAATAACCGTCTATTGTATAAACCACTATTCGTCCGTCTTTTAGGCGGAAAGCTTCGGGGTTATGTCCTTTACCGATTGAATCTTGTATTTTGAAAGGACCGGTTGGCCTGTCGCTTACAGCACGGAATACGGTGGAATTAGGCCAAAACATATGCCCCTTAGGAGAAGACTCCGGCCATCCGCACACATATAAATGATATTTTCCTTCGGCATCCCGCAAGATGTTTCCACCCCAGAAAGATAAATCGGCATCTTCTATCCCATTATCAACATATCTGTTACGTACCTCATCCGTCCCCCATATATTTTCTGCTTGAGTCCCATTGGGCATAGGCAAAAAGCGATCCATGAAGCGTGCTCCTTTTGCCAGATGTTGCCATTCTGTAGGACGTTCGCGTTCCATAACTTGAGATGTAGCGGAGGCAAAAAAGCAACTCACGATCACTAATGCCAAAAATCTATTCATAGTAAAATGGATTTGCAGAAATATCATAATTTTTTTTGTTGGATATTGGGATACAAAAGTAAGGTTGGAAATTATATCATAAAATGGATGAAAGTTATAAAAGCATGGATTATTTCACGAAATAGACATTGGAGCATCCGTTGCTTTATGGTTAAAGTGCCTCGATCTGTATACAATCCAGTCCGAACAAAGTTCCTGTCGATAGCGGATTTTGGCCGATCAATTCTATCCGCAGGATAAATTTGCCGTTTACAGGTTTATACGTGCCTAAATCAATGGCATTTGTGGCTTCGACTTTCTCGCTGTAACAGTCCAACTGTTTTCCGTTTTTGGGGTGATTTACATACAACCTTATATTGCCGTAGTCGGTTGCTTTGGTACAATATAGACTCAAGCTGTATTCACAATCCTCAAAACCGGAGAATTCGAACTCGATGTAATCGCCCTCCTTACCGCCATGGCATACCAGATGGTCTTTTAAGTTCCATTTGCCCGGATGCCCGCTGAGTCTTTGTCTGTCATAACGCAGTCTTTCTGATTTGGAAGTTGGCTGGATTTGGCAAAAATCAATGGCATTTGGTATGTTGCAGACAGGAGATTGAGTAGGGGTAGGCAATAACCCTGCTTCTATTTCTTCTATGCCGGAAGAGCCTGTGGCTTCGGAACCTAAGTCTCCGTACCAGAATACAGTCGAAGAGTAATCTACCGTCCCGTTTTCCCAACCTAACAATTCGAAATCGAACTTCAATTGCCGGTTGAAGGGAATGGCATCTAAGCATCTGACTCTGAAGAAGCTGTTGTAGCCATAAAAATCTCGCATATCCTGGCGGGGTTGTCCGGCAAATGGTGTCTGACTTTTAAAATAGCCATCGAAACTGTAGTAGTCTTCAGTGCCTGTTCCGAAATGGGAAGGAAATGGTTCGTGATCTACGGTTATTTTTTCATCTCCTTCTCCATACCACTCTGTCGTATGGTTGAAAAGTGATAGCAGGTCTCCCCGATAAACTCCTCTGCCGGATATAGTGGTGAAATTCCAATCCATACATTTTTCATGTTCCATCCAGGTGACGACGGGCAGACCACGTTCCTGCTTCCAGGCTGTATGGAAATAGAGAGACCGGTTGTCCCACTTATAGGGTTGTGAAACAATATCTGTTTGTATATCGGCTCTGTATGGGGAGAGGTTCAAGATCGTGATTTCACAATCTTGCTTATAGGGCATCAACCATTTGCTGCAGACAATCCCTTTGCCATCGGAATAGAAGAAAAAACTTCTGGACGCAAAAGATCCCATGCCGGAGCCTGCAAAATCGGATAGTGGAGCCCATACGGTTTGTTTTCCGTCAAAGCTTATGGTTACGATCAGGCTACGCATCAATAGGGCAAAATCGTCTGTTCCGGGTTTCAGGTTTTTATCTGTTTTCACATTGAACTGAAGAAGGCTGATCGCTCTTTTTCCTGTGCGAAGGTTCAGCTTTTGTTTTTCACCTTTATTTAATGAAAAGCTCTGTTGATGGTTAAGTGAACCTTTGCCATAATCAGACTGAGGATTAAATCCCTTATCCATATTTTTATAGAGTGCGTCGGATGTTTTTTCTGCTAAAGCGGGTATGCGGTCTGCCACTTCCTGTGAGAAAGTTTCTACCAGAGTACCTGTGGGGTATTTGCGGTAATTGAACAAAAAGTGTCGGTTAGTCCGTTCGGGGGTAAGTTCCTCCATGGTCACTTTGCAGCCGTTGTTATAGGGGACAGGTAGATAAATCAGGCTGCCTCTGTTCCATTTATTGTCCGGTTCGATTAACCCTTTCTTCAATCCTCGCACACCGAACTTCTGGAGATCATAAGAGGGCACCTCCCAGCCCGGTTCGTCTTTTCCGTCAAAATAGAAACGTAAGATTGTATTTATGCTGCCAAAGGTCGTGAGCCATATGCGGGTAATGGCACCGGGACCTTTGTCCTCAAAAAGAACCTTTTCTTTCCGTCCGTTGCGTTCTTCAAGGCGGATGAATCCTTCGCCGTCATCATTGGCAAACCAATTGGGGCGGTCAGGAGAAACGGACCTGCGATCGTAGCTGCTTTGCTGCATACTGCGATAGGGCAGGGCCGGATAGCGGCTCATTTCATCCCGTGAGGTCATCTCTTTCAGGAGAGTTTCTACTGTGATCTGATATTTTGTCTGTGCAAATGAACAGGTGCACAGAGCGGAGAAAAGTAAGGTGATCCCCCATTTCATTATTCCTGTTGTAAACTCAGGCTTCGGAGAAGATAATAAGAGTTGTTTCCATTTTGTGTCCATAATACGATTTTATTGATGGTAAGTAGCCGCAATATTAAGAAAGTATATCGGATGAGGCTATAATGAATTGTACCAAATCGTAGTACAGACGTTACATGAAGCATTCTTTTTGGGTTTTGCCGACTTATGGTGGTGGAGTGACCGGCTTTCCGCTATCTTTCTTGCATGACGCACACGAATTGTTATCCGAACAACTATAGAATATTGCGGCCGTCAGGAAAGGCAGGAATATTAATTTCTTTATAAATCTTCTGGTTCAGGTTTTTAATTACTTGCATATAACACTTTACTTCTCAAATGGTTTTATATATCTTTGTGCGTTGAACGCGATATATTTCAATTTATTATGAACGGATTTCTACTGTTGAAACGCCCTTTTATCTGGCTGGCCCGCTTTCGTCACCGTTGTGGATATGGGGTTCATTCACCATTTGCTTTCGACTTGATAACCAACGTCATTTATGAGCGTACCCCTTACTATGCTTACAGTTTGCTGGAGACTGAACAAAAGAAAATGTCGGTAAATCCCGGCAAGAAGTGGAAGCATGAATCAAAGAAGGTGAACCGGTTATTGTTCCGGTTGGTCAACCGAATGCAACCTGCCACGATTGTAGATGCCGGAACGTTGTCGGTATCGTCTCTCTATTTGCAGGCCGGACATGCTAAAGCGGGTTATTTGGGTGCTTCTGATTTGTCCGAACTCTTTTTGGAGAAAGATACACCTGTCGATTTTCTTTATTTGCACCATTACCGTGACTTGGAATTTGTAGAGAAAGTATTCGATATATGTGCGTCGAGAACAACGGAACAAGGAGTTTTTGTGATTGCCGGTATCTGCTATACGAAAAAGATGAAAGCACTCTGGAAAAAGATACAGCAGGATGACCGGACGGGTGTTACATTCGATTTATATGATCTTGGAATCGTCTTTTTCGACCGTACGAAGATAAAACAGCACTATATCGTCAACTTCTGAATCCTTTTGTGTGTTAACCTTTACAGAAATAATAAACTTACTATCATTATGAAAAAGAGTCTTGTATATACAAAAACGGGTGATAAAGGAACAACGGGTCTGATAGGAGGAACCCGTGTGCCGAAAACCCACATCCGCCTTGAAGCGTATGGAACGGTCGATGAACTGAACTCGAATCTGGGATTACTGGCAACTTACCTGATGGACGAGCATGATTTGGATTTCGTACAGTCGGTGCAGGATAAACTGTTTGCCATTGGTTCGCATCTGGCCACTGACCAGGAGAAGATCCAACTGCACGATGTCAGTATTATTACCCCTGCCGATGTAGAAGCTATTGAACGTGAAATTGATGCTGCCGACGAAATTCTTCCGCCTTTACATTCCTTCATCATTCCGGGAGGAAGTCGTGGCTCGGCACTTTGCCACGTTTGCCGTACCGTTTGCCGGAGGGCGGAGCGGCGTATTCTTGCATTATCCGAAAGCTATACAATCTCTGCTGATTTGCTGGCTTATGTCAACCGGCTGTCTGATTATTTATTTGTCTTGTCTCGTAAAATGAATTTTAATGAGGGAAAAGACGAAATATTTTGGAATAATAGTTGCAAGTGAAATTTTTTATTATACTTTTGCCGAAAAATAGAGAGTAGGTATTAATATTCACATTTTAAATACGAAAGCTTATGTATTGGACGTTGGAATTAGCATCTAAACTGGAAGATGCTCCTTGGCCGGCAACTAAGGATGAACTGATTGATTATGCCATGCGGTCGGGTGCTCCTCTTGAAGTGATTGAAAACCTTCAGGAAATGGAAGATGAAGGCGAAATCTATGAAAGTATAGAAGATATTTGGCCGGACTACCCCAGTAAAGAAGATTTCTTCTTTAACGAAGAGGAGTATTGATACGAACGAATGAATTGAAAATAATAAATAGTCCCGATAAACGATCCGGTTTATCGGGACTATTTTATTGGTATTAGAACATCGGTAACTGATAGATGAAACCTAAAGACAAACGATTGGTACTGTAGTTCTCCTGTCCCAGTACTTTGGCACGATGTGTGAAGTCGTATGAACGTCCCACGTAAGTCAGGAAGAAATGCAGGTTGGTCTTCATCGGGTAAAACTCTACTCCGGCCAGGTATCCCCAGGAAGTACGGTAGTTACCTTTTTCAATGCCGTCAGCTGCTTTAGTAACCGAAGCGGTTTCGTACATACCTTTTACAAAAGCATTCCATTTCGGGAGGAAACGGTAGTTGAGCTTGGTCACCACGGATAAGTAACCGGCGTTGAAAGCATTGTGTCCGCTGGCATTACCCACGATTCCGGTGATAGTACCGTTGCGGTCGATGCCTTCCTGCGAATACATGAAGTCGACAAACATATTGAACTTATCCAGATTCAGCTCGTTGCCCACTGCATAATAGTAGAGGTTCTTGCCTTTGGCTTCACTCATGACGGAGGCCGACCAGCGGGTTTTGAATACCTCATTGAAGTTACCGTTCCAGTTCAGGGTATAGACCAGGGGCATCTTCCCCGATTTGAGATCCGGCAATTTGCCTTCCGAATCTTCGGTGATTCCGTATGTCTTGTCAAATGAACTGTTACGACTATTCAGAATCTGCAGGTTGAGTTGCTGGGTGGGGGTAATATTATAACCGACGTTCAGTCCGGTCATAAAATTACTCATATTGTCGATCATGTCACTGTATTCGTAAATGTCGATCGGATTCAGGTCGAACTCAAATCCCCCGTAAGCGGCACATTGCTTACCGGCAAAGAAAGAGAACTGATCATTCAGTTTCACACCGATTCCGGCATAGTCTATCGAGGTAGGGATGTTATCAATCATTCCTCCTCCTTCGTTCGAACGGTTCAGGCGTTGACGATAGCGGTAAGAGAGCCAGCTGTTGAGATTGCCTTTTGCTTCGATGCGGAGTTGACGCATTTTGAATACTCCTTCGTCGAAACCATCGCGGAAGTTAGCGTCAAAACTACCTTGCATATTGAGGTACAGATTGAACTTATCCGTCTTTTTTTGCACGTTGGCCAGTTCTTCGTACAACGATTTGTTTTCCAGAAACATTTCCTTCTTTTCTGCCTTTTGTGCATATACTCCTTGAATGCTGCCCGCAAGGAGCAGCATTGCCATTAATTTCTTCATAAGTGTTCAGGTTTTATCGGTTCGATGCCCGGTTAGTACTCATTAAAATATTGCTGAATCTGCTTCCAGTCGTTGGTTTTGGTCAGTGCAAGCATCAGCAGTACACGTGACTTTTGCGGGTTCAATTCCTGCGAAGCGATAAATTGATATTGAGCATCATCCACCTCGGCATCCAGTGTCGTAGGTCCGGTCGGTACACGGGATGAACGGACAACGAGTATTCCTTTCTTACGGGCTTCTGTCAGTACCGGGAAAATGTTCTTGTGAATGTTTCCGTTACCTACGCCGGCATGGATAATACCCTTATAATCGTGGTGTAGAAGTGGGGTTACCATATCTGCCTCAATGTTTGAGTAGCTATAAACGATACCTACTTTAGGCAGAGAGTTCAGGTTGGTTACGTCGAACACAGACTGAGTGGTATGCTTTTTCAGTGGGGCTTGGTTGTAAAATACCTTTCCGTTGAAGATATAGCCCAACGCTCCGGAGTTGGGGGCCTGGAAGGTTTGTACATCGATTGTATTCATCTTTAATACACTTTCTGCCCCGAGAATCAATCCGTTCATGGCTACCAGTACGCCTTTGCCTACAGATTCTTTGGCCCCTGCGGTGACTACGGCGTTATAAAGGTTCAGCGGACCATCGGCACTAAGTGCGGTGGAAGGACGCATGGCTCCTACCAGCACTACCGGCTTATCGCTTTTGACGGTCAGGTTCAGGAAGTAAGCCGTTTCTTCCATTGTATCTGTTCCGTGAGTGATAACGATGCCGTCGATATCCGGACGCTTCAACAGCTGGTTGATCTTTTTGGCAAGTATCAGCCATACTTCGTCGTTCATGTCCTGCGAACCGATGCGCACAATTTGTTCACCGGTCACATTGGCAATGTTTTTTAGTTCGGGTACTGCATCCAGCAGCGTACCGATTGCTACTTGTCCGGCTGTGTAATTGGTAGAGGTTGCCGAGCCGCCTGTCCCGGCAATCGTTCCTCCGGTAGCAAGGATGTGAATGTTTGGCTTCTGTGAGAAGGCCATCATTGTGGAAAGCAGTAGTGTAACCACTACAAGGCTTAGTCTTTTTAGTTCTTTCATGACTCAACTGTTATTTAGGTTAAAAAATAGATAGTTCGTATTTTTAAAATACCTGGATGAAGAGCAATCCGAGTACGATAGCTACAACGGTTGATACCAATCCGGGCATCATAAACGAATGATTCAACACATATTTACCGATTTTGGTTGTTCCTGTACGGTCGAAATTGATGGCAGCAACCACCGTCGGATAATTCGGAATGAAGAAGTATCCGTTTACGGCCGGGAACATGGCGATCAGCATATACGGCGAAATGCCGAGGGCGATGCCCAGTGGCATCAGTGCACGTACTGTGGCCGCCTGACTGTAAAGCAGGATAGACATTACGAACAAAGCTATTCCGAATAACCATGGCATCTGCCGAACCAATCCTTCGATAGATTCTGTCAGTTGCCCCATGTTGCCTTGCAGGAATGTGTCACCCATCCAGGCTATACCGAAGATGGCGATTACCGCCTGCATTCCTGCCGGGAAAACAGAACCTTGTGTTGCTTTGATTCCATCCGTCTTGGTAATCATCAGGATAAGCGCAGCTGCCGAAAGCATTACGATTTCAATAATGGCAGACATCCCCAATGTAACGGTTTCTCCGTCTATCAGGAAGGTGGGGCGCATACCGTCGAAAGACCCGAAGAATACGATGAAGGCCGTTGCTAAAATGAAAATCAGAACCGAGATCATTGCATTGCGCTTGTTGTGTACGTCCTTAATCTCTACTTTCTTAGAGTTGAAATACCCTTCTGCCAATCGCTTTTGATATTCTGGGTCGTCCACCAGTTCTTTGCCCACTTTCATTGAGAACAGTGCACCTACCAGTACACCGATAATGGTAGCGGGGATCGTTATTTTTAAAATGTCAAATAAGGTAATGTCAAAACCTGCCAGAAGTCCGAGCAAGGCAACTGTGGCAGCCGAAATGGGGCTGGCTGTGATGGCTTGCTGAGAAGCGATAACGGCGATACCGAGAGGGCGTTCCGGACGGATTTTTGTTTCGGTGGCCACTTCGGCAATCACCGGCAGTACGGAATAGGCAACATGTCCCGTACCGGCGACGAAGGTGAACAGATAAGTCACAATAGGACTCAAAAGAGTGACGTGTGACGGGTTTTTACGCAATAACTTTTCTGCCAGCTTCACCATATAGTCCAGTCCGCCGGCTGCCTGCATGCATGATGCAGCCGAAATAACCGCGGCAATCATCAACATTACATCGATCGGAGGGGCTGTGGGTTGCAGTCCGAAGACAAAAGTCAGTATCCCTAAACCTACGCCGCCCATTACTCCGAGTCCGATACCTCCCAAACGGGCACCGATAATAATGGCTGTCAGTACAAAAGCCAATTGTAAAATCATATCTTTCTTTTTTTATTTTTTGGCAAAGATAATTTAATAAATTGTCTCTGAATTGGTAAATGATATGGTAATCAACAAAAAAGAGGTTAATTGGTTTTTGCTGGTTTGCATATTTTTTCATTATGAAGGAGATTTTATAAAATATCTCTCAACCGGATGTTGTTTACAATATGATACATGTCTTTGCTTTATTATACGTAAATCACTCCTTGTTTAAAGTGTGTTAACTAAATAGTGAATATGATTGCTTTCAAAACAATATTGCTTAAGTTTGGTTATTATAAACACAGTTAAGATTATAATTGTTAATAAAGATATATTATGAAAGAAGAATTATCGAAAGCAACCCGTACAGAGAGTGATTTAATAGGTGAACGTGAAGTACCCGAAACCGCCTTGTATGGCGTACAAACCCTTCGGGGCATAGAGAACTTCCGCATTAGTAAATATCACCTTTGTGAGTATCCGTTGTTTATCAATGCACTTGCCATAACCAAGATGGGAGCCGCTATGGCTAACTTTGAGCTTGGATTGCTGACTGAAGAACAGGCAAATGCCATTCTCCATGCATGTAAAGAAATCCTGGAAGGCAAACATCACGACCAATTCCCGGTAGACATGATTCAGGGTGGAGCCGGAACTACCACCAACATGAATGCCAACGAGGTGATAGCCAATCGTGCCCTCGAACTGATGGGACATAAACGCGGAGAGTATCAATATTGTTCGCCCAATGACCACGTCAACCGTTCGCAGTCCACCAACGATGCCTATCCCACTGCCATCCATATAGGTATGTATTATACGCATCTGAAACTGGTGAAGCATTTCAAAGAAGTGATCGGTGCTTTCCGGAGAAAAGCAGAAGAGTTTGCACATGTGATCAAGATGGGGCGTACACAGTTGGAAGATGCGGTGCCGATGACGCTTGGGCAGACATTCAATGGTTTTGCCAGCATCCTTCAAGATGAAATTAAGAATCTGGACTTTGCTGCACAAGACTTCCTGACAGTCAATATGGGAGCTACTGCCATCGGAACCGGAATTACCGCCGAACCGGAATATGCTACCAAATGCATCGCGGCCCTCCGGAAGATTACCGGGCTGGATATCCGTTTGGCCGACGATCTGATAGGAGCTACTTCCGATACTTCCTGTCTGGTGGGGTATTCTTCAGCCATGCGTCGTATAGCTGTAAAAATGAATAAGATTTGCAATGACTTGCGTCTTCTGGCATCCGGTCCGCGTTGCGGGTTGGGTGAGATTAATCTGCCTGCCATGCAACCCGGTTCGTCTATCATGCCCGGTAAGGTAAATCCGGTTATCCCCGAAGTGATGAACCAGATCGACTATAAAGTGATAGGCAACGACCTTTGCGTGGCTATGAGTGGCGAAGCGGCTCAGATGGAGCTGAATGCGATGGAACCGGTTATGGCACAGTGTTGCTTTGAGTCTGCCGATTTGCTGATGAATGGCTTCGATACACTGCGTACTTTGTGTATAGACGGCATTACGGCCAATGAGGAGAAATGCCGGAAAGATGTTCACAACAGTATCGGTGTTGTGACGGCCCTCAACCCTGTCATCGGGTATAAGAATTCTACCAAAATTGCCAAAGAGGCACAGGAGACCGGTAAGGGAGTTTACGAACTGGTGTTGGAACATAACATTCTTTCGAAAGAAGACCTTGATACGATCCTGAAGCCGGAAAACATGATTCATCCGGTTAAACTCGATATTAAGCCTAACAACTGATCTGGGGAATCCGGTCAGCATATTTAAGAAGTTGTATCCCAATCCGGTTACAGTCCTTTCTTCCGTTTAGGGAGGATAGGAGAATTGCAACGGTTTGGGGTACAACTTCTTTTTTTATTTTCTGAAGTTTGAGAGCTGAATCCGGTATTTTTTTTCTATCTTGCCGGTGTGATTAATGATGATACTATGAAAAAATTCCCTTTTTACTTTCTGGTGCTGTACCTGTTGGCTTCATGCCAGGGGACGAAGCAGGCGGAGACTCAGGCTTTATCCGTTGTCGACATGACAAAAAGTTACCCTGAAAAGGAGATTGTTCTGCAAGACATTGCCGATGTGGAATATATTCCTTTGGAAACTACCGATGACTTTCTGTTCAATGGTGTTGCCGCGATAGTGTCCGATAAATATATCGTGACGATAGGTCACCAGAGTGGAGATGTCTGTCTGTTCAGCCGGGAGGGAAAAGCCCTTACCCGTATCCACCGGGTGGGAAATGGTCCGGGAGAATACAAAGATATTGCGACGGTAGACGTAAACTGGGAGAATGGCGAACTTTATCTGAAAGAGATGAACCGGCAAAAAATTCACGTCTATTCGCTGGATGGCACGTTCAAGCGTTCGCTCCCTTATCCCGAAAATATATGGTTGGACCAGATGTATCTTTTCTCTCCCGAATATCTGATTGCCTCCCGGGACTTCACTCCTTCCGCAGGTTCGGATGCCGGGTTCCATCCCTACCTCCTTGTCTCTACCGAGAGCGGACAGCTGGATTCTTTGAGCTATGTGCAGAAAAAATGTGTGCAAGTTAAATTAATCATCAACGAGCAAGCGCATCTGTATGGCTATATGCATGAGCCATCGATTATTTGCAATGGTTCCCGGTTCTACATAGGCAATGCGGACTCGGATACTTTGTTTACGATGGAGCCGGATTTTGCTTTAAAACCTTTGCTGGTCCGTACCCCTTCACATAATGAAGAAGGGAACCAGTATGGTTTGTTTTTGAAAGGAGTGGCGGGACCCTATCTTTTTTTAACCAAGCAACCGATGGAGATACCTATGAACAGCATCGATCATCTGGATTTGCAAAATGAAGAATGGCTTTATGACCGCCGTACCCAGGAGGTTTTCCGCTATATTTTCAAGAATCGTGAAGATACTTCGAAACCGGTCTCAGGCATCATGTTTTATCGTTATCCCGAAGATTGCGCTTTAGTCATTCTGAAGTCGGAAGATTTGGTGGAGGCTTACGAAGCCGGTGAGTTGAGTGGTGAACTGAAGAAGATTGTTTCGGGAATGAAAGTAGATGATAATCCTGTCCTGATGCTGATACAGTTTAAGGGATAGAGAAACGGTCTTCATGGAGAAGGGGGAGGTGTCACAGTCTGTGGTGAAACGGGCTTTTGCAAGGCTCTTTTTCTTAACCGGAACCTGCAATCCTGTGCGGAAAGAGTGGGATTCAAACCCACGGAACAGACAAGCCGTTCACCGGATTTCGAGTCCGGCCCATTCGATCACTCTGGCATCTTTCCTTAAATGTACTACAAAGGTAAATCGTTTTATGATTCGTTGTTCCGGTAAGGGTGTTTTTTTCTTCTTGCCGGGATTTTGCTGCTACTTTATGAGGTTGCGGGTCTATTATTAAAAGATCCGATATACCAGTTGTACATCTCGTATATAGTTCCCTTAGATGATAAAGATGGATCTTTTTATTGAGAAAACGGCAAGTCCTTTATATTGGGGATTGAAACAACAAAATGCTGTTGAGTAATGTTATAGAATAGAGCGCTTTGCTGAAAATATGCAAACGAATTTAATGTTTTTTTAATTTAAAACTATATCTTTGTCCCGAATTTTAAACACAACTTAGTTATGAAAAAGATTATTAGTGCTTTAATGATAGCTGTATGTATCGGTATGGCTATGCCTGCTCAGGCACAACTTATCAAGTTTGGTGTGAAAGGTGGTGTAAACCTGGCAAAAGCTGATTTTAATAAGTCTGATTTAAAAACAGACAACTTTACCGGTTTCTTTATCGGCCCGATGGCTGAGGTTACTATCCCACTGGTAGGTTTGGGGGTTGACGGTGCTCTTTTGTTCTCTCAGAGAGGTGTCAAAGTAGGTGATGAGTCTATCAGACAGAATGGTCTCGATATTCCAATTAACTTGAAGTATACTATTGGCTTGGGTAGTGCATTGGGTATCTACGTGGCAGCCGGTCCGGATTTTTATTTTAACTTCTCAGGCGATAAGAATTACGAGGACCTTGGTCGGTTGAATAAAAAGAACGCACAGATAGGTATTAATGTAGGTGCCGGTGTGAAATTACTGAGGCATTTGCAGATAGGAGCCAATTATAATATCCCGTTGAATAAAACAGCGGAATGGAAAGAGGCTGATTTTTCTTATAAGACTAAAATGTGGCAGATATCTGCTGCTTATATTTTCTAAGAAATCAGAATCATCTGATGATATACAAATCCCCGGCGTTTGCGTCGGGGATTTTTTTGTATCTTTGTCCTCACGATGAAAAAGTATGTAGATGTCATATTACCTTTGCCTCTGCCCCGTTGCTTCACTTATTCCCTTCCGGACGAAGGAGCAGAAGAGGTACAAATCGGTTGCCGGGTAGTCGTATCTTTCGGGCGGAAAAAGTATTATACAGCCATTGTTTGCAATGTTCACTATTATGCGCCGACCGAATATGAAGTCAAAGAGATTTCCGCCGTACTTGATACCTCTCCGATACTGCTCCCTGTACAATTCCGGTTTTGGGAATGGTTATCCGATTATTATCTCTGTACACAGGGCGATGTCTACAAAGCGGCGTTACCTTCCGGTTTAAAACTGGAAAGTGAGACGATCGTTGAATACAACCCCGACTTTGAAGCCGATGCTCCCCTTCCCGAACGGGAACAACGGATACTTGACTTGCTTGCAAAAGATCCTGAGCAGTGCGTCACCAAACTTGAAAAGGAGAGTGGTCTGAAAAACATACTTACTGTTATTAAATCCTTGCTCGATAAGGAAGCCCTTTTTGTAAAAGAGGAACTTCGCCGTACCTATAAACCCAAAACAGAAGTCCGGGTCCGGTTGACAGCCGACGCTTCGGGCGAGGAGAATCTCCGGCGACATTTTGATAAATTAGAACGCGTCCCGAAGCAACTGGCACTGTTGATGAAGTACGTCGAGCTTTCCGGGGTATTGGGAGACGGCACGCTGAAGGAAGTATCGAAAAAGGAATTGTTGCAGCGTGCTTCCGCTTCTCCTGCCGTTTTTAACGGATTGGTAGAAAAGCGGGTCTTTGAAGTCTATCAACGGGAAATCGGCCGATTGAACCGTATCTCGGGACAAACGGTGGAACTGAACGTTCTGAACGAACATCAGCAGCGGGCTTATGATGAAATTGTGCGGAGCTTTCAAGAGAAGAATGTCTGCTTGCTCCACGGTGTGACTTCCAGCGGAAAGACTGAAGTGTATATCCATCTGATAGAAGATGCTTTACGTCAGGGGAAACAGGTGCTTTACCTGTTACCCGAAATTGCGTTGACCACTCAGATTACCGAACGTCTGAAACGGGTGTTCGGCTCCCGGTTGGGGATCTATCACTCCAAGTTTCCCGATGCCGAACGGGTTGAGATCTGGCAAAAACAATTGACGGAAGAAGGATATGACATTATTCTGGGGGTGCGCTCTTCGGTATTCCTCCCGTTCCGGAATCTCGGACTGGTCATTGTGGACGAAGAGCACGAGAACACTTATAAACAGCAAGACCCCGCGCCACGTTATCATGCCCGCAATGCCGCTATCGTACTGGCTTCGATGTATGGGGCAAAGACGTTGTTAGGCACTGCCACTCCTTCGGTGGAGACCTGGCAGAATGCCACTACCGGTAAATTCGGATGGGTGGAGTTGAAAGAACGATATAAAGAGATTCAACTTCCGGAAATTATTCCGGTAGATATCAAGGAATTACACCGCAAAAAGCGGATGACGGGGCAATTCTCCCCCTTGTTATTGCAATACGTCCGTGAGGCGCTTGATAATAAACAGCAGGTGATTCTATTTCAGAACCGGCGCGGTTTTGCCCCGATGATAGAGTGCCGCACTTGCGGATGGGTGCCTAAATGCAAAAACTGTGATGTCAGCCTGACTTATCATAAAGGTATCAATCAGCTGACTTGCCATTATTGCGGGTATACCTACCAGTTGCCCCGTTCGTGTCCGGCTTGCGAGGGAGTCGAACTTATGCACAGGGGCTTTGGTACGGAGAAGATAGAAGATGACGTAAAACTGATTTTTCCGGAAGCTTCTGTGGCACGTATGGACTTGGATACTACCCGTACCCGGTCGGCCTATGAAAAGATTATTGCAGATTTTGAGCAGGGGAAGACTGATATACTGATCGGTACCCAGATGGTATCAAAAGGACTCGACTTCGATCATGTCAGTGTAGTGGGCATCCTCAATGCGGATACGATGTTGAATTATCCCGATTTCCGTTCGTACGAACGTGCCTTCCAGTTGATGGCACAGGTTGCCGGACGTGCCGGGCGAAAAAATAAACGGGGCAGGGTTGTGTTGCAAACCAAAAGTATAGATCACCCCATCATCCGTCAGGTGATGACGAACGATTACGAGGATATGGTAGCGGGACAATTGGCCGAACGACAGATGTTCCATTATCCTCCCTACTACCGGATGGTGTATGTTTATCTGAAGAACCGGAATGAGACATTGCTGGATGTGATGGCACATACCATGGCCGAAAAGCTGCGCGCATTGTTCGGAAACCGTATACTGGGGCCGGATAAGCCTCCCGTTGCCCGTATCCAGACTTTGTTTATACGGAAAATAGTTGTTAAAATAGAACAAAATGCGCCAATGAGTCGCGCCCGTGAATTACTTTTGCGTGTACAACGGGAAATGATAGAAGACGAACGGTTTAAATCGTTGATTGTCTATTATGATGTAGATCCTATGTAATGAAAACCAATCTTAATATATACCTTTAAAAAATGAAACCATGAAGCGAATCACGACACTTTTGCTTTCTTGCCTGGTTAGTACAGGCCCGCTTCTTGCACAGCAAGGAGTGACACAATGTGGAACACCGACCGGACAGGCTCCGTTCCCACTTCAATCTTACAAAGAGTTACCCGATCCGGTTACTCCTTCCGAGAAGGAGTGGGCGGCAGTCAAAACTCCTCAGGTGCAATGGGGAAATACCGATACCCGGTATGCAAAACATGTTGTCCCCATGATTCAATCACAGAAAAGCGTCACACTGGAAGGCTGGCGTGGCGAGAAACTCCATGCTCAGGCTGTTGTCTGGACAGGTACCGATCTGGAAGGGTTGAATTATTCTCTTTCCGAATTTAAAAACTCCAAGGGCGACGTGCTTCCGGCAAGTGCCTTCAGCGGAGGTTTTGTCCGCTATGTGATGACGGATGAACTGAATAAGGATGGACGCGGTGCCTGTGGCTATCGTCCGGATCATTCTATTTATGACTCTCTGTTAGTGGCCGATCCGATTGACCACTTGCTGACTTCCATGCCTATGGAGGCTAAGAGTACCCAAGCTATCTGGATCAATTGCCAGATACCCCAGACCGTGTCTCCGGGAGTTTATCGCGGCACCGTTGAGGTGAAAGACGGAGACCAGAGGCTGTCTACCCTCAAGATGGACATTAAAGTCTCTTCCCGCGTATTGCCCGCTCCGTCCGAATGGGCTTATCATCTGGATTTGTGGCAGAGTCCGTTTGCCGTGGCACGCTATTATCAGGTTCCGCTTTGGAGTCAGGAACATATGGATGCCATGCGTCCGTTGATGAAGATGCTGGCGGATGCCGGACAGAAGATTATTACGGCTACCATCATGCACAAACCTTGGAACGGACAGACTTATGACTATTTTGAATCGATGGTTACCTGGACGAAAAAGGTTGATGGCACATGGGCTTTCGACTATGGTGTGTTCGACAAGTGGGTGGAGATGATGATGAGCGTAGGCATTGACAAGCAAATCAACTGCTATTCAATGGTTCCGTGGAAATTGTCATTCCAGTACTTCGATCAGGCTACAAACAGTATGCAATACGCCAAGACTGCTCCGGGCGAGAAAGCTTACGAAGAGATGTGGGTGGCTATGCTGAAGTCATTCTCTAAACATTTGCGTGAAAAAGGCTGGTTCGACATTTGTGCCATCGCTATGGACGAACGCCCGATGGAGGTAATGCAGAAAACATTGCAGGTGATCCGTAAAGCTGATCCGGAATTTAAAGTTTCGCTGGCCGGAAATTTCCATAAAGAATTGGAGGCTGATATTTACGATTACTGTATTCCTATCGGCGCTTCTTATCCGAAAGAGGTATTGGCACGCCGTGCACAAAAGCAGTTGCCTACAACTTATTACACCTGTTGTACAGAAGCTTTCCCGAATACCTTTACTTTCTCCGATCCTGCCGAGGCTGCCTGGATGAGCTATTATTCTGCTAAAGATCACCTCGACGGTTACCTGCGTTGGGCATATAACAGTTGGCCGAAAGAGCCGTTGCTCGACTCACGTTTTGAGGCTTGGGCCGGTGGTGATACTTATCTGGTTTATCCGGGAGCACGCTCTTCCATCCGTTTCGAGAAACTTATCGAGGGCGTTCAGGCTCATGAGAAGATAACAATCTTACGTAAAGAGTTTACGGATAAGAAAAACAAGAACGGATTTAAGAAGCTGGAAAAAATGCTATCCACCTTTAAACTGAAGGACTTCCCGGAAGTGCCGGCTGCTGAAACGGTGAATAAGGCGAACAAAATATTGAATTCGTTGTAGAGTTATCGACAATACCTTTTTATACCGCATGCAGAAACGTGTAGCAGGGGAGATCCATGTAGCGTGTTCCTGCATGCGGATTTTTATACCTTAATTATTTAAAATAAGAAAGAATGAAAAAGAAAATACTTTTTGTTTGTTTGGGCAACATTTGCCGCTCTTCTACGGCAGAAGGCGTGATGCTTCATCTGATCAGAGAGGCCGGATTGGAAGATCAGTTCATGATTGATTCGGCCGGTATCTTGGCCTATCATCAGGGAGAGCTGCCCGACAGCCGCATGCGTGCTCATGCAGCTCGCAGAGGATATGAACTGGTTCATCGTTCGCGTCCGGTCCGTACAGAGGACTTTTATGACTTTGACCTTATAATCGGCATGGACGATCGGAATATCGATGACCTGAGGGAGAAAGCTCCCTCTCCGGCAGAATGGGAAAAGATTCACCGGATGACGGAATACTGCACCCGCATCCCCGCCGATCACGTGCCCGACCCCTATTATGGAGGTGCGGAAGGCTTTGAATACGTGCTCGATATACTCGAGGATGCTTGTGCCGGACTCCTTACTTCTTTAACTCAGGATAGCTGATACGCGTGTGGTAAATCGTTTTCAGCTTTTCTTTAAATACCGCTTTGATCGTCGCAATGTCTTTGAAGGTAATCGGACATTCTTTGAAATATCCTTCCTGCACTTGTGAGTCGATAATTTTATCTACCAGGTTGCTGATGCTCTCTTCGGTATACTCAGGTAAACTGCGTGAAGCGGCTTCTACGGAGTCTGCCATCATCAGTATGGCTGTTTCTTTTGAGAACGGGTTAGGTCCCGGATATGTGAATACTTCTTCATCCGGTTCCTCACCCGGATGTTCGTTCTTCCAGGATATGTAGAAGAATTTGGTCTTTCCGCGCCCGTGGTGGGTGCTGATGAAATCCTTGATCACTTTGGGTAAGTTATGCTTGTCGGCCAGTTTTAATCCGTCTGTTACGTGACTGATAACTACCTGGGCACTCTGTTCATAACTCAGGTTCTTATGGGGGTTCACCCCCGACTGGTTTTCGGTAAAGAAAGCCGGATTCTCCATTTTTCCGATATCATGATACAGTGCTCCGGTACGTACCAACTGGCTTTTGGCACCGATACGTATTGCAGCTTCGGCGGCCAGATTAGCCACCTGCATCGAGTGCTGGAAAGTACCAGGAACGGTTTCGGACATTCTTCGCAGCAGATCGTTGTTGATGTTCGACAACTCTACAAGCGTTACGTTCGATGTAAAACCAAAAGTCTTTTCGAGCAGGAATAATAAAGGATAAGCAAACAGTAATAGCACTCCATTGATGATGAAGTATATGTACATACTGACATTCAGCTTTGAAAGATCGTTTTCGCTGATCAGTTCAAAAGCGAAATATATGGCTGCATACGTCAGTATCACCAGGAGGGCGGTGCGAAACAGTTGTGAGCGTTGCGACAATTCTCTCAGGCTGAAGATAGCCACGAGTCCGGCTGCTAATTGTGTCAGGATGAACTCGTGGGGGTATCGCAGGGTGATGGAACAGATCAGTATGGTGATGACATGTGTCAGGAATGCCGTGCGTGAATCGAGAAAAACCCGGATGATAATCGGAAGCATGGCATAAGGCAGGATGTACACATTAAATATATTGTTTGTCACCATCAATGCCGTGATGACGCAATAGAATACGATTAAGGCGAAAAGTAGCGACAGACTGCCTTTACGCTCATAATAGTCTTTGCGGAAGAGTTCCAGATATAGCATAAAGCAAAGTACCAGGATACCGACAAATAAGATTTGTCCGGCGAGTATCAGCCGCTTTTGTCCAAGAGATTCACTCCGTTTAATAGACTCTTTACGTAAAGATTCCAGAATGTTGTATGTCTGTTTGCTGACAATCTCTCCACGGTCGATGATCTTTTGTCCGCTTTGTACGACTCCATTTGCCCAGGAATAGTTGTCGAGCAGCTCTTTCCGGGCAGTCTCTGTACGTACGGAGTCATAAATCAGATTGGGAGTTATATACTCGTTGAGTGCGCATTGACGCAGGATGTCTTTGTTATAATGGGCGGTGTCACTCGATATAAGATACTCGTAGGCTCTCTTTACGGTATATATTCCGTCAGTCATTCGCTGGTTGGCTAATTTGTCGTCAATCACCATGATAGAAGAGAGACTGTCATGGAGGAGGGTTCGCATCTCCTCTGTCGATACGACTCCCGATTGATAAATGGTCTTCAGCCCTTTCTCAATATAACGGATGTAATCTGTTGAGGGGAGTATCCCTTTCAGATGTGTATGGTAGTTCTCCTTAAGCTTGGCGAGCGCGTTCTTTTCCACCTCTTTATTCAATTCAAAGTAGGGTTGAAAAGAGGCCAGAAGACTGTCTTGCTCCCTTTTTACCACTGCCTCGTCTTTGTAAATCGGGAAGTCGAAAGTAGCCATTAACTGACCGTACTTCCACGGCTTGTTTATGTCAAACTGATAGTTAAACTTCCCATCCCGTGGTAGGAAATAAACAATGAAGGCCACAGTACCGACGAAAATCAGTGCTTTATATAACAAATCTTTGTATGAGAAACTATTTTTCTTCTTCCAGTGTTCCATAACCCTTGAATTTTTTGCGAAAAGTACAAAAAAAAACAATAGTGTGGAAAAAAAGGTTTAATTTTGCCACGATTTACCTATACTAACGCAAATTATGGCAGAAAGAAAAGTAAGAGTTCGTTTTGCTCCGAGCCCAACAGGAGCATTGCATATAGGTGGTGTGCGTACCGCTTTGTATAATTATCTGTTTGCCCGCCAGCATGGGGGAGATTTGATTTTCCGTATCGAGGATACTGACTCAAACCGTTTTGTCCCGGGTGCGGAAGAATATATCCTGGAATCATTTAAGTGGTTAGGGATTCAGTTTGACGAGGGTGTCGGCTTTGGAGGTGAATATGGACCGTACCGCCAGTCAGAACGTCGCGAAATATACAAGAAGTATGTACAAGTGTTGCTTGACAACGGAAAAGCCTATATTGCTTTCGATACTCCGGAGGAGCTGGATGCCAAACGTGCTGAAATAGCCAACTTCCAATATGACGCATCTACCCGTGTGGGAATGCGCAATTCGCTGACCCTTTCACAGGAAGAGGTGAAGGCGTTGATTGCTGACGGAAAGCAATATGTGGTACGTTTTAAAATTGAGCCGAACGAAGACATTCATGTGAATGACCTGATTCGTGGAGAAGTGATTATTAACTCATCTATCCTTGACGACAAGGTTCTATATAAATCGGCCGATGAACTGCCTACTTACCACTTGGCTAATATTGTTGATGACCATCTGATGGAGGTATCACACGTGATCCGTGGTGAGGAGTGGTTGCCTTCCGCTCCGTTGCACGTATTGTTGTATCGCGCATTTGGTTGGGAAGACACAATGCCTGCTTTTGCTCATTTACCTCTGTTGTTGAAACCCGAGGGCAATGGTAAGCTGAGTAAACGTGATGGTGACCGTCTGGGATTTCCTGTATTTCCGCTTGAATGGCATGATCCGAAGAGTGGAGAAGTTTCTTCAGGTTATCGTGAATCGGGTTATTTGCCTGAGGCTGTCATTAACTTCCTCGCCTTGTTGGGATGGAATCCGGGTAACGATCAGGAGGTAATGTCCATGGATGAGTTGATTCGTCTGTTCGACTTGCACCGTTGCAGTAAATCGGGTGCTAAATTTGACTATAAGAAAGGGATTTGGTTCAATCATACTTACATTCAACAGAAGTCTGACGAAGAAATAGCCGAACTGTTTGTGCCTGTTCTGAAAGAACATGGTGTGGAAGCTCCTTTCGAAAAAGTAGTAACAGTGGTTGGGATGATGAAGGACCGTGTCAGCTTTGTCAAAGAACTGTGGGATGTATGCAGTTTCTTCTTTGTAGCCCCGGCAGAATATGATGAAAAGACGGTAAAAAAACGCTGGAAAGAAGATTCGGCTAAATGTATGGCCGAACTGGCTGAAGTATTGGCCGGAATAGAAGATTTCAGTATTGAAGGTCAAGAGAAAATTGTAATGGATTGGATTGCTGAGAAAGGTTATCATACAGGTAATATTATGAATGCTTTCCGCTTGACGCTGGTAGGCGAGGGCAAAGGTCCCCATATGTTTGACATTTCCTGGGTATTGGGAAAAGAAGAAACACTGGCTCGTATGAAACGTGCCGTAGAGGTTTTGAAATAAGAATCCGGAGGTATGTTTTACGATCTGGCAATAGGAATTTACGACCTTCTGGTGCATCTGGCTGCACCATTCAGCCGTAAGCCCCGAAAGATGATGAAGGGGCATTGGGTAGTGTACGACCTTCTTCGTCAACAGGTAGAGAAGGACGCGCGCTATATCTGGTTTCATGCTGCTTCTTTGGGAGAGTTTGAGCAGGGGCGTCCCTTGATTGAGAAAATACGGGAGAGGTATCCGGATTATAAAATATTGCAAACGTTTTTTTCTCCTTCGGGATATGAGGTCCGGAAGAACTACCGTGGAGCCGACATTGTCTGCTATTTGCCGTTTGATAAACCTCGTAATGTGAAGAAGTTTCTGGATATTGTGAATCCTTGTATGGCTTTCTTCATCAAATACGAATTTTGGAAGAACTATCTGGATGAATTACACAAGCGTCGTATCCCTGTGTATAGTGTTTCGTCCATTTTCCGTAAAGATCAGATATTCTTTAAGTGGTATGGAGGTACTTACAGAAATGTGCTGAAGGATTTTGATCACTTGTTTGTGCAGAACGAAGCATCGAAGCGTTTCCTTGCCAAGATTGGAATTACAAGGGTTACGGTAGTGGGAGATACGCGTTTTGACCGTGTTTTGCAGATTCGTGAGCAGGCCAAGGAGTTGCCGCTGGTGGAACAGTTCAAGGATGGCGCATTTACTTTTGTGGCCGGAAGTTCATGGGGACCGGATGAGGATCTTTTCATTGAGTATTTTAATAATCATCCTGAGATGAAGTTGATTATAGCACCACATGTAATTGATGAGAATCATTTGGTAGAGATTATTGGTAAGTTGAAACGTCCTTCTGTGCGTTATACCCGTGCCGATGAAAAGAATGTCCGGAAGGCGGACTGCCTGATAATCGATTGTTTCGGTTTACTGTCTTCTATTTATCGTTACGGAGAGATTGCTTATATCGGAGGTGGTTTCGGAGTAGGAATTCATAATACTCTTGAAGCGGCAGTTTATGGTATTCCGGTAATTTTCGGACCCAAATATCAGAAGTTTATGGAGGCGGTACAATTGATTGAAGCTAAAGGGGCTTATTCGATTAAGGATTACGAGGAGTTGAAGACGTTGCTCGACAGGCTTCTGTCCGATGAAAAGTTCCTGAAAGAAACGGGAACTAACGCCGGTAATTATGTGATTGGCAACTCCGGAGCGACGGACAAGGTACTACACATGATAAATTTTTAAGGCTTTGAACCTGATAAACAAAAATATCCTCCGGAGGGACTGGGTTCCCCGGAGGATATTTTTGTTTATCAGGTCAGGTCTTATTTATACCAATCAGAGTACATCAGGTAATTATGAGCTATTTTTTGGTTTAACTCTTTGGCTTGTTCCGGATCAACCTTTTTTATAAATTTTGCCGGTACTCCTCCCCAAATACTTCCCGGTTCGATGATGGTGTTGCTGAGTACAAGTGAGCCTGCTGCTACAATCGCTCCCTCACCGATAACAGCATGATCGAGCAGGGTCGATCCCATACCGATCAATGCGTAATCTTTAATTGTCGCACCATGAATGGTTACATTATGTCCTACCGATACATGATTACCTATTTCAATCGTCGATTTTTGATAGAGAGTGTGTAATACACTCCCGTCTTGTATATTCACTCCGTCGCCAATGCGGATGGAGTTTACATCCCCTCTCAGCACGGTACTGAACCAAATGCTACAATCGCGCCCCATCTTTACATCGCCGATGATGGTGGCATTGTCGGCCAGAAAACAGTTTTCTCCGAATTCAGGAGTAAAACCTCTTACTGATTTTATTAAAGCCATAGGTTATTGATTAAAACATGTTTGAGAAATAGATGGCATCAGCATCCTATAAGATGCTGATTCACACTAATAATGATTTTGGTGACCTATAAAGGCGGTCCTTCCTTTGGTTTGTCAGATTGCGGCTGTTGCCTCTTTCAACCATATTTTTTCTTCTTCATTCAGACCGGGGGATAACTTTTCATATACTTGCCGGTGATAATCATTCAGCCAGTCTGTTTCTTCTGCGGTTAGCAACTCCTTGATTATACCCTTTTTACAGATAGGACAAAGCGTGATGGTTTCGAACCTCAGGTATTCGCCAAACAAGCCTTCACCAGCCTTGCATACCAGTGTCAGATTCTCGATTCGTATGCCGTGGCTGCCACCTTTATATACTCCGGGTTCGTTTGAGGTGACCATGCCGGGTTGCAATACAACCGGATTCTCGTTCATACGAATGCTTTGTGGACCTTCGTGCACGCTGAGGAAATGGCCTACGCCATGACCGGTGCCATGTAGGAAATTCATTTTGTGGCTCCATAATGGCATACGTGCCAGTACATCCAGTTGTGCTCCTCTGGTTCCTGCCGGAAAAACGGCCATCGCCAATGCGATGTGTCCTTTGAGGACCAGTGTATAGTCTGTCTTTTCTTCCTCTGTTAGCTCACCTAATGCAATGGTACGTGTGATGTCAGTGGTGCCATCCATGTATTGAGCTCCTGAGTCGAGTAAAAGAAAGCCTTTGGGTTGCAATGTCGCGTTGCTTTCTTCGGTTGCTGAATAATGTACAATAGCCCCGTGTTCTTTGTAACCCGCAATGGTATCAAAACTTTCGCCTACGTACAAATTCTGTGCAGCACGAAACTCGTGCAGTTTGTGATCGATGCTTAATTCTGTTTCTATTCCGGAAGGGACGGCAGACTCCAGCCATTTAAGGAATCTGACTAAAGCGACACCGTCACGCTGCATGGCTGCATGGACTCCTGCTATTTCTTGATTGTTACGGACAGCTTTCAGTAAGGCTACCGGTGCTTCTCCTCGTATGATCCGGCATTTGGGGTTTACGGAGGAAAAAATAGCATAATTGGTTTTTGCCGGATTCATCAGGATGCTGGTGCTCTTGAGATCTGATAAGTAAATTTCTGTTTCTGCGTAGTTCCGTATCTCTACTTTCTGCTCTTTTAAGTAGTTCCGTACTTCTTCAGTTACTTTCTCCGGAGCAATGAATAATATCGTGCTGTCTTCTGTAATAAGTAAATAGCTTATTACTACGGGGTTGCAATGTACATCGTTTCCGCGTAGGTTTAGGGTCCAGGCTATTTCATCTAAAGCTGATAACATAACACTTTCTGCACCCTTTTTCTTTAGCTCCGTACGAATGGATGCGATTTTTTCTGTGCAACTTTTTCCCGCATATTCAATGTCGTATACAAAGGCAGGTGATTCCGGCATAGGCGGTCGATTTGTCCATATCTCCTGCATAGGATCAGGGCAGAATATGATTTGAAGATTACTTGATGAAAGTTCGGTCTGCATATACTCCACTTGTTCCACTGAGAACATTTTTCCATCGATACCTACTGCCCCTCCCGGTTTTAACTGGGTAGATAAGAATTCTGTGATACTTGGAGTGTCCGGCAGCATCTCTTTATATAAGTCTATGCCACTTCCTTGTAACTGTTCTGCTGCTTGTAAAAAATATCTTGAGTCGGTCCAGAGTCCTGCTTTCTTTTCTGTAATCACTACCGTACCGGCCGACCCGGTAAATCCGGAAATCCATTCTCGTGATTTCCAGTGTGGTGCAACGTATTCACTGAGATGAGGGTCTGTGCTGGGGATGATGAATGCTTGAATGTTTGGTTTAAACCACATGCGTAATGCATGTATTCGTTCACTGATAGACTGTTTCATACATTATATATATTATATGTTATACTCTCCAAAGATAACTACTTTCTGTTCCTTTTGCATTGATTTTGAGAAATAATTGCCGAAAGTTTTGTGAATAAAGAAAGTATGTGTAATTTTGCGGCGCAATTTGACTGCGGAAATTTTAAACCATAACATATTTAATAGTAACAAAATGATTGTAGTACCTGTAAAAGAAGGCGAAAACATTGAAAAAGCGCTGAAGAAGTTTAAGAGAAAATTTGAAAAAACTGGCATCGTTAAAGAGTTGAGAAGCAGACAACAGTTCGACAAACCGTCTGTAACTAAAAGACTTAAGAAAGAACGTGCAGTTTACGTACAAAAACTTCAGCAAGTAGAAGATTAATAATTCGTAATTTCCTTTGAATTATTGAATTCTTTTCATACATTCGTTGCAGAATTATAGATGTAGCGATATTATGTTAGCAGATTCTTTTCTTGATTACCTCCGGTACGAACGGAATTATTCTGAGAAGACCGTACTGGCTTACGGCGAGGATATTTCGCAGTTGCAGGAGTTTGCTCAAGAGGAGATTGGGGAGTTTAATCCGTTGGAAGTGAAGCCCGAACTGATTCGTGAGTGGATTGTTTCACTGATGGATCGGGGGTATACTTCAACTTCTGTGAATCGTAAGCTGAGTTCGCTCCGGTCGTTTTATAAATATCTCCTCAGACAAGGAGAGGTGAGTGTTGATCCGTTACGTAAAATAACGGGGCCAAAAAATAAAAAGCCACTTCCTTCTTTCTTGAAAGAGAGTGAAATGAATAAATTACTGGATGACACGGATTTTGGTGAAGGGTTTAAGGGATGTCGGGATCGTTTGATTATTGAGGTGTTTTATGCCACAGGCATGCGTCTCTCTGAATTGATAGGTTTGGATGATAAGGATGTAGATTTCTCAGCCTCTCTTCTGAAAGTAACGGGAAAGAGAAATAAGCAGCGCTTGATCCCTTTTGGGGATGAATTGAAAGAAGCGATGTTTGAGTATGTTGATGTAAGGAACAAAGTGATTTCAGTGAAGTCTGATGCTTTTTTTGTTAGAGAGAATGGCGAACGACTTTATAAGAATCTGGTCTATAATTTGGTGAAACGGAACCTTTCGAAGGTGGTAACGCTTAAGAAGCGCAGTCCTCACGTGTTGAGGCATACCTTTGCCACAACAATGCTGAATAATGATGCGGAGTTGGGTGCGGTGAAAGAGCTTTTAGGTCATAGTAGTCTGGCGACTACGGAGATTTATACGCATACCACTTTTGAAGAACTTAAAAAAGTGTATAAACAAGCTCATCCACGAGCCTAAAAAAGGAGGTAAGTATGGAAATTAGAATTCAATCGATTCACTTTGATGCAACAGAACAATTGCAGGCTTTCATTCAGAAGAAAGTGTCTAAGTTGGAAAAATATTACGAAGATATAAAGAAAGTAGAGGTGTCATTAAAGGTGGTTAAACCAGAAACTGCGGAGAATAAGGAGGTCGGAATTACGGTGTTGGTTCCAAACAATGATTTTCATGCAAGCAAAATCTGTGATACGTTTGAAGAAGCGGTTGATTTGTGTGTGGAAGCATTGGAGAAGCAGCTGGTTAAGTACAAGGAAAAACAACGAAATAAATAAAAATACCGCAAATATTTTGCGGGAAAGAAATAAATAACTAAATTTGCAGCCGTTTCGCTCGCGTTAGGACGTGACGGTTGCATTTTTTAAGTAAAAACGCCTCTTTAGCTCAGTTGGCCAGAGCACGTGATTTGTAATCTCGGGGTCGTTGGTTCGAATCCGACAAGAGGCTCAAGAATAAATCAGAATAGGAAAAGTTTGGGCGTTCTTACGCTTACTTCGAAATTCGATTTCTGTAATGAAGGGCAAATACCAGAGTGGCCAAATGGGGCAGACTGTAAATCTGCTGGCTTACGCCTTCGGTGGTTCGAATCCATCTTTGCCCACGGAGAAGACAGAGTGAAAACTTTGGCAAATTGCGGAAGTAGCTCAGTTGATAGAGCATTAGCCTTCCAAGCTGAGGGTCGCGGGTTTGAGCCCCGTCTTCCGCTCTCTCTATTTCGCTGTTATAGCTCAGTGGTAGAGCACTTCCTTGGTAAGGAAGAGGTCCCGGGTTCAAATCCCGGTAACAGCTCTGTAAGATGTAAATGCTGATTATTAATCAAATAAATAACAAGTAAAGCTATGGCTAAAGAGAAATTTGAACGTACCAAACCGCACGTAAACATTGGTACAATCGGTCACGTTGACCACGGTAAAACCACTTTGACTGCTGCTATCACTACAGTGTTGGCAAAAAAAGGTCTTTCTGAACTCCGCTCTTTCGATTCTATCGACAACGCTCCTGAAGAAAAGGAAAGAGGTATTACTATCAATACTTCACACGTTGAGTACGAAACAGCTAACCGTCACTACGCACACGTTGACTGCCCGGGTCACGCTGACTACGTAAAGAACATGGTTACTGGTGCTGCTCAGATGGACGGTGCTATCATCGTAGTTGCTGCTACTGATGGTCCGATGCCTCAGACTCGTGAGCACATCCTTTTGGCTCGTCAGGTAAACGTTCCGAAACTGGTTGTATTCATGAACAAGTGCGATATGGTTGAAGATGCTGAAATGTTGGAACTGGTTGAAATGGAAATGAGAGAACTTCTTTCTTTCTATGATTTCGACGGTGACAATACTCCGATCATTCAGGGTTCTGCTCTTGGTGCATTGAACGGTGTAGAAAAATGGGAAGACAAAGTAATGGAGCTGATGGAAGCTGTTGATACTTGGATTCCGTTGCCTCCGCGCGATGTTGATAAACCTTTCTTGATGCCGGTAGAAGACGTGTTTTCTATCACAGGTCGTGGTACTGTAGCTACAGGTCGTATCGAAACTGGTGTTATCCACGTAGGTGATGAAATCGAAATCCTTGGTTTGGGTGAAGATAAGAAATCAGTTGTAACAGGTGTTGAAATGTTCCGCAAACTTCTGGATCAGGGTGAGGCTGGTGACAACGTAGGTCTGTTGCTTCGTGGTGTTGACAAGAACGAAATCAAACGTGGTATGGTTCTTTGTAAACCAGGTCAGATCAAACCTCACTCTAAGTTTAAAGCTGAGGTTTATATCCTGAAGAAAGAAGAAGGTGGTCGTCACACTCCATTCCACAACAAATACCGTCCTCAGTTCTATCTGCGTACTATGGACTGTACAGGTGAAATCACTCTTCCGGAAGGAACTGAAATGGTGATGCCGGGTGATAATGTAACTATCACTGTAGAGTTGATCTATCCGGTTGCATTGAACATCGGTCTTCGTTTCGCTATCCGCGAGGGTGGTCGTACAGTAGGTGCTGGTCAGATTACTGAAATTATCGACTAAAATTAAATATTAATCAGTTCCCGGTAGTATTATCGGGAACTGATTATGTACAAACGGGAGTAGCTCAGTTGGTAGAGCACCGGTCTCCAAAACCGGCTGTCGGGAGTTCGAGCCTCTCCTCCCGTGCTAATATTTATGAAATGAAAAAAGTAGTAGCTTATATTAAAGAATCTTACGACGAACTTGTTCATAAAGTGTCGTGGCCTACGTATTCAGAACTAACTAACAGTGCGGTAGTTGTTTTATATGCTTCCCTGCTTATTGCATTGGTAGTGTTCGCGATGGACTTCTGTTTCCAGAATTTTATGGAAAAAATAATTTATCCACATTAAAAAAAAGAGGAATTACGATGTCTGAGATTGAAAAGAAATGGTACGTTTTGCGTGCTATTAGCGGAAAAGAAGCTAAGGTAAAAGAGTATCTTGAAGCTGATATTAAAAACAGCGACCTTGGCGAATATGTGTCTCAGGTATTGATTCCTACCGAAAAGGTATACCAGGTTCGCAATGGTAAAAAAATTGTGAAAGAAAGAAGTTATCTTCCTGGTTACGTTTTGGTGGAGGCTGCTTTGGTTGGTGAGGTTTCTCACCATCTGAGAAATACTCCTAATGTGATAGGTTTCTTGGGAGGTTCCGATAAACCGGTTCCCCTCAGACAGTCGGAAGTGAATCGTATACTTGGTACAGTGGACGAATTGCAAGAAACGGGTGAAGACTTAAATGTTCCGTATATTGTAGGTGAAACTGTAAAGGTTACTTTTGGTCCTTTTAGCGGATTTAGTGGTATCATTGAAGAAGTGAATAGTGAAAAGAAGAAACTAAAGGTCATGGTAAAGATATTCGGGCGTAAAACACCGCTTGAATTAGGCTTTATGCAAGTGGAAAAGGAATAACTCAGAATTGTTACGCTGTAGTTGTCCTTCGTTTAATGTTATATATAAATCAATAAAAAAATGGCTAAAGAAGTTGCTGGACTAATCAAATTACAGATTAAAGGAGGCGCGGCAAACCCATCACCTCCCGTTGGACCTGCATTAGGTTCTAAGGGAATCAACATCATGGAGTTTTGCAAGCAATTCAACGCCAGAACCCAAGACAAGGCAGGTAAGATTTTGCCTGTTATCATTACTTACTACGCAGATAAGTCTTTCGATTTTGTAATCAAGACTCCTCCCGTTGCCATTCAGTTGCTTGAAGTGGCTAAGGTAAAGAGTGGTTCTGCTGAGCCTAACCGTAAGAAAGTTGCCGAGATCACTTGGGAACAGGTTCGTACGATTGCTCAGGACAAAATGGTTGACTTGAACTGTTTTACTGTGGAAGCTGCCATGAAAATGGTTGCAGGTACAGCTAGAAGTATGGGTATCGCTGTAAAAGGGGAGTTCCCGGTTAATAATTAATAAACTTCAATTGTAATGGGTAAACTGACAAAAAATCAAAAGTTAGCTGCAGGAAAAATTGAAGCAGGGAAAGCATACTCACTGAAAGAAGCTGCATCTTTGGTAAAGGAAATCACTTTTACTAAGTTTGATGCTTCATTAGATATTGATGTACGTTTAGGTGTTGATCCACGTAAAGCAAACCAAATGGTGAGAGGTGTTGTTTCACTTCCTCATGGAACTGGAAAGCAAGTACGTGTGTTGGTGCTTTGTACACCGGATGCTGAAGCTGCTGCAAAAGAAGCTGGTGCTGACTATGTTGGTCTTGACGAATATATTGAAAAGATCAAAAGTGGATGGACTGATATTGATGTGATTATCACTATGCCATCTATCATGGGTAAAATTGGTGCACTCGGTCGTGTGCTTGGTCCTCGTGGATTGATGCCTAACCCGAAGAGTGGTACCGTAACTATGGATGTTGCTAAAGCTGTAAGAGAAGTAAAACAAGGTAAGATCGACTTCAAAGTTGATAAGAGCGGTATTGTTCATACTTCAATTGGTAAGGTTTCATTCACTGCAGAGCAGATTCGCGATAACGCAAAAGAATTTATCTCTACATTGAACAAGTTGAAACCGACTGCAGCCAAGGGTACATATATTAAGAGTATTTATCTTTCTAGTACAATGAGTGCGGGTATCAAAATTGACCCGAAATCAGTAGAGGAAATCTAATAAAACAGAGTAACAATGAGAAAGGAAGATAAAAATACGATTATTGAGCAGATTGCTGCTACAGTACAGGAATATGGTCACTTCTATTTGGTAGATACAACAGCTATGAACGCTGCTGCAACAAGTGAATTGAGAAGAGCTTGTTTCAAGGCTGACATCAAATTGATGGTAGTTAAGAACACACTCCTCCACAAAGCGCTTGAAAGCATTGAAGGTGATTTCTCTCCTCTTTATGGTTCTTTGAAAGGTACGACAGCTGTGATGTTCTGCAACGTTGCAAACGCACCTGCAAAACTGATCAAAGATAAATCTAAAGATGGCATTCCGGGACTGAAAGCTGCATATGCAGAAGAAAGCTTCTATGTTGGTGCTGACCAGTTGGATGCTCTCGTAGCTATTAAGAGTAAAAATGAAGTTATTGCCGATATCGTTGCCCTGTTGCAATCACCGGCCAAGAATGTTATTTCTGCTCTTCAATCAGGTGGCAACACCCTTCACGGAGTTCTCAAAACTCTTGGTGAAAGATAATTATAACACATTTTATTTAGTAAATTAAACATTAAAATCATACAAAAAATGGCAGATTTGAAAGCTTTTGCAGAACAATTAGTTAACTTGACAGTAAAAGAAGTTAATGAACTTGCAACTATCCTTAAAGAAGAATATGGTATTGAACCTGCTGCTGCAGCTGTAGCTGTTGCTGCTGGTCCTGCAGCTGGTGCTGCTGCCGCAGAAGAAAAGTCTTCTTTCGACGTAGTATTGAAGAGCGCTGGTGCAGCTAAACTTCAGGTTGTTAAAGCCGTTAAAGAAGCTTGTGGTCTTGGCTTGAAAGAAGCTAAGGACATGGTAGACGGTGCTCCTAGTGTAGTAAAAGAAGGTTTGGCTAAAGACGAAGCAGAATCATTGAAGAAAACATTGGAAGAAGCTGGAGCTGAAGTTGAACTTAAATAACATTAGCCTGGTAATCAGGTAATTCGGTTAAGAATCCTTCACAAGAGGATTCTTAACCTTTTTGTGTATATATTTAAAATTAAGTTCTCCAAATTCATTGACAGATGTCTTCAAATACTGTAAATCAAAGAGTTAATTTTGCTTCGACTAAGAATCCGCTTGAATATCCGGATTTCCTGGAAGTACAATTGAAGTCATTCCAAGACTTTCTACAACTAGATACCCCACCTGAGAAGCGTAAAAAAGAGGGATTGTATAAAGTATTTGCCGAAAACTTCCCAATTGCCGACACAAGAAACAATTTTGTTCTTGAGTTTCTGGACTATTATATTGATCCGCCGCGCTATACCATTGATGATTGTATAGAGCGTGGGCTTACATATAGTGTCCCATTGAAAGCGAAACTCAAGCTTTACTGTACAGACCCCGATCATGAGGATTTCGATACAGTGATTCAGGATGTGTTCCTTGGTCCTATCCCTTACATGACTGATAAGGCAACTTTCGTCATCAATGGTGCTGAGCGTGTAGTTGTGTCGCAGCTTCACCGTTCTCCGGGCGTATTCTTCGGTCAGAGTGTACATGCCAATGGTACAAAATTGTACTCGGCCCGTATTATCCCGTTCAAGGGATCATGGATTGAGTTTGCTACCGACATCAACAATGTGATGTATGCTTATATCGATCGTAAGAAGAAGTTACCTGTTACTACGCTGTTAAGAGCTATTGGCTTTGAGAATGACAAAGACATTCTTGAGATTTTTAACTTGGCTGAAGATGTAAAGGTTAACAAAACAAATCTCAAGAAGGTAGTAGGTCGTAAATTGGCTGCACGTGTCTTGAAAACCTGGATTGAAGATTTCGTTGATGAAGATACCGGTGAAGTTGTTTCTATCGAGCGTAATGAAGTCATTATCGACCGTGAAACAGTGATCGAGCCGGAACATATAGATGAAATAATTGACTCGGGCGTTCAAAACATCCTTATTCATAAGGAAGAGCCGAATCAGTCCGACTACTCTATTATATATAATACCCTTCAGAAAGATCCGAGTAACTCGGAAAAGGAAGCTGTGCTGTATATCTATCGCCAATTGCGTAATGCAGATCCAGCTGATGATGCCAGTGCCCGTGAGGTTATCAATAACCTGTTCTTTTCTGAAAAGCGGTATGACCTTGGTGATGTAGGTCGTTACAGAATCAACAAAAAGTTGAATTTGACGACAGACATGGATGTGCGTGTCCTCACCAAAGAAGATATTATTGAGATCATTAAATATCTGATTGAGTTGATTAACTCTAAAGCAGATGTGGATGATATTGACCACTTAAGTAACCGTCGTGTACGTACTGTAGGCGAGCAGCTGTCTAACCAGTTTGCTGTCGGTTTGGCACGTATGTCGCGTACTATTCGTGAACGTATGAACGTTCGTGATAACGAGGTGTTTACTCCGATTGATTTGATCAACGCGAAGACTATTTCTTCAGTGATCAATTCGTTCTTCGGAACTAATGCATTGTCTCAGTTTATGGACCAGACAAACCCGTTGGCTGAGATTACTCACAAGCGCCGTATGTCTGCCCTTGGTCCTGGTGGTCTGTCTCGTGAACGTGCCGGATTTGAGGTTCGTGACGTTCACTATACGCACTATGGACGTCTTTGTCCGATTGAGACACCGGAAGGTCCGAACATCGGTTTGATTTCATCACTTTGCGTGTTTGCTAAGATCAATGACCTTGGTTTCATTGAAACTCCTTACCGTAAAGTAGATAATGGTAAAGTAGACCTTTCTGAAAACGGACTTGTCTACCTGACAGCTGAAGAAGAAGAAGCCAAGATCATTGCACAGGGTAATGCTCCACTGAATGATGATGGAACATTTATTCGCAATAAGGTTAAGTCTCGTCAGGATGCTGATTATCCGGTTGTAGAGCCTTCAGAAGTAGAGTTGATGGACGTTGCTCCTCAGCAGATTGCTTCTATTGCTGCATCTTTGATCCCATTCCTTGAACATGATGACGCTAACCGTGCTTTGATGGGATCGAACATGATGCGCCAGGCAGTTCCGTTGTTGAGAAGCGAAGCCCCGATCGTAGGTACAGGTATCGAGCGCCAGTTGGTGCGTGATTCACGTACTCAGATTGCTGCTGAGGGTGATGGTGTAATTGATTTTGTTGATGCTACTACTATTCGTATTCTGTACGATCGTACTGAAGATGAAGAGTTTGTAAGCTTCGAACCTGCATTGAAAGAATACAGGATTCCGAAGTTCCGCAAAACGAACCAAAATATGACTATTGACCTTCGTCCGATCTGCAATAAAGGTGATCGTGTGACAAAAGGTCAGATTTTGACAGAAGGTTATTCTACCGAGAATGGTGAGCTTGCTTTGGGGAAGAACCTGCTTGTAGCCTACATGCCTTGGAAAGGTTATAACTATGAGGATGCTATCGTGTTGAACGAACGTGTAGTTCGCGAGGACTTGCTGACTTCAGTTCACGTAGAAGAGTATTCGCTCGAAGTTCGTGAAACCAAGCGTGGTATGGAAGAGTTGACTTCCGATATCCCTAATGTTAGTGAAGAAGCCACTAAGGATCTTGATGAGAACGGTATTGTACGTGTTGGTGCACGCATTCAGCCGGGTGATATCCTGATTGGCAAGATCACTCCGAAAGGTGAATCTGATCCTTCTCCGGAAGAGAAATTGCTTCGTGCCATTTTTGGAGATAAAGCGGGTGATGTGAAAGACGCTTCTCTGAAAGCATCCCCTTCATTGAAGGGTGTGATCATTGACAAGAAGTTATTCTCTCGTGTCATTAAAAACCGTAGTTCTAAGTTGGCCGATAAGGCATTGCTTCCAAAGATTGATGATGAATTTGAATCTAAGGTAGCAGACTTGAAACGCATTCTGGTGAAGAAACTGATGGCATTGACCGAAGGTAAAGTATCTCAAGGCGTGAAAGACTATCTGGGTGCCGAAGTTATTGCCAAAGGTTCTAAGTTCAGTGCATCAGATTTCGATTCACTTGATTTCACCGCAATACAGTTGAGCGACTGGACTAATGATGATCATGCGAACGGTATGATTCGTGATTTGATCCTGAACTTCATCAAGAAGTACAAAGAGCTCGATGCAGAACTGAAACGTAAGAAGTTTGCTATCACAATTGGTGATGAACTGCCTGCAGGAATCATCCAGATGGCGAAAGTATATATTGCTAAGAAACGTAAGATTGGTGTAGGTGATAAGATGGCAGGTCGTCACGGTAATAAAGGTATCGTGTCACGTGTTGTTCGCCAGGAAGACATGCCATTCCTGGAAGATGGTACTCCGGTGGATATTGTATTGAACCCGTTGGGTGTGCCTTCACGTATGAACATTGGTCAGATTTTTGAGGCTGTCCTCGGACGTGCCGGAAAGAATTTGGGTGTGAAGTTCGCTACACCGATTTTTGATGGTGCAACTCTTGACGACTTGAACGAATGGACAGATAAAGCTGGCTTGCCTCGCTATTGCAAGACTTATCTTTGCGACGGTGGTACAGGAGAACGCTTTGACCAACCAGCAACTGTAGGTGTTACTTATATGTTGAAACTCGGTCACATGGTTGAAGACAAGATGCACGCACGTTCTATCGGTCCATACTCATTGATTACTCAGCAACCTCTTGGTGGTAAAGCTCAATTTGGTGGTCAGCGTTTCGGAGAGATGGAGGTTTGGGCACTCGAAGGCTTCGGTGCATCACATATTCTCCAGGAAATCTTGACAATTAAGTCGGATGATGTTGTAGGACGTTCTAAGGCTTATGAAGCGATTGTGAAGGGCGAACCTATGCCGCAGCCGGGTATCCCTGAATCCTTGAACGTGTTGTTGCACGAATTAAGAGGATTGGGGCTGAGCATCAATTTGGAATAATGAACTAATGTGCCAATATGCCAATGTACCGATCAAGGTACATTGGCTGTGGCATTTCATAATTAGTATGTTTTCTTATTGGCACATTGGCATTAGCCAATCGGCACATTATTTAGTTAATTAGCATATTATATAATTATAAAAGTATGGCTTTTAGAAAAGAAAATAAGATCAAGAGCAATTTCTCGAAAATCTCTATCGGTTTGGCTTCTCCGGAAGAAATCCTTGAGAATTCGAGTGGTGAAGTATTAAAGCCTGAAACCATCAACTATCGTACGTACAAACCCGAGCGTGACGGTTTGTTCTGCGAACGTATCTTCGGCCCGATCAAAGACTACGAATGCCATTGCGGTAAATACAAACGTATCCGTTATAAAGGTATTGTCTGCGACCGTTGTGGTGTAGAAGTTACTGAAAAGAAAGTACGTCGCGAACGTATGGGACATATTCAGCTTGTTGTGCCTGTGGCTCACATCTGGTATTTCCGTTCGCTGCCCAATAAGATCGGTTACTTACTGGGTCTTCCCACTAAGAAACTTGATTCTATCATTTACTACGAACGTTATGTTGTCATTCAGCCAGGTGTGAAAGCTGAAGACGGCATTGCCGAATTCGATTTGCTATCGGAAGAAGAATATCTCGATATTCTTGATACTCTTCCCAAAGACAACCAGTATCTGGAAGATACGGATCCTAACAAGTTCATCGCTAAGATGGGTGCCGAAGCGATTTATGATTTGCTTGCACGTCTTGATCTTGATGCGTTGTCATACGAATTGCGCCACCGCGCCGGCAATGATGCTTCGCAGCAACGTAAGAACGAGGCTCTGAAACGTCTTCAGGTGGTAGAGTCGTTCCGTGCATCACGCGGACGCAACAAGCCGGAATGGATGATTGTACGAATTGTACCGGTGATCCCACCTGAACTTCGTCCATTGGTTCCGTTGGATGGTGGTCGTTTTGCTACATCCGATTTGAATGACCTTTATCGTCGTGTGATTATCCGCAACAACCGTTTGAAACGTTTGATTGAAATTAAGGCTCCTGAAGTGATTCTCCGCAACGAGAAACGTATGCTTCAGGAATCTGTCGATTCATTGTTTGATAACTCACGTAAGTCAAGTGCAGTTAAGACTGATGCCAACCGTCCGTTGAAATCATTGTCAGACAGTTTGAAAGGTAAGCAAGGACGTTTCCGTCAGAACTTGCTGGGTAAACGTGTTGACTATTCAGCCCGTTCGGTAATTGTTGTTGGTCCGGAATTGAGAATGCACGAGTGTGGTATTCCTAAGCTGATGGCTGCCGAGTTGTACAAACCGTTCATTATTCGTAAACTGATTGAGCGCGGTATCGTAAAGACTGTGAAGTCTGCTAAGAAAATTGTAGACCGTAAGGAGCCGGTGATTTGGGATATCCTTGAACACGTAATGAAAGGTCACCCGGTATTGCTGAACCGTGCTCCGACACTTCACCGTTTGGGTATCCAAGCTTTCCAACCCAAGATGATCGAGGGTAAAGCTATCCAGTTGCACCCATTGGCATGTACAGCGTTTAATGCCGACTTTGACGGTGACCAAATGGCGGTTCACTTGCCTTTGAGTAACGAAGCAGTGCTTGAAGCCCAAATGTTGATGTTGGCTTCTCACAATATTCTGAACCCTGCTAATGGTGCTCCTATTACTGTTCCTTCACAGGATATGGTGCTTGGTCTGTATTATATTACTAAGCTTCGTAAAGGCGCGAAAGGTGAAGGGCTTATATTCTATGGTCCGGAAGAAGCATTGATCGCTTATAATGAAGGCAAGGTAGATATCCATGCTCCGGTGAAGGTTATTGTGAAAGACCTTGACGAAAATGGAAACATTGTTGATGTAATGCGTGAAACTTCAGTAGGTCGTGTAATCGTGAACGAGATCGTTCCGCCTGAAGTAGGATATATCAATACTATTATCTCTAAGAAGTCGCTGCGTGACATTATTAGTGCCGTAATCAAGGCTTGCGGTGTTGCTAAAACTGCTGATTTCCTTGACGGAATCAAGAACCTGGGGTACAAGATGGCCTTCCAAGGCGGTCTGTCATTCAACTTGGGTGATATTATCATTCCAGAAGAGAAAGAGACACTTGTTCAGAGAGGTTACGACGAAGTTGAGCAAGTGATCAATAACTATAACATGGGTTTCATTACCAATAACGAACGTTACAATCAGGTGATTGATATCTGGACACATGTTAACTCTGAGTTGTCTAACATTTTGATGAAGACAATTTCTTCTGATGATCAGGGTTTCAATTCTGTGTACATGATGCTTGATTCCGGTGCCCGTGGTTCTAAAGAGCAGATTCGTCAGCTTTCCGGTATGCGTGGTTTGATGGCTAAGCCGCAGAAAGCAGGTGCTGAAGGTGGTCAGATCATCGAAAACCCGATTCTGTCGAACTTTAAAGAAGGACTTTCCGTATTGGAGTATTTTATCTCTACCCACGGTGCCCGTAAAGGTTTGGCCGATACCGCATTGAAGACTGCCGATGCCGGATATCTGACTCGTCGTCTGGTAGACGTTTCGCATGATGTTATTATTAATGAAGAGGATTGCGGTACGCTCCGCGGATTGGTTTGTACAGACCTTAAGAACAACGATGAAGTTATCGCTACCCTGTACGAACGTATTCTTGGTCGTGTATCCGTACATGATATCATACATCCCCAGACCGGAGAACTCTTGGTTGCTGGTGGTGAAGAAATTACAGAAGATATCGCTAAGAAGATACAGGAGTCTCCGATCGAAAGTGTTGAAATCCGTTCGGTATTGACTTGCGAATCGAAGAAGGGAGTTTGTGCGAAATGTTACGGTCGTAACCTGGCTACGAACCATATGGTTCAGAAAGGTGAGGCTGTCGGTGTAATTGCTGCCCAGTCTATTGGTGAACCGGGTACACAGTTGACACTGCGTACATTCCATGCCGGTGGTACGGCTGCCAATATCGCAGCTAATGCAAGTATCGTTGCCAAGAACAATGCTCGTTTGGAATTCGAAGAACTCCGTACGGTAGACGTTGTCGACGAGACAGGCGAAGCTGCCAAAGTGGTAGTAGGCCGTTTGGCTGAAGTTCGTTTCATCGACGTCAATACGGGTATTGTACTTTCTACACACAATGTTCCTTACGGTTCTACACTTTATGTAGCCGATGGTGAAATAGTAGAAAAAGGTAAGCTGATTGCGAAGTGGGACCCGTTCAACGCTGTTATCATAACGGAGGCTACTGGTAAGATCGAATTCGAGGGCGTTATTGAAAACGTTACTTATAAGATTGAGTCGGATGAAGCAACAGGACTTCGTGAAATTATCATTATCGAATCTAAGGATAAAACTAAAGTTCCTTCTGCCCATATTTTGACGGAAGATGGTGACTTGATTCGTACATACAACTTACCTGTGGGTGGACACGTCGTGATCGAAAATGGTCAGAAGGTGAAAGCTGGTGAGGTAATCGTTAAGATTCCGCGTGCCGTAGGTAAGGCTGGTGATATTACCGGTGGTCTTCCTCGTGTTACAGAGTTGTTTGAAGCACGTAACCCGTCGAACCCTGCTGTTGTATCTGAAATTGATGGTGAGGTAACTATGGGTAAGGTGAAACGTGGTAATCGTGAGATCATCGTTACTTCTAAGACCGGTGAAGTGAAGAAATATCTTGTTCCGCTGTCTAAACAGATTCTTGTACAGGAGAACGATTACGTTCGTGCCGGTACTCCGCTGTCTGATGGTGCTACCACTCCGGCTGATATTTTGGCGATCAAAGGTCCTACGGCTGTACAGGAATATATTGTGAATGAAGTTCAGGACGTATACCGTTTGCAGGGTGTGAAGATTAATGATAAGCATTTTGAAATTATCGTTCGTCAGATGATGCGTAAAGTAACTATCGACGAGCCGGGCGATACTCGTTTCCTTGAACAACAGGTTGTCGATAAACTGGAATTCATGGAAGAAAATGATCGTATCTGGGGTAAGAAGGTAGTTGTAGATGCTGGTGATTCTGAAAACTTGAAGGCAGGTCAGATTGTTACTGCCCGTAAGTTGCGTGATGAAAACAGTATGTTGAAACGCCGTGACCTTAAACCGGTTGAAGTGCGTGATGCTGTTGCCGCTACTTCTACTCAGATTCTCCAGGGTATCACTCGTGCTGCATTGCAGACTTCAAGCTTTATGTCAGCTGCTTCCTTCCAGGAAACAACTAAAGTCTTGAACGAAGCTGCCATCAACGGTAAGATAGATAAATTGGAAGGTATGAAGGAGAACGTAATTTGCGGTCACCTCATTCCGGCAGGTACAGGACTGCGCGAATTTGATAAGATCATTGTAGGTTCTAAAGAAGAGTACGATCGTATTTTGGCTAACAAAAAGACAGTGCTTGACTATAATGAAGTAGAATAATACAATTCAATTGACTATAACTGAAAAAGAGCAATTGCCGTAAAGGTGATTGCTCTTTTTTTATAGGATGTTATCGTATGAAACGATCGGTTAGTTTACTTTTCGACATTAACCAGACGATAGCGTAGCATGTCAGGAATACGAGACAGGCCATACTGATGATACGTACGATATATGGTAACTGTTCCTTATCCAACAAGTCGTAGGCGACAAATACAAATACGTAGTGGCTCAGGTAAATGCCGAATGTGAGTGATGCCATATGGGATAACCATCGGTTTGAAGGAACCTTTATTTTCTGCACGATTACAAATACCGGGAAGGTCATCATAAACACGTTGATGCCTGCAAAGTACCATACAATTTCCAGATAGGCATAATTACCAGGGAAGTGGTTCTGTGTGATGACATATCCGTATGAGGTAATCAGGTAGCCTACCAGAAACATCGGAATGGTGACGCCCAAGAGTTTCTTCCAACTCCATTTTAGTGGATACCTCGTAAGATAATAGGCCAGTAAAAGATAGCCGATAAATCCTGAGAAATAATAGAAAGTTCCGTAATCATTCCAATCACATATTCCCCATAAACCCATATTGCCATAGTTGCCTTGATAGCCCAGCATCGGAGCAAACATTTTAACGTAAGGTGCTATTAGACTCACGCCCCAAATGCTTAGGAATAGCTTCAGTTCCTTTTTCGACGCTTTTTCCAACCAACCACTGACAATAGGCATCACCAAATACAGGCCAATCAGCATATAGAGATACCATAATGGAACTGTATCGAAATTGAAGTTAAAGATAAATGTATACAGTTTGATCCACAAAGCCTCCAAACTATGATCCGGCATGGAAATCAATGGATTTTGAGTATCAGGGTTGATGTAGTTCAGATATACGAAATACAGTACAGGTAAGACCAGTGACCAAAAGATTATCGGAGGAATCAGTCTCCCGATCCTCTTCTTGTAAAATGTCCCCATGTCGGTTCGTACGGGAAATAGCAATACACCGGTCATCATAACAAAAATGGGTACACATGGGCGCATCAAGCTACCTAAAAATGTTCCTGTCAGAAACGACTCCCGATTGGCGTCAAATTGCCCGATGAACGCATCGCAGCAGTGCGAAAAAACAACGAAGAAGCAGGCGAGCACCCTCAGCAGGTCAATCCAACCTATATTCTCTCTTTTCTTTAATTCCATGATATAATTGATTTAAATGTGTTAAGCGGCAAATGTACAATCTATTTTGCTGTCAGCATTTGCCCTACATTAAAATCACTCTTCCGCCCTTATTTTACTCAGGGTAGGCAGAGTAATGCCCAGATAGGCGGCAATATAACCCAGATTGACCCGGCTGCAGACATCGGGAAGCCTTTCTTTAAGTTTTGCATACCTCTCTCGGGCCGACAATGTCAGCCGTTCTTTATGTTTGCGATGGAGTTCCCGGTATCCATTCTGATGAATGACTCTTCCCCAATTAGCCAATTCTATATTTGTTTCGTACAGTTCGGTCAGTGTCTTGATGGGGATGGCATAGAGCAGTACATCTTCCAGTGTTTCCACAAACTCTTCACTAGGTTTACCGTAATATAACTCATCCATGCTGAACACGATATCTCCTTCACACGAAAAAGAAGTCGTAACCTCTTTTCCGTCTACCAGCCAGTACGACCGTGTGATTCCTTTTTCTATGAAATAAGCGTATTTGTGATAGACTCCCTCCCGTATCAGCAGATACCTTTTGGGGAATCGGCACGGAGTCAGCTGTTTCGTCAGTAAATCTATTGTTTCATCAGACATCTCAGACTGCTTTTTTATGTTGTAAATTATATTTTTCATAGACCCTAAGATTATCTTTTCGGCAAAGATAACCTCTTTTTAGTAAGCGCCACAATTTGTTACCCGAAAATCCGATCTGTCTGTACTGCTTGCTTAGGCAGGTTTCTCAATAGTCGTTAATTCCTTCTTTGACTCCCGAACATTTCAGTGCCTATAGCGTTCCTATAACAAAACAATATAAATCAAGCATTATGAATTTTATCTGGTACATTTTGATAGGTATCCTTGCCGGTTATTTTGCCGGTAAGATAATGCGCGGAGGAGGTTTCGGCCTCTTAGTCAATCTCCTGTTAGGGATTATAGGTGCTGTGTTGGGTGGCTGGGTATTTGCCCTTCTCGGGCTGGCAGCAACCGGAATCATCGGTAGTTTGATTACTTCCGTTGTCGGTGCCATTTTATTTCTTTGGATAGCCTCTTTTTTCAGTCGTTCCCGATAGGGAAAACGAGCTTTATTATAGAACGATATTGTTTATTGTGGTTATATAAAAATTAATAGTTTATGGGAAGTGGAAATGCAAAATTCCTGGTGGGACTTGGAATCGGTTCTGCCATCGGTGCGCTGGTTTATCATTTTTCGCGCACAGCGAAAGCTAAGAAATTGAAAAATGATGTGTTCAATGCTCTTCATGAAATAGAGGCAGATGCCGAATTGGCAGTCGTTGAAGCAAAAGAGAAGGCCGTGAAGACAGGTGCTAAAGTGGCCGAAAAGGTGGCTGATAAAGCTACTGAGGTGAAAGATAAGTTGACATCTAACTCTTAATAATGGGTGGTGGTTTATGAACGGTGAACAATGAATAAGATAGCACTATCAAAGTGTACGGAGGTTATTGTTCGCCGTTTATGATTTATAACTGTTCCAGAAATTATTCAGATATCGTTTGAAAACTATATAAGTCTGTTCTTCCTTTCTTAACAATCCGGATGTTCCTGATCTGGCTTCAGGTATTGGATAAAGAAAGAGGGGGAGTTGTTAATAATGGTCTGTTATTGCATGCCTTGCATTCTGTTGAAAAGAGTGTAAGGCATTTGTCTTTACTATAAAACATTATCTGTATATTTGTGCCAGAAGAATTTAGAATAATCAATAATAATTAAAGTATGGAAAATCAGAATCCCGATAATCAGTTGCAAATAGAATTGAAAGAAGAAGTGGCACAGGGCACATATGCTAATTTAGCCATTATCACTCATTCAAGTTCAGAATTTGTGCTCGATTTTGTACGGGTATTACCCGGATTGCCCAAAGCGGGAGTGCAGTCGCGTGTTATCCTTGCTCCCGAACACGCCAAACGTTTACAACGGGCGCTTGAAGAAAATATAGCCAAATACGAGCGTGCGTTTGGTCCGATCCGGTTGCAGGAAGAAGATACTCCACCTATATTGGATATAAAGGGAGAAGCCTGAAGAAAGCAGAAAGGGTGTAGCCATCCGAGGCAATGGGTGTAGCTATCCGGTGGAAAAGGTGTAGCCTTGGCGAGCGGATGGCTACACCCAAATTTCTTTCCATTGAAATGATTTCCGGGAAATAAGCTCTTAAAAATTAAAAAAAAGATGTAGTGCATTGATTATTCAAATATTATTCGTATTTTTGCAGCCCAAAATGTATAGTTACGAAATTAATATAACAATAATATAAATTAAAAAACAATTTAAAATGCCTACAATTCAGCAATTAGTAAGAAAAGGACGCGAAGTGCTGGTGGAGAAAAGTAAATCTCCAGCCTTGGATTCTTGTCCTCAAAGACGTGGCGTTTGCGTGAGAGTATATACAACTACTCCGAAGAAGCCGAACTCTGCAATGCGTAAAGTAGCTCGTGTACGTTTGACTAACCAGAAAGAGGTGAACTCTTACATTCCGGGAGAAGGACACAACTTGCAGGAACACTCAATCGTACTGGTTCGCGGTGGTCGTGTAAAAGACCTTCCGGGTGTACGTTACCACATCGTTCGAGGTACACTCGATACAGCAGGTGTAGCCGGACGTACTCAGAGACGTTCTAAATATGGAGCTAAACGTCCGAAACCGGGACAAGCAGCACCGGCTAAGAAGAAATAATCCGGAGTGATTCCGAATTTGATTTTTTAAATTAAAAGTAATAACTTTCGTTTTAGTTTGTTGGAATAAGCTATAAAAAGGTTGAGTAAATTCCCCAGAGGGGGAGTTGAAGACGTCAAGAAATAGACAACCAAAAACAAAAACATTATTTTTCAAACAAATGAGAAAAGCAAAACCAAAAAAACGCGTAATCCTTCCGGATCCCGTGTTCAATGACCAGAAGGTTTCTAAATTTGTAAACCATCTGATGTATGACGGAAAGAAGAATACTTCTTATGAAATCTTTTACGCCGCACTGGAAACAGTAAAAACAAAACTTCCTAACGAAGAAAAATCAGCTCTTGAAATCTGGAAAAAAGCGTTGGATAACGTAACTCCTCAAGTAGAAGTAAAATCACGCCGTGTGGGTGGTGCAACTTTCCAGGTTCCTACTGAAATCCGTCCGGACCGTAAAGAATCAATCTCAATGAAGAACTTGATTCTGTTTGCTCGTAAGAGAGGTGGTAAATCTATGGCTGATAAATTGGCTGCTGAAATCATGGATGCATTCAATGAACAAGGCGGTGCTTTCAAACGTAAAGAAGATATGCACAGAATGGCTGAAGCTAACCGTGCATTTGCTCATTTCAGATTCTAATTACTATAAGAAATACCTATTTGATTAAAAACTTAAAGTAAAGGAAAAAGAAAATGGCAAAGAATGATTTACATTTGACTCGTAATATCGGTATCATGGCTCACATTGATGCCGGAAAGACAACAACTTCTGAACGTATCCTGTTCTACACCGGTTTAACTCACAAAATCGGTGAGGTACACGACGGTGCCGCAACAATGGACTGGATGGAGCAGGAGCAGGAACGTGGTATCACTATCACTTCTGCTGCTACAACTACTCGTTGGAAGTATGCTGGTAATACTTATAAAATCAACTTGATTGACACTCCGGGACACGTGGACTTCACTGCTGAAGTAGAACGTTCACTTCGTATTCTTGATGGTGCTGTCGCTGCTTACTGTGCAGTAGGTGGTGTAGAACCTCAGTCGGAGACTGTGTGGCGTCAGGCTGACAAATATAACGTACCGCGTATCGCTTACGTTAACAAAATGGACCGTTCGGGTGCCGACTTCTTTGAAGTAGTTCGCCAGATGAAGGCTGTTTTGGGTGCAAATCCGTGTCCGGTTGTTATTCCTATCGGTGCAGAAGAAAGTTTCAAAGGATTGGTTGACCTGATCAAGATGAAAGCTATCTATTGGCATGATGAAACAATGGGTGCTGACTACACTGTGGAAGAGATCCCGGCTAACCTCGTTGACGAAGCTAACGAATGGAGAGATAAGATGCTTGAAAAAGTTGCTGAATTTGACGATGCTTTGATGGAGAAATATTTCGACGATCCTTCTACTATCACAGAAGAAGAAGTGTTGAGAGCCCTTCGCAATGCAACTGTTCAGATGGCAGTAGTTCCGATGTTGTGTGGCTCTTCATTCAAGAATAAGGGTGTTCAGACTTTGCTTGACTACGTTTGTGCTTTCTTGCCTTCTCCGTTGGATACTGAGAATGTAATCGGTACAAACCCTGATACCGGTGCTGAAGAAGATCGTAAACCAAGCGAAGATGACAAAACTTCTGCTTTGGCGTTTAAGATCGCTACTGACCCGTATGTTGGTCGTCTGACTTTCTTCCGTGTATACTCTGGTAAGATTGAAGCAGGTTCTTATATCTACAACTCTCGTTCAGGTAAGAAGGAACGTGTTTCTCGTCTGTTCCAGATGCACTCAAACAAGCAGAACCCGGTAGAAGTTATCGGTGCAGGTGATATTGGTGCCGGTGTAGGTTTCAAAGATATTCACACTGGTGATACGCTGTGCGACGAAACAGCTCCGATCGTTCTTGAATCAATGGACTTCCCGGAACCGGTAATCGGTATCGCAGTTGAGCCTAAGACTCAGAAAGATATGGATAAGCTGTCTAACGGTTTGGCTAAATTGGCTGAAGAAGACCCGACATTTACAGTGAAAACTGACGAACAAACAGGTCAGACAGTTATTTCCGGTATGGGTGAGCTTCACTTGGATATCATCATCGACCGTCTGAAACGTGAGTTTAAAGTGGAATGTAACCAGGGTAAACCTCAGGTTAACTACAAAGAAGCTATCACGAAGACAGTTAATTTGCGTGAGGTCTATAAGAAACAGTCTGGTGGTCGTGGTAAGTTCGCTGATATTATTGTGAACATCGGCCCGGTTGATGAAGACTTTACTCAAGGTGGCCTGCAATTCGTTGATGAAGTGAAGGGTGGTAACATTCCTAAGGAATTCATTCCTTCAGTTCAGAAAGGTTTCCAGACTGCGATGAAGAATGGTGTATTGGCCGGCTATCCGCTGGATTCATTGAAAGTGACTTTGGTCGATGGTTCATTCCACCCGGTTGACTCTGACCAGTTGTCTTTCGAAATCTGTGCTATCCAGGCATATAAGAATGCTTGTGCTAAGGCAGGTCCTGTATTGATGGAACCTATCATGAAACTGGAAGTCGTTACTCCGGAAGAAAACATGGGTGATGTTATCGGTGACTTGAACAAACGCCGTGGCCAAGTTGAAGGTATGGAGTCAAGCCGTTCAGGAGCCCGTATCGTGAAAGCAATGGTTCCGTTGGCTGAAATGTTCGGTTATGTAACTGCGTTGCGTACCATCACTTCTGGTCGTGCAACTTCATCAATGGTTTACTCTCACCACGCTCAGGTTTCTAACTCTATTGCTAAGGCAGTATTGGAAGAAGTAAAAGGACGTGCTGATTTACTCTAAAATATCTTGAGCAGCAGGCTAGCGAATGACTCTTAGCCTGCCGCTTTATCTTATTTATAAATTTATTAATTAAAAAACTAATGAGTCAGAAAATTAGAATTAAACTGAAATCTTACGACCACAACTTGGTTGACAAATCAGCTGAGAAGATCGTTAGAACAGTGAAGGCTACCGGTGCTATTGTTAGCGGACCGATTCCCCTTCCGACGCACAAGCGTATCTTTACAGTGAACCGCTCTACTTTCGTTAACAAGAAATCAAGAGAACAGTTCGAACTTTCTTCATTTAAGAGACTGATCGATATCTATAGCTCAACAGCTAAGACTGTAGATGCTCTGATGAAGTTGGAGTTACCGAGTGGTGTAGAAGTAGAAATTAAAGTGTAGTATTTAAAAATTAGTGAAATGCCAGGATTATTAGGAAAAAAAATCGGAATGACATCCGTTTTCAGTGCCGATGGTAAGAATGTACCATGCACTGTTATCGAAGCAGGTCCTTGTGTTGTTACTCAGGTAAAGACCGTAGAAAAAGATGGCTATGCAGCCGTTCAGTTGGGTTTCCAGGACAAAAAGGAAAAACATACAACTAAACCGTTGATGGGTCACTTTAAAAAGGCTGGAGTAACACCGAAGAGACACTTGGCCGAGTTCAAGGAATTTGAAAACGAGTTAAATCTGGGTGATACTGTTACAGTAGAACTGTTCGACGGCGCAGACTATGTAGACGTTGTTGGTACTTCTAAAGGTAAAGGCTTCCAGGGTGTAGTTAAAAGACATGGCTTTGGTGGTGTAGGTCAATCTACTCACGGTCAGCACAACCGTGCCCGTAAACCGGGTTCTATCGGTGCATGTTCGTATCCTGCAAAAGTATTCAAAGGAATGCGCATGGGCGGACAAATGGGTGGCGACAGAGTTACTGTTCAAAACTTACAGGTATTAAAAGTAATCGCGGAACACAATCTTCTTTTGATCAAGGGTTCTGTACCGGGTTGCAAAGGTTCAATCGTATTAATTGAAAAATAATGGAAGTTAACGTATATAACATTAAAGGTGAAGACACTGGAAGAAAGGTTACGTTAAACGAATCTATCTTCGGAATTGAGCCCAATGACCACGCTATCTATCTGGACGTAAAGCAATTTATGGCTAACCAGCGTCAGGGTACTCACAAGTCAAAAGAGAGAAGCGAAATCAGCGGATCTACTCGTAAAATCGGTCGTCAGAAAGGTGGTGGCGGTGCTCGTCGTGGTGACATGAATTCACCGGTGCTCGTAGGTGGTGGACGTGTATTTGGTCCGAAACCGAGAGACTACTACTTCAAACTGAATAAAAAAGTTAAGACATTAGCTCGTAAGTCAGCTTTGTCGTATAAAGCTCAAGACAACGCAATCGTAGTGGTGGAAGACTTCAACTTTGAGGCTCCAAAGACTAAGGTTTTCGTTGAAATGACAAAAAATCTTAAAGTTTCTGACAAAAAACTGCTTGTAGTTTTACCAGAAGCAAATAAAAATGTATATTTGTCAGCTCGTAACATCGAAGGTGCTAACGTTCAGACTATCTCAGGATTAAATACTTACAGAGTATTGAATGCTGGGGTTGTTGTGCTTACCGAAAGCTCTTTGAAGGCTATTGACAATATCTTAATCTAAAAAGGAGGCTTAAATAATGGGAATTATTATTAAACCGTTGGTGACAGAGAAAATGACTGCGATAACTGATAAGCTGAATCGTTTCGGCTTTATCGTGCGTCCTGAAGCTAATAAATTGGAAATTAAGAGTGAAGTTGAAGCCCTTTATAATGTTACGGTAGTTGATGTAAATACTGTGAAGTATGCTGGCAAAAATAAGAGCCGTTATACAAAAGCAGGTATCATCAATGGTCGTACGAATGCTTACAAAAAAGCAATCGTGACATTGAAAGAAGGAGATACTATTGATTTTTATAGCAATATTTAATAAAAATGGCAGTACGTAAATTTAAGCCCACTACACCGGGGCAAAGACATAAGATTATTGGTACTTTCGAGGAAATTACTGCATCAGTACCAGAAAAGTCGCTTGTATATGGTAAAAAATCATCTGGCGGTCGTAACAGCGAAGGTAAGATGACAATGCGCTACATGGGTGGTGGCCATAGAAAAGTGATCAGAATTGTCGATTTCAAAAGAAATAAAGACGGTGTTCCGGCAGTTGTAAAAACGATCGAATACGATCCGAACCGTTCGGCTCGTATCGCTTTGTTGTTTTATGCTGATGGTGAAAAAAGATATATTATTGCTCCCAATGGATTGCAAGTTGGTGCGACTTTGATGTCCGGAGAGAATGCGGCGCCTGAGATTGGTAATGCACTTCCGCTTCAGAATATCCCGGTCGGTACAGTAATTCACAATATTGAATTGCGTCCGGGTCAGGGTGCTGCTCTGGTTAGATCAGCAGGAAACTTCGCTCAGCTGACTTCAAGAGAAGGTAAATACTGTGTAATTAAATTGCCTTCAGGTGAAGTAAGACAAATACTTAGCACTTGTAAAGCTACTATCGGTAGCGTTGGTAACTCAGATCATGGATTGGAAAGCTCAGGTAAGGCTGGACGCTCTCGTTGGCAAGGCCGTCGTCCTCGTAACCGTGGTGTTGTTATGAACCCGGTTGATCACCCGATGGGTGGTGGTGAAGGACGTGCTTCCGGAGGTCACCCAAGATCTCGTAAGGGATTGTATGCTAAGGGACTTAAGACTAGAGCTCCGAAGAAACAATCGTCTAAGTACATTATTGAGAGAAGAAAAAAGTAATCTGATTAATTGAGTAAACTATGAGTCGTTCATTAAAAAAAGGTCCATATATTAACGTAAAACTCGAAAAGAAAGTGCTTGCTATGAATGAATCAGGCAAGAAAGTTGTCGTTAAGACTTGGTCCAGAGCTTCAATGATTTCGCCTGATTTTGTAGGCCATACAGTTGCAGTTCACAACGGAAATAAATTTATTCCTGTATATGTTACCGAAAATATGGTAGGTCACAAGTTGGGTGAATTCGCTCCAACTCGTACATTCAGAGGACACGCTGGTAACAAGAAAAAATAACAGGATTTATCTGAAATAATAAAGTAATAAATATAATGGGAGCAAGAAAAAAAATATCGGCTGAAAAGAGAAAAGAAGCCCTTAAAACCATGTATTTTGCTAAATTGCAAAATGTTCCTACTTCTCCTCGCAAAATGCGTCTCGTGGCTGACATGATTCGTGGGATGGAAGTGAACAGAGCACTTGGCGTTTTGAAGTTTTCTTCAAAAGAAGCAGCTGCAAGAGTGGAAAAATTATTGCGCTCTGCAATTGCTAACTGGGAGCAGAAAAACGAACGTAAAGCTGAAAGTGGCGAATTATTCGTAACGAAGATTTTTGTTGATGGTGGTGCTACACTCAAAAGAATGAGACCGGCTCCGCAGGGAAGAGGATACAGAATTCGCAAACGTTCAAATCACGTAACATTGTTCGTTGGTTCTAAAAGTAATAACGAAGATCAAAATTAAGGTAGATGGGACAAAAAGTTAATCCAATAAGCAACCGTTTAGGAATTATCAGAGGATGGGATTCTAACTGGTATGGTGGAAATGATTACGGTGACTCTTTGCTGGAAGATAGCAAGATCCGTAAATATCTTAATGCAAGACTTGCGAAAGCAAGTGTATCAAGAATCGTAATTGAACGTACGCTGAAGCTCGTTACTATTACTGTTTGCACTGCTCGTCCGGGTATTATTATCGGTAAAGGTGGCCAGGAAGTTGATAAGTTAAAAGAAGAGTTGAAGAAGGTTACCGACAAAGATATTCAAATCAATATCTTTGAAGTGAAAAGACCGGAACTGGATGCTGTGATTGTTGCTAATAACATCGCTCGTCAGGTAGAAGGTAAAATTGCCTATCGCCGCGCCATTAAGATGGCTATCGCAAATACTATGCGTATGGGTGCTGAAGGTATCAAAATTCAGATTTCAGGACGTTTGAATGGAGCTGAAATGGCCCGTTCTGAAATGTATAAGGAAGGAAGAACTCCGTTACACACTTTCAGAGCAGATATCGACTATTGCCATGCTGAAGCATTGACAAAAGTAGGTCTTCTCGGTATTAAAGTTTGGATTTGTAGAGGTGAAGTTTTTGGTAAGAGAGAATTGGCTCCGAACTTTACACAAAGCAAAGAAAGTGGTCGTGGAAACAATGGTGGAAACAACGGCGGCGGAAAGAACTTCAAAAGAAAGAAAAATAATCGCTAAACGAATTTGAATTTTAGGAAACTATGTTACAACCGAAAAAGACAAAATTCAGAAGACAACAAAAAGGTCGCGCTAAAGGTAATGCACAAAGAGGCAACCAGCTCGCTTTTGGTTCTTTTGGTATTAAGGCTTTAGAAACTAAATGGATCACAGGCCGACAGATTGAAGCTGCTCGTATTGCAGTGACAAGATATATGCAACGTCAGGGACAGATTTGGATTCGTATTTTCCCGGATAAACCGATTACTAGAAAACCTGCTGATGTACGTATGGGTAAAGGTAAGGGTAGCCCCGAAGGATTCGTGGCTCCGGTTACACCAGGTAGAATTATTATTGAAGCTGAAGGAGTATCTTACGAGATCGCGAAAGAAGCATTGCGTTTGGCAGCTCAGAAACTTCCGATTACTACGAAGTTTGTCGTGAGACGTGATTATGATATTCAAAATCAAAATGCGTAAGGTTTATGAAAATTGCAGAAATTAAAGAAATGTCTACCAATGATTTGGTAGAAAGAGTAGAAGCAGAAGTGGTTAATTACAACCAAATGGTTATCAATCATTCTATTTCTCCTTTGGAAAATCCTGCGCAGATCAAACAATTACGCAGGACGATTGCGCGTATGAGAACAGAGTTACGCCAAAGAGAACTTAACAATAAATGATCAGCTTGATGGAAGCAAGAAATTTAAGAAAAGAAAGAACAGGGGTTGTGCTGAGCAATAAAATGGATAAAACCGTTACAGTTGCTGCTAAGTTCAAGGAAAAACACCCTATATATGGTAAGTTCGTTAGCAAAACGAAGAAGTACCATGCTCACGATGAAAAGAATGAATGCAATGTAGGTGATACTGTACGCATCATGGAAACTCGTCCTTTGAGCAAGACTAAAAGATGGAGATTAGTAGAAATAATTGAAAGAGCTAAGTAATTATGATACAAGTAGAATCCAGACTTACAGTATGTGACAACAGTGGAGCTAAAGAAGCCCTGTGTATCCGTGTATTGGGCGGAACAGGTCGTCGCTACGCTTCAGTGGGGGATGTTATTGTCGTTTCTGTAAAGAGCGTCATCCCTTCAAGTGATGTTAAAAAGGGTGCAGTGTCAAAAGCTTTGATCGTACGTACTAAGAAAGAAATCCGTCGTCCCGATGGTTCTTATATACGTTTTGATGATAATGCTTGCGTGTTGTTGAATAATGCAGGTGAAATTAGAGGTAGTCGTATTTTCGGTCCTGTAGCAAGAGAACTTCGTGCTACAAACATGAAAGTTGTGTCACTTGCGCCTGAGGTACTTTAATTTTGTAAAAGATTTAAGTAATGAGTAAATTACATATTAAAAAAGGCGATACAGTTTACGTAAATGCTGGTGAAGACAAAGGTAAAACTGGTCGTGTATTGAAGGTTCTTGTTAAAGAAGGACGTGCAATAGTTGAAGGTATCAACATGGTATCTAAAAGCACAAAACCGAATGCAAAGAACCCGCAGGGTGGTATAGTTAAGCAGGAAGCTCCTATCCACATTTCAAACTTGAATCCGGTTGATCCAAAAACTGGTAAAGCAACGCGTGTTGGTAGAAAAGTAAGTTCTGAAGGAACTTTAGTGCGTTATTCTAAAAAATCAGGAGAGGAGATTAAGTAATGAGTAATACTGCAAGCCTTAAGAAAGAATATGCAGAGCGCATTGCTCCTGCATTAAAGTCACAATTCCAGTATTCTTCTACAATGCAGGTACCCGTACTTAAGAAGATTGTTATCAATCAGGGTTTGGGTATGGCTGTTGCTGACAAGAAGATTATCGAAGTGGCAATCAACGAAATGACAGCTATCACCGGTCAGAAGGCCGTAGCTACTATTTCGCGTAAAGATATCGCTAACTTTAAGTTGCGTAAGAAAATGCCGATCGGAGTTATGGTGACTCTGCGTCGTGAAAGAATGTACGAATTCCTGGAAAAATTGGTTCGCGTGGCTCTGCCGCGTATCCGTGACTTCAAAGGTATTGAAACTAAGTTCGATGGTAAGGGTAACTATACCCTTGGTATTCAGGAACAAATCATTTTCCCTGAAATTAATATCGATAGTATTACCAGAATTCTCGGAATGAATATTACCTTTGTAACCTCTGCGCAAACAGATGAAGAAGGTTATGCCTTATTGAAAGAATTCGGTTTACCGTTTAAAAACGCTAAAAAAGACTGATAAATTATGGCAAAGGAATCAATGAAAGCACGCGAAGTAAAGCGTGCTAAATTAGTAGCCAAATATGCCGAAAAGAGAGCTGCCTTGAAGCAGATTGTGAGAACCGGAGATCCTGCTGAAGCTTTCGAAGCTGCACAGAAATTACAGGAGCTTCCTAAGAATTCTAATCCGATTCGTATGCACAATCGCTGTAAATTGACTGGTCGTCCTAAAGGATATATCCGTCAGTTCGGTGTTTCAAGAATCCAGTTCCGTGAAATGGCATCTAATGGGCTGATCCCAGGTGTAAAGAAAGCAAGCTGGTAAATATATTGTTTAAATATTGTCAGGGTAGTCCTGATTAATTTAATTATTTTTTATATGACTGATCCAATAGCAGATTATTTGACGAGGTTAAGGAACGCAATTAATGCAAAGCACAGAGTTGTAGAAGTTCCTGCTTCAAATTTGAAAAAAGAAATCACTAAGATTCTTTTTGAAAAAGGCTACATTCTTAATTATAAGTTTGTAGAAGACGGTCCTCAAGGAACAATTAAAGTTGCCTTGAAGTATGATTCGGTTAACAAAGTTAACGCAATCAAAAAACTTGAAAGAATATCTTCTCCGGGTATGCGTCAGTATACTGGTTACAAAGATATGCCGCGTGTTATTAATGGTTTGGGTATTGCTATAATATCTACTTCCAAAGGTGTAATGACAAACAAAGAAGCTGCTGAACTCAAGATCGGTGGTGAAGTATTGTGTTATGTATATTAATAGGAGGAAAAAGCAATGTCAAGAATAGGAAAATTACCCATTAGTATTCCCGCTGGAGTAACAGTTACTCTGAACGGTGAAGTGGTTACTGTTAAAGGACCCAAAGGTGAACTTAGCCAGTATGTGAACCCGGCTATCAATATTGCTATTGAAGATGGACACATCACTTTAACTGAAAACGAAAATGCAATGCTGGATAATCCCAAGCAGAAACATGCATTTCACGGTTTGTATCGTTCATTAGTACACAACATGGTTGTTGGTGTCTCTGAAGGATATAAGAAAGAATTGGAGCTTGTTGGTGTTGGCTATCGTGCTTCTAATCAAGGAAATATCATTGAATTAGCATTAGGATATACACACAATATCTTTATACAGTTGCCTCCTGAAGTCAAAGTAGAGACAAAGTCAGAAAGAAATAAGAATCCTCTTATTCTTTTAGAGTCTTGTGACAAACAATTGCTTGGTCAAGTTTGCTCTAAGATACGTTCTTTCCGTAAGCCCGAACCGTATAAAGGTAAAGGTATTAAGTTTGTTGGCGAGGTAATTCGCAGAAAGTCTGGTAAATCAGCCGGTGCTAAGTAATTTACGTAAATTTGTATTATTATGACAACAAAAATAGAAAGACGAATTAAGATCAAATATAGAGTACGCAATAAAGTGTCAGGTACTGCTGCACGTCCGCGTATGAGTGTATTTAGAAGTAACAAGCAAATCTATGTCCAGATTATCGACGATTTGTCAGGTAAGACATTGGCTGCTGCCTCTTCACTGGGTATGACTGAGAAGTTGCCTAAGAAAGAAGTTGCTGCTAAAGTAGGTGAGATGATTGCAAAAAAGGCTCAGGAAGCAGGTATTACGACTGTTGTTTTCGACCGTAATGGTTACTTGTATCATGGGAGAGTAAAAGAAGTAGCTGATGCTGCTCGTAACGGTGGACTTAAATTTTAATCATTATGGCAGGAGTTAATAATAGAGTTAAGATTACTAACGATATAGAACTGAAAGACAGATTAGTTGCTATTAATCGTGTTACTAAAGTAACCAAAGGTGGTAGAACTTTTAGTTTCTCTGCAATTGTAGTTGTAGGTAACGAAGAAGGTATTATCGGTTGGGGACTTGGTAAAGCTGGTGAAGTAACAGCAGCTATCGCTAAAGGTGTTGAGTCGGCTAAGAAAAACCTGACAAGAGTACCTGTACTGAAAGGTACTGTTCCTCACGAACAGACAGCTAAGTTTGGTGGTGCTGAGGTATTCATCAAACCTGCTTCTCATGGTACTGGCGTTGTAGCCGGTGGTGCTATGCGTGCTGTATTGGAAAGTGTTGGTGTAACTGACGTTTTGGCTAAATCAAAAGGTTCTTCAAATCCGCATAACCTCGTGAAGGCTACTATCATGGCTTTGGGCGAAATGCGTGATGCAAGAATGATTGCTCAAAACAGAGGAATTAGTGTTGAAAAAGTATTTAGAGGATAAGGAGGGAGATATGTCAATTATAAAGATCAAACAAGTTAAAAGTAGAATTGGTGCTCCAGCTGATCAGAAAAGAACTCTTGATGCACTGGGACTTCGCAAATTGAACCGTGTGGTTGAACACGAAAGCACTCCTTCAATTCTTGGAATGGTAGATAAGGTTAAACACTTGGTTGCCATTGTTAAGTAATTATTTGTTGAATATAAAACGAATTACAATATGAACTTAAGTAATTTAAAACCTGCAGAAGGCTCTACTAAAACAAGAAAAAGAATCGGACGTGGTCCGGGTTCTGGCTTAGGAGGAACTTCTACAAGAGGTCATAAAGGTGCTAAATCAAGATCTGGATACTCTAAAAAAATCGGTTTTGAAGGTGGTCAGATGCCTCTTCAACGTCGAGTACCTAAATTTGGTTTTAAGAACATTAATAGAGTGGAATATAAAGCTATTAACTTAGAAACAATCCAGAAATTGGCTGAAGCTAAGAAGTTGGAAAAAATAGGAGTTAATGACTTTATTGAAGCTGGATTCATTTCTTCAAGCCAGTTGGTAAAAGTATTGGGTAACGGAACTTTGACTGCTAAGCTGAGTGTAGAAGCTCATGCATTCTCTAAGAGTGCTGTTGCTGCTATTGAGGCTGCTGGTGGAAATGTAGTAAAACTCTGATTCAATGAGAAAAGCTATTGAAACATTAAAGAATATATGGAAAATTGAGGATCTGAGACAACGGATCCTCATTACCATATTGTTTGTGGCGATTTACCGTTTCGGTTCGTACGTTGTGCTGCCTGGAATCAACCCGGGTATGCTGACACAATTGCACCAACAAACAAGCGAGGGCCTTTTAGCCTTATTAAACATGTTCTCAGGAGGAGCATTTTCTAATGCGTCTATTTTCGCATTAGGAATTATGCCTTATATCTCTGCATCAATCGTTATTCAGTTGTTGGGAATCGCTGTGCCGTATTTCCAGAAACTTCAGCGAGAAGGAGAAAGTGGCAGAAGAAAGATGAATCAATATACTCGTTATTTGACGATTGCTATTTTATTGGTTCAGGCCCCTTCTTATTTGCTCAATCTTAAAATGCAGGCTGGACCTTCCTTAAATGCTTCATTAGATTGGACTCTTTTCATGGTTACTTCTACCATTATTTTGGCAGCTGGAAGTATGTTTATCCTGTGGCTTGGTGAAAGAATCACGGATAAAGGTATTGGTAATGGTATTTCATTTATCATCTTGATTGGTATTATTGCTCGTCTTCCGCAGTCATTGTTCCAGGAGTTGATTTCCCGTATGACTGATAAGACTGGTGGTTTAATCATGTTCTTATTTGAAATAGTATTCCTGCTGATAGTAATTGCAGGAGCAATTCTTTTAGTACAAGGCACAAGAAAAATTCCTGTACAGTATGCAAAAAGAATTGTCGGTAATAAACAGTACGGTGGTGCAAGACAGTACATTCCTTTAAAAGTGAATGCTGCTGGTGTGATGCCTATCATTTTTGCTCAGGCAATCATGTTTATTCCGATCACTTTCATTGGCTTTTCTAACACGAACAATGTAAGTGGTTTTGTACATGCATTTACTGACCATACGAGTTTCTGGTATAATTTTGTTTTTGCAGTAATGATTATCTTATTTACGTATTTCTATACTGCGATAACCATTAACCCGACTCAAATGGCCGAGGATATGAAGAGAAATAATGGTTTCATTCCGGGAATTAAGCCAGGTAAGAAAACTGCTGAGTATATCGATGACATCATGTCACGTATTACTTTGCCGGGTTCTTTCTTTTTGGCTTTCATTGCTATTATGCCCGCATTTGCCGGCATCTTTGGTGTGAAGGCTGAGTTTGCTCAATTCTTCGGTGGTACGTCTCTGTTAATTCTTGTAGGTGTTGTTTTAGATACGCTGCAACAGGTTGAAAGTCATTTGTTGATGAGACATTATGATGGCTTGTTGAAGTCAGGTCGTATCAAAGGACGCACTGGTAGTAGTGTAGCTGCATATTAATTCTTTGAGTAGAAATGATATTTCTTAAAACAGAAGATGAAATAGAGCTGCTCCGTCAGAGTAACTTGCTTGTTGGGAGAACGCTGGCTGAAGTTGCCAAATTAGTGAAACCGGGAGTTACCACAAAAGAACTGGATAAGGTAGCGGAAGAGTTTATCAGAGATCATGGTGCTGTCCCTACTTTTAAAGGCTTTCCTAATCAATATGGAGATCCGTTTCCAGCTTCATTATGCACATCGGTTAATGAAGAGGTTGTGCATGGAATTCCGGGAGATATCGTGTTGAAAGACGGTGATATTGTTTCGGTGGATTGTGGGACATACATGAATGGTTTCTGTGGTGATTCGGCTTATACCTTTTGTGTTGGTGAGGTGGACGAAGAAGTTCGTCAATTGTTGAAGGTGACTAAAGAGGCGTTGTATATTGGTATTCAGAATGCTGTACAAGGGAAGAGAATCGGTGATATCGGATATGCTATCCAGCACTATTGTGAATCCCATTCTTATGGTGTAGTGCGTGAGTTTGTCGGTCACGGGATTGGTAAAGACATGCACGAAGATCCTCAAGTTCCAAATTATGGTAAAAGGGGATATGGAACACTTTTGAAAAAAGGTCTTTGTATTGCAATTGAGCCGATGATTACGCAAGGTGACCGACAAGTGATTATGGAACGTGACGGATGGACAGTGAGAACAAGAGATCGGAAATGTGCCGCACACTTTGAGCATACCATTGCGGTAGGTGCAGGCGGGGCTGATATTCTGTCATCATTTAAATTCATAGAAGAAGTTTTAGGAGATAAAGCGATATAATATATGGCAAAGCAATCTGCAATAGAACAAGATGGAGTTATAGTTGAAGCATTGTCTAATGCAATGTTTCGTGTTGAATTAGAAAACGGGCATGAGATTACTGCTCATATTTCCGGTAAGATGAGAATGCATTACATTAAGATCTTGCCGGGTGATAAAGTAAGAGTCGAAATGTCTCCTTACGACTTATCGAAAGGAAGAATTGTATTTAGATATAAATAAAATAAGATATGAAAGTAAGAGCATCATTAAAGAAACGTACGCCAGAATGTAAGATCGTTAGACGTAATGGCCGTTTGTATGTTATTAACAAGAAAAATCCTAAGTATAAACAACGTCAAGGATAATTTATTATTTTTGCAAAAAAAATAATTTAGTATATGGCTATAAGAATAGTTGGTGTAGATTTACCTCAAAATAAGAGAGGTGAGATTGCGTTGACCTATGTATATGGAATAGGTCGTAGTAGTTCAGCAAAAATTTTAGATAAAGCTGGTGTAGACAAAGATCTGAAGGTGAAAGACTGGACAGATGATCAGGCTGCAAAGATTCGTGAGATCATCGGTGCAGAGTATAAAGTTGAAGGTGATCTTCGTTCTGAAGTACAATTGAACATTAAGCGATTAATGGATATTGGTTGCTACCGTGGTGTACGTCACCGTATTGGTCTGCCTGTAAGAGGTCAGAGCACTAAAAACAATGCACGTACTCGTAAGGGTAGAAAGAAAACCGTTGCAAATAAGAAAAAAGCTACTAAATAATAATTGTTGATATGGCAAAAAAAACAGTCGCAGCTAAGAAGAGAAATGTTAAGGTAGATGCTAATGGACAATTGCATGTTCATTCATCTTTCAACAATATTATTGTTTCTCTTGCAAATAGTGAAGGGCAGATTATCTCTTGGTCGTCTGCAGGAAAGATGGGATTTAGAGGTTCTAAAAAGAATACTCCTTATGCAGCTCAGATGGCTGCCCAGGATTGTGCTAAAATTGCATTTGATCTTGGCCTGAGAAAGGTAAAAGCATATGTTAAAGGTCCGGGTAACGGACGCGAGTCTGCTATCAGAACGATTCATGGTGCAGGTATTGAGGTTACAGAAATTATTGACGTAACTCCGCTTCCGCATAACGGCTGTCGTCCTCCGAAAAGACGTAGAGTTTAAGATTTACCTTTAATAAAAATGATACTTGATTTTGTTTTTGGATTGCATTAATTTCTTCTCTGTAATCGCGGCTGCAACAAATTGAGTTCATGAATAAACAATTAAATATTTAAAAAGAAATGGCTAGATATACTGGACCAAAATCAAGAATAGCCCGTAAATTCGGTGAAGGTATCTTTGGAGCTGATAAAGTTTTGTCGAAGAAAAACTATCCTCCCGGACAGCACGGAAATTCAAGAAAAAGAAAAACTTCTGAATATGGTATTCAGCTTCGTGAGAAACAGAAAGCTAAATATACTTATGGAGTATTAGAAAAACAATTCCGCAATTTGTTCGAAAAGGCAGCTACAGCTAAAGGTATTACCGGTGAGGTACTTCTCCAGATGCTTGAAGGTCGTCTTGACAACCTTGTGTTCCGTTTGGGTATTGCTCCTACACGTGCAGCTGCTCGTCAGTTGGTAAGCCACAGACACATTACGGTTGACGGACAGGTAGTGAACATTCCTTCATACGCAGTTAAACCGGGTCAGCTGATTGGCGTTCGTGAAAGATCTAAATCTTTGGAAGTAATTGCTAATTCTCTCGCTGGTTTCAATCACAGCAAATATGCTTGGTTGGAATGGGATGAAGCTTCAAAGGTAGGCAAATTGTTGCACATTCCTGAAAGAGCAGACATTCCTGAAAACATTAAAGAGCATTTGATTGTTGAATTGTATTCTAAATAATAATTAATTTCATGGCGATATTAGCATTTCAAAAACCTGATAAAGTATTAATGTTGGAAGCGGATGCCAAATTCGGTAAATTCGAATTTCGTCCCTTGGAACCCGGTTTTGGTATTACCGTTGGTAATGCTTTGCGCCGTATCCTCCTTTCTTCATTAGAAGGTTTTGCTATCACCACTATCCGCATAGAAGGTGTTGAGCACGAATTTTCTAGTGTTCCTGGAGTAAAAGAGGATGTTACCAACATTATCTTGAATCTGAAACAAGTGAGATTCAAGCAAGTAGTTGAAGAATTCGAGAGCGAAAAAGTGAGCATCACTATCGAGAATTCTAGTGAATTTAAAGCAGGTGACATAGGTAAGTATTTGACTGGATTTGAAGTGTTAAATCCGGAATTAGTTATTTGTCATTTAGATTCTAAAGCAACTATGCAGATTGACATTACGATTAACAAAGGTCGTGGTTACGTCCCCGCTGATGAAAACCGCGAATATTGTACCGATGTTAATGTAATTCCAATCGATTCAATCTATACGCCGATACGTAATGTTAAGTACGCTGTAGAAAACTTCCGCGTTGAGCAGAAGACTGACTACGAGAAGTTGGTACTTGAAATTACTACCGACGGTTCCATTCACCCGAAAGAAGCTCTGAAAGAAGCTGCTAAAATTCTGATTTATCACTTCATGTTATTCTCTGACGAAAAGATTACTCTTGAAAGTAATGACGTTGATGGTAACGAAGAGTTTGATGAAGAAGTATTGCATATGCGTCAGCTGTTGAAGACTAAGCTTGTCGATATGGATCTGTCAGTACGTGCCCTCAATTGTTTGAAGGCAGCTGATGTTGAAACATTGGGCGACTTGGTACAGTTCAACAAAACTGACTTGCTGAAATTCAGAAATTTCGGAAAGAAATCGCTTACCGAGCTTGATGATTTGCTGGAAAGTCTGAATCTGTCGTTTGGAACCGATATTTCTAAATATAAATTAGATAAAGAATAAAAAATGAGACATAATAAAAAATTCAATCATTTAGGTCGTACTGCTTCTCACAGAAGTGCTATGTTATCTAACATGGCTTGTTCTTTGATCAAGCACAAAAGAATCACTACGACTGTAGCAAAGGCAAAAGCTTTGAAGAAATTCGTTGAGCCTTTGATCACAAAGTCTAAAGAAGACACAACAAACTCTCGTCGTGTTGTATTTAGCAACTTGCAGGATAAATTTGCTGTAACAGAATTGTTCAAAGAAATCTCTGTGAAGATTGCTGACCGTCCGGGTGGTTACACTCGCATCATCAAGACAGGAAACCGTTTGGGTGACAATGCTGAAATGTGCTTCATCGAACTCGTTGACTACAACGAAAACATGGCTAAAGAGAAAGTTGCTAAGAAAGCCACTCGTACTCGTCGTTCAAAGAAAGCTACTGAAGCTGCTCCTGCTGCTGAAGCTCCCGCTACTGAAGAACCGAAAGCTGAATCAGCAGAATAATTCAACAATTATTCTTATAGATATAAAAAAGGCTGCTCCGAAAGAGTGGCCTTTTTGTTGATTTTACTAAAGATACTTTAAAATGATTTGAAGATGAACAGTTTGACTGAATAATCTGTTATATTTGCAGGTAGATATGGCAAAGTTCATTAAAATTATATTGTTCATGTTGTTCGCTGTAGCGCTTCATTGTGTAGCCAACAACTATTTCGCAGGAGAACAGGCGGAACAAGATACCTATATGGCTATGTCAGTGCTTAAAGGAGATACGCACGAAACTGTTAGCAGTCCCCAGGCTCCCTACTTTCCTGATGCCGAATTGGCCGGAGCAGGTATTCAGGTTCATCAAATTGCGATGTCACGTATACAGCGCATTCAAGCAGCCGAATATGTTTTCTCTTTAAAAGGTCTTGCCCAAAGGTTGGCAGACCGGGATGCTGCCTTGTCTCAGCATTGGGGAAAACTCTATGATACCACTACTTCTTATTGTTGTCATCCAGTAAGCGAATACTATGTTTTCGCTCTAAGGCGCATTATCGTATAGGAGTTTAATTTATTAGTTCTATTATTATTTTGATTTACTGTACCTGCTAAAAAATAGGTATGGTACTATTTTCAGCTATTATTCACTAATAATTTAAACTTAGATATTATGACAACCCAAGCTATTGATGCAACTATTTTTGCATCTTCACACCCAGATATTGCAAAACGTACCAGTATTTCAGGACTTATCTTCTCTTGCGTCATGTTATTGGCGGGAGTGATCGCGTTTGTGTCTACCTTCGAAATGGAAGACCGTTCGTCGACTGTCAGTATGGGGCTTATGGTGCTCGGCACTGCCTTATTCCTGGTTGGAGTCTTCCGGCTGTTTTGGAAATCCAAAGAGATTGTTTATTTACCGACAGGTAGTGTCGCCAAAGAGCAGAGCATCTTTTTTGATCTGAAGCATTTGGATGAATTGACAGATATGGTGAAATCGGGTGATTTCTCTTTGCAGTCCGCAGCTAAAGGAGGTACCAGCGGAAACCTGCGTTTAGACGTAATGCTTTCTGAAGATAAGAAGTTTGCTGCCGTACAACTGTTCCAGTTTGTGCCCTATACTTATAACCCGATAACTTCCGTGCGTTATTTCACTAATGGTGAAGCAGCTTCCATCGCAGCTTTTTTGACTAAGATCAAAGGGCATTGATCCTTTAATTCAAGTTTCAATATATCATGGGGATCAGTCGTCGATGACGGCTATCCCCATTTTCTTCATCAGGAAACAAGCATTCATATTCTGTGCTACGCCGTCTCTGAGTTTGTATGAGAAAGTAAGTTCGTTGTTAGTGATGTCCGCTTCAAAACAATAGTTGTGGATGTCTTCAGGAAATAAATCGATAAGGGAACCGAGCAAGAGGTCGTGAGTGGCTATGATTCCATTTGCTTGCAGAGCCATAAACTGTTTGATCAATGCGAAAGATCCTTTTTGTTTGTCCATGGAATTCGTTCCCTTCAGAATCTCGTCGAGTATAATGAAAAGTTCTTCTCCCGAGTTTAGTTTATCGATAATAAGTTTCAGTCGTTTCAACTCTGCAAAGAAGTATGATTCATTTTCTGTCAAAGAGTCGGTTGTGCGTAGACTTGTGATAAGCTGTGCCGGATATAACTTCATCTTTTCCGCCCAGACAGGGGCTCCTATACACGCCAGCAGATAGCTTACCCCTATGGTTCTCAGATAGGTGCTTTTTCCTGCCATATTTGCTCCTGTGATAATAACAAAGAAAGGTCGTTTTGCAATCTGAATATCATTGCGTACACATTTATCTCGATCCATCAACGGATGTCCCAGTGCTTCGGCCTCTATACAGAATGGTTTGGACGCGATTTCTGGAAATACATATCCGGGGTGATTGTAGGCGAAAGTGGCCAATGAGCAATAGGCATCCATTTCTCCGATTGCTTCAAGCCAATGCGGGAGGTTGGCTGCGAAACTTTCTTTCCAGGTTTCTATCTTCATCACCTGACGCAATTCCCAGAAGAGGAGTCCGTTCAGGACAAATTGCATTAGCATATTATTCCGTTGGTCCAGGGCGTTCATCAGGGCAGTGAGACGTTTCACCGCTTGCGAAGCTGTTTGCTTTTCACCTCCCACCAGTCCTTTCACCCGTTTCAGTGCGCTGCTTTCCATCTCTTTTTCCTCGATTATATGAATCAGGTGTGCATAAGTTGTCAGTATCTGCATCTTTTTGCCGTATACGGACTGCATCTGGCTGACACCTTTTGAGAAAGAGGAGCTGAGGAGACCTATACCTGCGAAGACAATTCCCCACGTGGTGAACGAGATGACACCGGCTATAGCCAGTCCGAGGCAGACGGCATTGGCCAACGGAACAAGGATGGCTAAGGTCCGGAAATACCATTTTTTTCGGTAATATTCCGGGCTTGTTGCCCAGTTCCTGATCTCTTCTTCATCGGCCGTTTTGCCTTTATGCAGCAACCCGAGTATACGGAAGTGCTGACGCATTTCCAACTCCGGAGCCAGTTCCTTTACAGCCTCCTGTCGTTTCTCTATTTCTGCTTTATTTTTCAAGTGTGTGTTCATCCATTCGGCCAGTCTCTTTTTGCCCGGTTGCGTAGCGGTACGGTTTATATACTGAAAGAGTGAATGCTCACCAAAAACATCCAGGTCATAGGTATAAAGATGTGCCGGATCGATAAACTCCTTTCCGTTGTCGAAAGCAGACGTATCGTATGCAATGGCCTGCAGTTCTTGGCGGTTGATTTCTATCTTCTTTTCAAGATAATCTTTCTGGCGGAACAAACGGTTGTGCAGTTTCACCAGCAGCAGGAAAGGGATAAAGGTGATTGCCGCGATGCCGCTGATCACCAGTCTGCTTTCACTCCAGAAGTAGATAATACCCGCAACTCCGGCTGCAAAAAGTATCAACCGTAGTGTACCGATACGATAGATGCGTCGTTTAACTTTTGCCAGTTGTGATTCCGATTCAAGGATGATTCGTTGATAAGTGTCTATGATGAGATTCAATTGTTCCATGTTCTCCTGTTGTTTGAATGCAAAAATAATATATTTAGTGTGAGTACGCCATTCTCTTGCCCGGAGCTTGTTTTTGTCAAGAGCAGATTTACTGATTATTAACGTAAGAGTCGGTTTCCGGTCTAATCTTCAGTGTTTTTCCTGTTCCTTCCGGAGAAGTTCACTTATCTACCCACGTTCTCTCCGGATGCTACCGGCATTGCGGTCCGTTGCTACCGGGAAGAGAGGGCGGAGAGCCTTGCTTTGAATGGAACGGAGCCGGTGTTTCACTTCTGAAGAGCCTTGCTTCAAGGTAGATAGAGCCTCTGTCCATGTTTCATATAAGTTTTTCAAGTCGGGTTTTACAAGGCGAATCATAAAAAAAGGGAAGCAACGGCCTCCCTTTTTCATCCCTAATATAAATTGAACGTACTTTATGATTCTGTCAGTAAAGATACGACATTACTAAGCAAAAGTCAAGTGTTTCTCTCCTTTTTCTTAAACTTTTCTTCTGAAAACTTGCTCCGGTTCGTTAAAAGGTGTACCTTTCCGCCGTGAAAATCTTTAATAGGGTGCGTTTATGAAGAAATTGTGTTTCCTGCTGTTGATGAGTTGGCTGGTGATGGAAGTTACTGCGCAGAATGTCGTATATTCCAATCTGAAAGGGCTGCTCGCTTGTGAAGGAGATACGGTTACTTCGCTGAAAGTGGAAAAACGTACAAAGAATCATATTCTGATGACCGGTGGCGCTGACTATAAGATCAGTGTCGGGTCAGACGACTCCATGTGCAAATATCTGAAGTCCCGTTGTTATGCCGTACAGGCAGATACCTCCCTTTACATCAATTGTAAACGGTTGCGTTATAAAAAGTTTCGTTTCGGAGGTTGGTATGCTCCCGCCCTGCGTATAGGAGATCATATCTATTTTAGTGCCATTCCCCTTGGTTCTGTGGCCGCAGGTAGCGATGCTACAATGGATGTAATGCTCGGCGGTAAATTTGGTGATGCCATTGCCGCTTCCGCTTTAATATCCAAACGGGTATATTATGAGATAGATCCTGAAACCAATAAGGTGGGATTTGTCGGGAAAGAGAGGATGGAGGAGTTGCTCGAAGACCATCCGGACTGGAAGACTGCCTATCTGAATGAAAATAGCGAATCGGCCAAAGTCACCGATAAATATCTGCGTCTGTTGAAGGCAGAAGAGAAATAGCGGCCGTTAGCTATCCGGTTTCTTTTATTCTTCTAACCTTTTGTTAATAAACCTACCGAAATCTTTGTAGATTCTTTCCTTTTTTCTATATTGCGAAGAGTTATCAAATTGTAACGCTGACAGTTTGCAATCCTTAATTCCGTTTATTATGAAAATGACTCTCAGCAATCAGTTGCCCGAATATCCGGCATTCGTAGAAGGTATTCGCCGGGCACCCGACCGTGGATACACCCTTTCTCCGGCGCAGACCGCCACGGCCTTGAAGAATGCATTACGTTATATCCCTGTAGACTTGCACGAAAAACTGGCTCCTGAGTTTCTGGAGGAGTTACGAACACGCGGACGTATTTATGGATACCGTTTTCGTCCGGCCGGTGATCTCAAGGCTAAACCCATTGACAAATACCGGGGGAACTGTATTGAGGGCAAAGCTTTTCAGGTGATGATTGACAATAATCTCTGTTTTGATATTGCTCTTTATCCCTACGAACTTGTTACTTATGGTGAGACCGGGCAGGTGTGTCAGAACTGGATGCAATATCGGTTGATAAAGCAATACCTTGAAGTGATGACCCGTGAACAGACCCTTGTCATTGAGTCCGGACATCCGTTGGGGCTTTTCCATTCCCGTCCGGATGCACCCCGTATTATCATTACCAACTCGATGATGGTAGGCATGTTCGACAATCAGCATGATTGGCACGAAGCAGCTCAGATGGGAGTTGCCAATTATGGGCAGATGACGGCCGGTGGATGGATGTATATCGGTCCGCAGGGCATCGTGCATGGTACATTCAATACATTGCTGAATGCCGGTCGGCTCAAGTTGGGTATTCCTCAAGATAAGGATCTGAGCGGACATTTGTTTGTCTCTTCCGGTTTGGGAGGTATGAGCGGTGCACAACCCAAGGCAGCCGAAATAGCCGGTGCTGTTTCAATTATAGCCGAAGTGGATCGTTCCCGCATCGAGACCCGCTACAATCAAGGATGGGTGGGGTATATCACTACTGATCTTCATGCAGCTTTCCGGATGGCATTGAGTGCTGCCGAACGGCACGAACCTTGTTCTGTGGCCTATCATGGTAATGTAGTTGACCTGCTTGAATATGCCGCCCAGGAAGATATTCCGATCGATCTTTTGTCCGATCAGACTTCTTGTCATGCTGTCTACGAAGGAGGGTATTGCCCCGCCGGAGTCACATTTGAAGATCGTACCCGGTTGTTGCACGAATCTCCTGAAATGTTCTGCCGATTAGTCAACGAATCCCTGCACCGTCATTTTGCGGTGATAAAGAAACTTGTTTCCCGTGGTACTTACTTTTTCGATTACGGTAACTCTTTTATGAAAGCCATCTATGATGCCGGGGTCAAAGAGATTTCACGGAATGGAGTGGATGAAAAAGACGGCTTCATCTGGCCGAGCTATGTGGAAGACATTATGGGGCCGGAACTTTTTGACTATGGATATGGTCCGTTTCGTTGGGTATGCCTGAGTGGTAAGCCCGAAGATCTTGCCAAGACTGACCGTGCTGCAATGGAGTGCATTGATGTGAAGCGCCGCGGACAAGATCTTGATAATTATAACTGGATAAAGGATGCCGGTAAGAATCAACTGGTGGTGGGCACACAAGCCCGCATTCTGTATCAGGATGCTGCCGGACGTTTAAAGATCGCCCTCCGGTTTAACGAAATGGTGCGTAACGGTGAAGTCGGTCCCATCATGCTGGGACGCGACCATCATGACGTGAGCGGGACAGACTCACCCTTCCGTGAAACTTCCAATATAAAAGACGGCAGCAACGTGATGGCCGATATGGCTGTGCAATGCTTTGCCGGAAATTGTGCCCGGGGCATGAGTCTGGTGGCGTTGCATAATGGTGGAGGTGTGGGTATCGGCAAAGCTGTCAACGGTGGTTTCGGCATGGTATGTGACGGAAGTTCGAGGGTAGACGAGATTCTCCGTTCTTCTATGCTTTGGGATGTGATGGGAGGAGTAGCCCGCCGTTCGTGGGCACGCAATGAACATGCGATGGAAACCAGTGAGGCCTTCAACCTGTCGCATGGAGATACTTATCACATTACGATGCCCTATCTGGTGGATGAAGAGCTGATAAAGGGAATAATTATTTAGAAATGAATATAACTCACCACAGATTACACGGATTCTCACAGATTAATAATTTATTTTACTGAGAATTAAATTGAAATATCTGTGTTAATCCGTGTAATCTGTGGTGAACCCAAAACCGTATAATTATGAATTGGAATAAAATCGTGGAATGCGTTCCCAACTTCAGTGAAGGGCGTGATCTTAAAAAAATAGATCGTATTGTTGCTCCGTTTCGTGCCCGTGCAGGAGTAAAGTTGCTCGATTATAGCAATGATGAAGATCATAACCGGCTGGTGGTGACTCTTGTCGGTGAACCGGAAGCCTTGCGGGATGCCGTTATCGAAGCTATCGGTGTTGCGGTGGAACTGATAGATCTCAATTATCACCAGGGACAGCACCCCCGTATGGGAGCAGTCGATGTAGTGCCTTTCATCCCTATTAAAAACGTGACGATGGATGAAGCCGTCTCTCTTTCCCGCGAGGTGGGGGAGAAAGTAGCCGGACTCTATCATCTTCCCGTTTTTCTATATGAAAAGTCGGCGACCGCTCCCCATCGTGAAAATCTTGCTGCCGTGCGTAAAGGTGAGTTCGAAGGAATGGCCGAGAAAATCAAACTTCCCGAGTGGCAGCCGGATTTTGGTCCGGCAGACCGGCATCCTACGGCCGGTACAGTTGCTATTGGTGCCCGTATGCCTCTGGTAGCCTATAATATCAACCTGAGTACCGATAATCTTGAGATAGCGACCAAGATTGCCAGGAACATCCGTCACATCAACGGTGGTCTGCGTTATGTCAAGGCGATGGGAGTGGAACTGAAAGAGCGGAACATTACCCAAGTGTCCATCAATATGACCGATTACACCCGTACGGCCCTCTATCGTGCCTTTGAGCTGGTGCGTATCGAGGCTCGCCGTTATGGGGTGACTATTATTGGAAGCGAGATTGTGGGGCTTGTTCCGATGGAAGCACTGATCGATACCGCCTCTTATTATCTCGGTTTGGAGAATTTTTCTATGCAGCAGGTGCTCGAATCACGTATAATGGAATAAAGGACCATGAGCGAAAACTTAATCATATTTAATGCCAAAGTAGTAACTCCTCTCGGCTTTTCAGCCCGGAAAGGAAAGGAGATGGCGGAACTCCAAATCTTGGAGAATGCGACAGTCGAAGTTGTGGATGGCACCATCACTTACGTCGGTCCCAACCGGGGAGAAATACGTGACGGGTATTATCATCACTTCTGGCACTACAATGCCCGCGGAAAATGTCTGCTGCCCGGTTTTGTCGATTCACATACCCATTTTGTCTTTGGGGGTGAGCGTGCCGAAGAGTTTTCTTGGCGTCTCAAAGGAGAGAGCTATATGTCTATCATGCAGCGGGGCGGTGGCATTGCCAGTACAGTGGAAGCTACCCGGAAACTCTCTTTCATCTACCTGCGTTCCAGGGCAGAGGGACTTTTGAGGAAGATGACCTCCATGGGGATCACCACCGTTGAAGGTAAAAGCGGGTACGGACTGAACCGTGAAACGGAATTGCTGCAACTCAAAGTGATGCGTAGCCTGAATAATGATGAATGTACGCGCGTGGATATTGTGCCTACCTTCCTGGGAGCACATGCGCTGCCTTCCGAATACAAAGATCGTCCCAATGACTATATCGACTTCCTGATCCGTGAACTGCTTCCCGTCATTCAGCGGGATTCATTGGCCGAGTTTTGCGATGTGTTTTGTGAAGAGGGTGTCTTTTCCGTTGAACAGTCACGTCGTTTGCTGACAGCCGCCAGAGATTACGGGCTTTTACCGAAACTTCATGCCGACGAGATCGTTTCTTTAGGAGGGGCCGAACTGGCTGCTGAGTTAGGTGCCGTCTCTGCCGACCATCTGTTGCATGCTTCCGATGCAGGTATCGAAGCTATGGCCCGTAAGGGAGTGGTTGCCACGCTCCTTCCGCTCACTGCCTTCGCATTGAAGGAACCCTATGCCCGCGGACGGGATATGATCGATGCCGGATGTGCCGTGGCATTGGCTACAGATCTGAATCCGGGAAGTTGTTTCTCCGGTTCCATACCTCTGACGTTTGCCTTGGCTTGCATCCATATGCGGTTCACTGTAGAAGAGGCCATTACGGCTCTTACTCTGAATGGTGCGGCTGCCCTTAACCGTGCCGATTCCATTGGCAGCATCGAAGTGGGTAAAAAGGGCGATTTTGTAGTGCTCGATTCTGACGATTATAATATTCTACCTTATTATGTAGGGATGAATTGCGTAAATACGACTATCAAAGGCGGAGTGCTTTATCCGTCTGTCTGAAATATAAACCCGATAATATCAGAAGAACTATGTTAGCAGAATTAACCGTAAAAGAGTTTTTAGATAAAGTAGCCGGTAGCGATCCTGTACCCGGAGGTGGTAGTATAGCGGCTCTCAATGGTGCTGTGGCTTCGGCGCTGACTGCCATGGTAGCCGGACTGACCGTTGGAAAGAAAGGGTATGAGGAACATGAGGAGCTGATGAAGCATATATCCCGCCTGAGCATTGGACAGCAAGAGCTTTTTGTCGAATACATCGATCGTGATTCCGAGGCGTATGATCGTGTTTTCGGTTGTTTTAAATTGCCTAAGACCACGGATGAAGAGAAAGCTGCCCGGAGCGCTGCTATTCAGGAAGCCACACGTTTTGCGGCACTCATCCCGATGCAGGTGGCACGCAATGCCTGCGAATTGATGGAGATTATAGCCGATGTAGCCCGTCTGGGTAACCGGAATGCCATTACCGATGCCTGTGTAGCCATGATGGCTGCCCGTTCGGCGGTATTGGGGGCTTTGCTGAATGTCCGCATCAATCTGGCTTCGCTCAAAGACACAGCCTTTGTCGACGAATTGAAGCGGGAAGCCTGCCGTCTGGAGCAATTGGCCTGTACGCGGGAGAAAGAATTACTTGAAGTTGTCAACCAAGAACTGAATCAATGAATAATGTCTATTACGTAGGCTCCGGTGAACTGACTTTCGGAATCATCGAACGCATTATTAACGAAAATCTGAAACTGGAACTGGCTCCGGAAGCCCAAAAGCGCATTCGGAAATGCCGTGACTATCTCGATCGGAAAATAGCTGCTTCCACTGAACCGTTGTATGGTATCACTACCGGATTCGGTTCGTTGTGCAGTAAAAGCATATCACCCGATGAACTCAGCACCTTGCAGGAGAACCTTGTGAAAAGCCATGCTTGCAGTGTAGGCGAGGAGATTCGTCCGGTTATAGTCAAGTTGATGCTGTTGCTCAAGGCACATGCCCTGTCTTTGGGGCATAGCGGAGTGCAAGTCATCACTGTGCAGCGCATTCTCGATTTCTTCAATAATGACGTGATGCCCATTGTCTATGACCGTGGCTCCTTAGGGGCTTCGGGCGATTTGGCACCGCTGGCCAATCTTTTCTTGCCTTTGATCGGGGTGGGCGATGTATATTATAAAGGTAAGAAGCGTGAAGCCATCAGTGTGCTCGACGAGTTTGGCTGGGAGCCTGTAAGGCTGATGAGCAAAGAGGGGCTTGCCTTGCTGAATGGTACTCAGTTTATGAGTGCCAACGGAGTTTTTGCCTTGCTCAAAGCACAGCGGCTTTCAAAGAAAGCAGATATGATTGCCGCCCTTTCGCTTGAAGCTTTTGATGGGCGTATTGATCCCTTTATGGAATGTATTCAGCAGATCCGGCCCCATCCGGGACAGATTGAAACAGGAGAAATATTCCGTCGTTTGTTGCAGGGAAGCGAGTTGATAGCCCGTCCCAAAAAGCATGTGCAGGATCCGTACTCTTTTCGTTGTATCCCCCAGGTACACGGGGCAACGAAAGATGCCATCCGGTATGTCTCCTCTGTATTGCTGACCGAAATTAATTCGGTGACGGACAACCCCACTATTTTTCCGGACGAAGATCAGATCATATCCGGTGGAAATTTCCACGGACAGCCGTTGGCCATCTCTTTCGATTTCCTTGCCATTGCGATGGCCGAATTGGGCAATATCTCTGAGCGGCGTGTGGCACAATTAATCATGGGGCTACGTGGGCTACCGGAATTTTTGGTTGCCAATCCCGGACTTAATTCCGGCTTTATGATTCCCCAATATGCCGCCGCATCCATGGTCAGCCAGAATAAGATGTACTGCTATGCGGCTTCGAGCGATTCTATCGTTTCTTCCAACGGTCAGGAAGATCATGTCAGTATGGGAGCCAATGCCGCCACTAAACTTTTTCGGGTGATGGATAATCTGGAACACATTCTCGCCATCGAGTTGATGAATGCCGCACAAGGAATAGAGTTTCGACGTCCGGCAAAAACCTCACCTATACTTGAGCGATATCTGGCTGCATATCGTAAAGAAGTCCCGTTTGTGAAAGACGATATCGTGATGTACAAAGAAATTCATAAAACGGTCGCTTTCCTCAACCGGACAAGGTCTGAGTATTAAGTCCGTTTTCTACAAGCTGTCTATATCCCGCAGGCGATATAGATAGAGCACCCCTCTGAATGTCTGCCCTTCTCCCTGCACGGAAGAGGGGCGGGAGAGGGGTTTTCTTCTTCCCTATTCATCGGAATATATCCGTCGTTTATCGATTTTTCTCTTTCGGTGGGCGGGAATACCTTTCTGAAAGTATCTCTTAGCCTTATCTTTGCATCATTGATTTCTGTTAACACTTGTTTCGATTTTCGTTTGGAAAGTTATAATATTTATCAAATATGTATGCATAATTAGGAAACTGATTTATCCCGTCGAGTTTTCTGCTTATCTTTGTTCAGTTTTTCGTTTCTATTAGGCGAAAACGCTGATAATCGATAGTCTAACAACAAAAGAACGGGTTAATGATTGAGAATGTGAAAGAGAACTCACAAAGAGGGGAACTAAGAGACAGAATTATTGAGACAGCTTCGGAAGCTTTTACTGCACATGGTATCAAAAGTATTACGATGGACGACATTGCTGCGTCCTTAAGTATATCGAAACGTACACTTTATGAGGTCTTTCAAGATAAAGAGAGCTTGCTGACCGAGTGTATTTTAAAGCGTCAGGAGGAGATGAATACCTTCTTGGCGGAAACTTTGGCTAACTCGAAAAATGTTCTTGAAGTTATACTTGTATGCTATCAGCGGAGCATTGAGACATTCCATCGAACGAACAAACGTTTTTTCGAGGACATAAAGAAATATCCGAAAGTTCACAGCTTGCTGAAGAATTACCGGGAAAGAGACTCAGACAGTACGATCGAGTTTTTTAAGATGGGCATTAAACAGGGGATATTCAGAGATGATGTAAACTTTGCCATTGTCAACCTGTTGGTTCACGAGCAGCTCGACCTGTTGATGAATACGGATATTGCCAATAAATATTCTTTCCTCGAGGTTTACGAGGCGATTATGTTTACCTACATCCGTGGAATTTCCACAGAGAAAGGAGCACGGGTATTGGAAGATTTCATAACGGAATATAGAAAACAAAGAATACACTAAGATAGGGAAGCACGAAGAAGTTCCCAGGATAAACAACTAAAATTATTGTATGAACAAAATGAAATGTTTCTTAAGCAAAAAGATGCTTTTAGCGGTGGCTGTACTGCTCTCGGTGGGTTATGTACAGGCACAGGAGGTTAAAGACACCTTGCAACTGACGCTTGACAAAGCACTGGAAATTGCGTTGAGCGAAAACCCCACAATGAAAGTGGCCGGCCAAGAGATTCAGCTGAAAAAAGAGGCTAAGAAGGAGGCATACGGAGGATTATTTCCAGAGATTTCGTTGACAGGTTCTTATTCGCGGACACTGAAAAAACAGACAATGGTGATGGATTTTGGCGGAGAGTCGCAGACCATCCAGGTAGGTTCGGACAACTCGTATAGCGGAGGACTGAATGTGAGTCTGCCCGTTTTTGCTCCGGCACTTTACAAGAGTATTAATCTGACTAAATCGGATGTAGAACTGGCTGTTGAGAAGGCACGCTCGTCAAAACTCGATCTGGTGAATCAAGTGACCAAGGCGTATTATCAACTGCTATTGGCACAGGACAGCTACGAGGTGCTTCTGCAGAGCTATGCACAGGCAGAGGCTAACTATGAAGTGGTGAAAGCCAAATACGAGCAAGGTACGGTTAGCGAGTACGATAAGATTCGCGCCGATGTACAGGTGCGCAGCCTGAAACCTTCGGTTGTTTCCGCCCGTAACGGGGTGAATCTTGCCCGTTTGCAGTTGCAGGTGCTGATGGGGATGGATACCGATGTAGCTATAGCCGCTGACGGTAACCTGAAGGATTATGAAATGGTGATGTTCCGTCGCCAGATGGAAAGCAACCAGCTGAACCTGAATAATAACAGCGATTTGAAGCAATTGGATTTAAATGCCGATTTGTTGAAGAAGACGCTGGCTGTTCAGCGGACTAACTTTATGCCGACGCTGGCTGCATCTTTCAACTATTCGTATACATCACTGAATAACGACTTTAAGATGTCACACTATAAGTGGTTTCCATATTCTACTGTCGGTTTGAGCCTGAGTATTCCTTTGTTTAAGGCAAGTAACTTTACGAAGGTGAAGCAGACCAAGATTCAGATGCAGCAATTGACCGAGAACCGTACCAACGTACAGCGTCAGTTGACTATGCAGGCCACCAGCTATCTGGACAATATGGCAGCAAGCACTGAACAGGTGGTCAGCAATAAAGAAGGAATCGTACAAGCAGAAAAGGGACGTCTCATTGCCCAGAAACGTTATGAAGTGGGAAAAGGGACTATCCTTGAACTGAACGATTCGGAAGTGGCGCTCACACAGGCCCAGTTGACCTACAATCAGTCTATTTACGACTATCTGGTTGCAAAGGCTGATCTTGATCAGGTATTGGGAAGAGAAGAGGTAACAGAGTAACTAAACACACAACAATTAAAATTTGAATATGAAAAGATGTTTCCAATTAGTAGCCCTGCTCGCCGTTGTGCTATTGGGCTCGTGCACTGGAGGAAAAGACAAAGGTGCCGCTGAAAAAACAGAAGAAAAGCCAAAAGTAAAATTGGCTGATGTAACAGCGCGCCCGGTAGAACAGATACAGGAATACACGGCAACTGTAGAAGCTGAAGTGAAGAATAACATTGCGCCTTCATCACCGGTGCGTATTGATAAAATCTTTGTAGAGGTAGGCGATCATGTATCCAAAGGACAGAGACTAGTACAGATGGATGCTGCCAACCTGAAACAGACTAAACTGCAACTGGACAACCAGGAAGTGGAGTTCAAGCGTATTGACGAACTTTATAAAGTGGGTGGTGCTTCCAAATCGGAATGGGATGCTGCGAAGATGGCCTATGACGTAAAGAAAACGGCTTATCAGAATTTGCTGGAAAATACTTCTTTGCTGAGTCCTATCAGCGGTGTGGTGACTGCCCGCAATTATGATAGCGGTGATATGTACAGCGGAGGCAATCCGGTGCTGACCGTCGAGAAGATCACTCCAGTTAAGCTGCTGATCAACGTATCCGAGGTTTACTTTACCAAAGTGAAAAAAGGTGCTCCTGTCGATGTGAAACTGGATGTTTATGGCGATGAGGCTTTCGAAGGCAAAATCAGCCTGATTTATCCGACAATCGATCCGACTACCCGTACATTCCAGGTAGAGATTCAGTTGCCTAATCAGAATCAGAAGGTACGTCCGGGAATGTTTGCCCGTGCCAGTCTGAACTTCGGTACGGAGGAGAACGTGGTTGTTCCCGATCTGGCGATTGTGAAACAGGCAGGTGCCGGTGACCGCTATGTGTATGTATACAAAGATGGAAAGGTGACATACAATAAGGTTGAACTGGGACGCCGCATGGGTGCTGAGTATGAGTTGAAGTCCGGTGTACCCAACAATTCTCAGGTAGTCATTGCCGGTCAAACCCGATTGATCAACGGCACTGAGGTAGAAGTAGAAAAATAATGAATCAATGTAACCGTATGCCGTGTGTTTCCTTATAACGTATGGGGCACCATTTACGGCATACCGGTACATTATCCACTTTTAATAATTAGGAAAAATGAGTTTATACGAAGGAGCGGTAAAAAAACCGATTATGACCTCCCTCTGCTTTCTTGCAGTGGTGATTTTTGGTCTCTTCTCTTTGTCCAAATTGCCTATCGACTTGTATCCGGATATCGATACGAATACGATCATGGTAATGACCGCCTATCCCGGAGCAAGTGCTTCGGATATAGAAAATAACGTGACTCGTCCGTTGGAGAATACGCTGAATGCTGTCAGCAACCTGAAGCATATCACTTCCCGTTCGTCCGAAAATATGTCTCTGATTACATTAGAGTTTGAATATGGTAACGATATCGATGTACTGACAAATGATGTACGCGACAAACTGGATATGGTCAGCTCTCAGCTGCCGGATGATGTGGAGAACCCCATCATCTTCAAGTTCAGTACCGACATGATTCCGATTGTACTGCTGTCGGTACAAGCTAATGAAAGCCAGTCGGCATTATATAAGATTCTGGACGACCGTGTTGTTAACCCGTTGGCACGTATCCCCGGTGTGGGTACGGTATCCATCAGTGGTGCGCCCCAACGTGAGATCCAGGTCTATTGTGACCCTAACAAACTGGAAGCCTATAATCTGACCATTGAAACAATCAGTTCGATTATTGGTGCCGAGAACAAAAATATCCCCGGTGGTAACTTCGATATCGGTAACGAGACTTATTCGCTGCGTGTTGAAGGAGAGTTTGACGATTCGCGCCAACTGGAAGATGTTGTAGTAGGTAGTTACAATGGGGCAAATATTTATTTGCGTGATGTGGCCCGGGTAGTCGATACGGTAGAAGAGCGTGCTCAGGAAACATATAATAATGGAGTGAAAGGTGCCATGATTGTCGTACAGAAGCAATCGGGAGCCAATTCCGTAGATATCTCTAAGAAAGTGGCCGAGGCCCTGCCTAAGTTGCAGAAGAATTTGCCGAGTGATGTGAAACTGGGAGTGATTGTCGATACATCGGACAACATCCTCAACACCATCGACAGTTTGGCCGAGACCGTATTGTATGCCCTTTTATTCGTTGTCATCGTGGTGTTCCTTTTCCTGGGACGTTGGCGTGCGACATTGATTATATGTATCACTATTCCGCTTTCGCTGATTGCCTCGTTTATTTACCTGGCCGTCACCGGAAATACGATTAACATCATCTCACTTTCGTCTCTTTCTATTGCCATCGGTATGGTGGTGGACGATGCGATTGTGGTACTTGAAAATGTGACGACCCACATCGAACGTGGTTCCGATCCGAAACAGGCTGCGGTGCACGGAACCAATGAGGTGGCTATCTCCGTTATTGCTTCCACACTGACCATGATTGCGGTGTTCTTCCCGTTGACGATGGTAAGTGGTATGTCCGGAGTGATGTTTAAGCAGTTGGGATGGATGATGTGTGCCATCATGTTTATCTCTACTGTGGCTGCTTTGTCATTGACCCCGATGCTCTGTTCGCAGTTGTTGCGTTTACAGAAGAAGCAATCGAAAACCTTCAAGCTCCTTTTCGGCCCTATTGAGAAAGGACTGGATGCTTTGGATACAGGCTATGCCCATATGTTGAATTGGGCAGTTCGGCATCGTCCGATTGTTATCTTCGGTTGTATCGTGTTCTTTGTCGTCAGCCTGTTCTGTGCCAAGAGCATCGGTACTGAATTCTTCCCGGCGCAGGATAATGCCCGTATCGCAGTTCAGCTGGAGTTACCTATCGGAACACGCAAAGAGCTGGCACAGGAGATTTCGGAGAAACTGACTAACCAATGGCTGAACAAATATAAAGGTGTAATGACTGTATGTAACTATACGGTAGGACAGGCCGACTCAGACAATACCTGGGCCTCTATGCAGGATAACGGTTCGCACATTATATCGTTCAACATCAGTCTGGTCGATCCGGGTGATCGTGATATCAGCCTTGAACAAGTCTGTGACGAAATGCGTGAAGATCTGAAGAAATATCCGGAGTTCAGCAAAGCGCAGGTCATCCTGGGTGGTAGTAACACAGGTATGTCTGCTCAGGCAAGTGCCGATTTTGAGGTATATGGTTATAGTATGGAGGAAACCGATAGCGTAGCTGCACGTCTGAAACGTGAGTTGCTCAATGTGAAAGGTGTGTCGGAAGTCAACATCAGCCGTAGTGACTATCAGCCCGAGTATCAGGTAGACTTCGATCGTGAGAAACTGGCTTTGCACGGATTGAATCTGGCAACCGCCGGTAATTATCTGCGTAACCGTATTAATGGTGCCATTGCCTCTAAATACCGTGAGGATGGAGACGAATATGACATTAAAGTGCGTTATGCGCCGGAACACCGTACAAGTATTGAAAGCATCGAGAATATCCTTATTTATAACAGTCGTGGAGAAGCCGTACGCGTAAAAGAGCTTGGAAAGGTTGTCGAACGTTTTGCGCCACCTACCATCGAGCGTAAAGACCGTGAACGTATTGTGACCGTATCGGCGGTTATCTCCGGCGAAGCATTGGGTAACGTGGTGAATGCGGGTAACGCCATTATCGATAAGATGGATATTCCGTCGGATGTAACAATTCAGGTAGCCGGTTCATACGAAGACCAGCAAGATTCGTTCCGCGACTTGGGTACACTTGCTATCCTTATTGTCGTACTGGTATTTATTGTAATGGCAGCGCAGTTCGAATCATTGACTTATCCGTTTATCATTATGTTCTCATTGCCGTTTGCTTTCAGTGGGGTATTGATGGCCCTTTTCTTCACAAAGAGCACACTGAGTGTGATGAGTTTGTTGGGGGCCATCATGTTGATCGGTATCGTTGTAAAGAATGGTATTGTGCTTATCGACTACATCACCCTTTGCCGTGAGCGTGGATTGGCAGTGCTTAACTCCGTTGTAACAGCCGGCAAGAGCCGTCTTCGCCCGGTATTGATGACCACTGCTACTACTGTCCTCGGTATGATTCCGATGGCAATCGGTGGTGGACAGGGTTCGGAGATGTGGAGTCCGATGGCGATTGCCGTAATTGGCGGTTTGACGGTTTCTACCATTCTGACCTTGATTCTCATCCCTACTTTATACTGTGTATTTGCCGGTACAGGTATCAAGCATCAGCGTAAAGTGTTGAGACGCAAACGTGAGCTGGAAGCTTACTTTGAGGAGCATAAAGATGAAATGATTAAGAAATAATAAAGAAGAAATCAAGATATGAAATCAGTATTAATCACATTCGATCAGGCTTATTTCGAACGTATCATTGCTTTGCTGGACCGTTTGAGTTGCCGTGGTTTCACCTATTTGGAACGGGTACAGGGACGTGGCTCGAAGACAGGCGATCCCCACTTCGGCAGCCATGCCTGGCCCAGTATGTGTTCGGCCATCATCACGGTGGTGGACGACAAGAAGGTTGACCCGTTGCTGGATGCATTGCATAAGATGGACATGCAGACAGAGCAGCTTGGCCTGAGAGCTTTTGTCACCAACGTGGAGCGGAGCATTTAACGCCTGCCGACAGATAACATCAGAGGAGAATCTCATTAATTTAATGTAGATTCTCCTCTCTTTTTATGGGTTTTATCTATCTTTGCAACTTCTTATTAAATTAAGAGCGTGCATGAAAAATTATTTGAAATATTCGTTGTGGCTGACATTGATTGTCTTGTTTGCATTGATCGGAATGCACTGGCTGCCGGCTATAACGATCGACGGACATACAATGAGACGGGTAGATTTGCTGAGCGATGTCCGTATGCCTGAACCTGATAAAGATGAAGCGGAAGCAGACAGCCTGCCTCCGGTCCCGGTAGTGAAACCTGCATTTGTAGATACGTGTCGCAGTGGGATGACCTGTATCGAAGATTATAGTGACTCTACGATGCGGGGAATGACTCCTTTTTATCGTGCCTTGGACGAGATTCAATCGAAAGGCCGGTTGGTGCGGATAGCGGTATTTGGCGATTCTTTTATTGAGGCAGATATTTTCACTGCCGATCTTCGTGAGATGTTGCAGAAACGTTTCGGTGGGTGTGGTGTCGGTTTTGTTACCATTACTTCAATGACCAGTGGATACCGTCCGACGGTACGTCATTCTTTTGGCGGATGGTCCAGTCATGCAGTGACCGATAGCGTTTATTTCGATAAAAAGAAGCAAGGAGTTTCCGGACACTACTTCGTTCCTCGTGAAGGGGCTTATGTCGAACTCCGGGGGCAGAATAAATATGCTTCCCTGCTCGATACTTGCCAGACAGCTTCCATCTTTTTCTATAACAAAGGTGAAGTCAGCCTTTCCGTTCGTGTCAACCGTGGTGAGACTGATACACGGGAATTCCCTTCTACCGGCAGTTTGCAGCAGATGAAGGTAAACGGTCGCATCGGCTCGGTGCGCTGGGATATCAATCAGGCAGATTCTACTTTATTTTATGGATTGGCAATGGATGGTACGCAAGGGATTATTGTCGACAATTTCTCCTTGCGCGGCAGTTCGGGACTCTCGCTTCGCAGCATTCCGTCAAAGATGCTGCAAGAGTTTAATGCCCAGCGTCCCTACGACTTGATTATTCTGGAATATGGTCTGAATGTTGCGACCGAGCGGGGACGGAACTACGATCCTTATAAGAAAGGCCTTCTTACGGCCATAAACCACTTGAAAGAGTGTTTTCCACAATCCGGTTTTTTGTTGCTGAGTGTGGGTGACCGCGATTATAAGACCGATACCGGCGAATTACGCACGATGCCCGGTGTGAAAAACCTGATTCGCTATCAGCAAAGCATAGCAGCGGAAAGCGGAATTGCTTTCTGGAACATGTTTGAGGCTATGGGAGGTGACGGAAGTATGGCAGGGTTGGTACATGCCAAGCCTTCTTTGGCTAATTATGATTATACACACATCAACTTCCGGGGTGGACGTCACCTGGCAGGACTACTATACGAAACATTGATTTATGGAAAAGAACAGTATGAAAGGAGAAAGGCCTATGAGGCTGAATAAACGGTTGGGGGTGTTACTCCTTTTGTTTTCCGGAATTTTTTCGGTTCAGGCACAAGATCTTTTGCCTGCCTGCCCGCGGATGGACAAGGGTACGAAAGCCTGCAAGCCGATGCGTGAACCGGGGTCGCTGGGAGATACTGTTTCTGTGAAAGTTACTTTTCCCGTAGCCTTCAGAGGAGTGGGGAGAAATGAAATCATAGACAGCCTGGGAGTGCTGACTCCCATACTTGAGCGTTTACGGCTGGTGCAAAACGGAAGTTCGGAGGATACCGTACGTATTGTTCATATCGGTGACAGCCACATACGCGGACACATCTTTCCCCGTACTACCGGTGCCCGGCTGACAGAAACATTTGGAGCGGTGTCCTATACGGATATGGGAGTCAATGGAGCTACTTGCCTGACGTTTACTCATCCTGACCGTATTGCAGCTATTGCAGCCTTGAAACCCGAGCTGTTGGTTCTTTCGTTTGGAACGAATGAAAGTCATAACCGGAAGTACAATTCGAATGTGCATTACCGGCAGATGGAGGAACTGCTCGGATTGTTGCGCGACAGTTTGCCAAATGTGCCTATCTTGCTGACTACTCCTCCGGGATCTTACGAGAGTTTCCGTCAGCGTCGCCGGCGTCGTACTTATGCTGTCAATCCCCGTACGGTAACAGCAGTGAATACAATCCATGATTTTGCCCGCCGCCACAAGTTGGTGGTGTGGGATATGTACAATATCGTAGGCGGAAGCCTGCGTGCCTGCAAAAACTGGATAGATGCGGGACTGATGCGTCCGGATCATGTGCACTATCTTCCCGAAGGTTATACACTTCAGGGAGAATTATTATATGAAGCCATTATTAAAGCCTATAATGAGTATGTTTCCCATTGATATCGATTTTAGCCGCCTGTTGGAGGCCTTTAAATACAATCCGGATGCTCCGATGATATTCAGCAGTGGAATTTTCCTCTGGCTCTTCGCTGCGTTTATGGTGATCTATACACTGTTGCAGCACCGCAACACAGCGCGTATTTTATTTGTCGCTCTTTTCTCTTATTATTTTTATTATAAGAGTAGTGGTACTTATTTCTTCCTGCTCGCCATTGTCACCGTTACCGATTTTGTGATAGCCTGGCTGATGGATCGGACCGATGTCCGCTGGAAGCGTAAACTATGGGTAATACTTAGTGTATCGGTCAATTTAGGATTGCTCTGCTACTTCAAATACACTAATTTTCTTGGTGGTGTCATTGCTTCGCTGATGGGGGGAGAGTTCACCGCACTCGATATCTTTTTGCCTGTCGGCATCTCTTTCTTCACCTTCCAGTCGTTAAGTTATACTATCGATGTTTACCGGAGAGAGATCAAGCCCCTTACCAGTTTACTGGACTATGCCTTTTATGTTTCTTTCTTTCCTCAGTTGGTGGCAGGCCCTATCGTGCGGGCACGCGATTTTATTCCGCAAATTCGTAAACCGCTGTATGTATCACAAGAGATGTTCGGTAGAGGCATTTTCTTGATTGTCGCCGGATTGTTCAAAAAAGCGGTTATTTCCGATTATATCAGTGTCAACTTTGTGGAGCGCATTTTTGACAATCCTACGCTTTATTCGGGAGTTGAGAATCTGATGGGACTTTATGGCTATGCCTTGCAGATTTATTGTGATTTTTCAGGATACAGTGATCTGGCAATCGGTATCGCCCTTTTGCTTGGTTTTCATTTCAATCTGAATTTTAATTCTCCGTATAAGTCAGCCTCGATCACCGAGTTCTGGAGGCGTTGGCACATTTCGTTGTCGAGTTGGTTGCGCGATTATCTTTATATCTCCTTGGGGGGTAACCGACATGGAAAGTTTCGTCAGTATCTCAATCTGATTATTACCATGTTTCTCGGTGGATTGTGGCACGGGGCTTCCTGGAATTTTGTATTGTGGGGCACTTTTCATGGTGTGGCACTTGCTCTACACAAAGCGTGGATGTCTATCGCCGGAAGGAAGAAAGGGGAGACCAGTCACGGCATTCGGCGGGTATTGGGTGTCATTATTACCTTCCACTTTGTTTGTTTCTGCTGGATTTTCTTCCGCAACGCCGATTTTCATAATTCAATGGATATGTTGAACCAGATTTTTACAGCTTTTCGTCCCCAGCTTTTTCCGCAACTGATTGAGGGATATTGGCGGGTATTTGCACTGATGGCAGTCGGGTTTCTGCTTCATTTTGCTCCGGATAGTTGGGAAAATGCTGTTTGTCGTGGAGTTATCAAACTCCCTTTCCTTGGCAAGGCCCTTGTGATGGTGGCTATGATCTATCTGGTTATCCAAATGAAGAGTAGTGAAATTCAGCCGTTCATCTACTTCCAGTTCTGATACTTTGGATTGGAGAACGACAATAAGGCTCAACGTAAAAATCTGAGGAGTAAATTTGTATCTTGGCCTCTAAAATTATTTAATATGGATTCCAATGCTTATCGCCTTCTGCTTCCTAAAGGTACTTTAGATTACTTTGATCTTGTCAATGTGCAGGAAAGTCTCAGTGATGTTGTAATTTATCTTGAAGAGAAGAATGTCGTTCCCGAGTAATATTTCGGTCAGGCAACTGAGAGCAAAGGCTTCTATGATCCTGTCGTTGTTCAAGACTTTCCTCTTTGGGGTAAGAAACCTTTCCTGAATATCCGTCGTCGTCACTGGATTTTGAAAAAGAGAAGTTACCCTTTCGCGCGGTGAACTCTATACCATACTCACCAATAAGGCTTCCCATGGTGATAAATGCAGTATTATCGCCATAATAAAAGGCACGGATATCTATACGGTAAGCTCTGTGTTACTTAGACTTTCCCGCCGCCGTCGTTATCAAGTGCGTGAGATCACATTGGATATGGCTCCCAATATGGAGCAGATTACCCGTAGCTGCTTTCTTGCCGCCGAATGGGTTACCGACCGTTTCCACGTACAGAAACTAGCTTATGAAGCCGTTCAGGGGATGCGTGTGAAAGCGCGCTGGGAAGCTTTGGATGAAGAATCCACACAGATTGCCTATGCAAAGGCTTATGGCAAGATATATCATGCTCCCGTTTTCACTAATGGAGACACAAGAAAGCAGTTACTAGCAAGAAGTATCTATCTGCTTTACAAAAAAGAATCCTTGTGGACTCAGTCTCAAAGAGAACGGGCTGATATCCTGTTTAAAGAGTATCCGAAGATCAGAAAGAGTATTATCCGGCCATGCGTTTAGGCCTGATTTATCATCAGTGTAAGTTTAAGGATGTGGCCTTAATAAGACTGGTAAGATGGTATGACGAGGTGGATAAATCGGGATTTCCTGCTTTCGGAAGGGTAGCACGATCCATTCAGACCCACTATCTGAATATTATCAATTTCTTTGAAAGGAGGGTAACCAATGCTGTGGTGGATAAAGTCAAAGCTTTCAGAGCACAGTTTAGAGGAGTAAAAGATAATGCATTCTTTTTATATAGGCTGACTATGTTGTATGCTTAAAAAAGAAAAAAACTCAGATTTTTACGTTGGACCGAGTGAACTTGCTTGTCTATAGGGTGGTTGTGTGGGACTTTAGTAACACAAAAAAGGACGAGGCAAATGCCCCATCCTAAATGTTTTCACAACGGAATAATCCTTATTGTGATTTACTTCAAATTAGTGATACAAAGATAGTGAATAATTTTTATTATAATGTTTATTTATGGAAAAATATTAATATATTTGGGGTATTGTAATAAAATAAGTCAAATATGAAAAGGATATTGGGATTGGATTTGGGTACTAATAGTATCGGTTGGGCATTGGTGGACGAGGCAGAAAATAAAGACGAAAGATCGTCAATTGTTAAGCTTGGTGTGAGAGTAAATCCTCTGACGGTAGATGAATTGACCAACTTCGAGAAGGGGAAGAGCATTACGACCAATACAGATAGAACACTGAAGAGAGGCATGCGGCGTAATTTGCAACGCTACAAACTTCGTCGTGAAACTTTAATGGAAGTGTTGAAAGAGTACAAATTGATAACAGAAGATACAAAACTTTCGGAAAATGGTAACCGAACAACTTTTGAGACATACCGATTAAGGGCGAAGGCGGCAACAGAGGAAATCTCGTTGGAAGAGTTTGCGCGTGTATTGCTGATGATTAACAAAAAACGTGGTTATAAAAGTAGCAGGAAAGCAAAGGGAGCGGAAGAAGGTATGTTGATTGACGGTATGGATATAGCTCGTGAACTTTATAACAACAACCTAACGCCTGGAGAATTATGCCTGCAACTTCTTGATGCAGATAAGAAATTTTTGCCCGATTTTTATCGTTCTGATTTGCAGAATGAACTTGACGGAATTTGGGAAAAACAAAAAAAATATTATCCGGAGATTCTTACTGATGTATTAAAAGAAGAGTTGAGAGGGAAAAAGCGTGATGCTGTTTGGGCTATTTGTGCCAAATATTTCGTTTGGAAAGAACCCTATACGGAATGGAACAAAGAGAAAGGCAAAACAGAACAACAGGAAAGAGAACATAAGCTGGAAGGTATTTATAGTAAACGGAAAAGGGATGAAGCGAAAAGAGAAAATCTGCAATGGCGGGTAAATGGCTTGAAGGAAAAGTTGTCGTTGGAACAATTGGTTGTTGTTTTGCAAGAGATGAATACCCAAATCAATAACTCAAGCGGTTATCTCGGCGCAATCAGTGATAGGAGTAAAGAGTTGTACTTTAATAAACAGACTGTCGGGCAGTATCAAATGGAAATGCTGGACAAGAATCCCAATGTGAGTTTGCGAAATATGGTGTTCTATCGCCAGGATTATTTGGATGAGTTTAATACGCTTTGGGAAAAACAAGCTGTATATCATAAAGAACTGACAGAGGAACTGAAAAAAGAAATCCGTGATATTATCATTTTCTATCAGCGTAGATTGAAGAGTCAGAAAGGATTAATCGGTTTTTGCGAGTTTGAAAGTCGGCAGATAGAGGTAGAGATAGATGGCAAGAAAAAGATTAAAACTGTAGGTAATCGGGTAATACCCCGTTCTTCTCCCTTGTTCCAAGAATTTAAAATATGGCAGATACTAAACAATATAGAAGTAACCGTTGTTGACAAGAAAAGTAAACGAAGAAAACTGAAAGACAATTCTCCTGCTCTTTTTGACGAACTTGACGATTTCGAACAGATGGAACTGAGCGGCAGGCGTTATTTGTATCAAGAAGAAAAAGAATTGCTTGCCCAAGAACTTTTTGTTCGTGATAAGATGACGAAGTCGGATGTTTTGAAATTATTGTTTGATAATCCACAAGAATTGGATTTAAATTTTAAAACGATTGATGGCAATAAGACGGGATATGCATTGTTTCAGGCCTACAGCAAAATGATTGAGATGTCCGGGCATGAACCAGTCGACTTCAAGCAATCGGTTGAAAAGGTTGTTGAGCATGTAAAAGCAATTTTTGATCTTCTTAATTGGAATACGGACATTCTAGGTTTCAACTCGAATGAAGAGTTAGACAATCAATCTTATTACAAACTCTGGCATTTATTGTATTCTTTTGAGGGAGACAATACGCCAACAGGAAACGGTCGTTTGGTTCAAAAGATGACAGAACTATATGGCTTTGAAAAAGCATACGCTACTATATTGGCAAATGTTACTTTTCAAGATGATTATGGTAGTCTGAGCGCGAAGGCTATTCATAAGATTTTACCTCATTTGAAAGATGGTAATCGGTATGATGTGGCTTGTGCATATGCCGGATACAGGCATTCAGAATCGTCTTTAACGAAGGAAGAGATAGCAAACAAGGTGCTGAAAGACAGGCTTATGCTTCTTCCCAAGAATAGTTTGCGCAATCCTGTGGTGGAAAAGATTCTGAATCAGATGGTAAACGTAATCAATACCATTATAGACACTTATGGCAAACCGGATGAAATACGTGTAGAACTTGCTCGTGAGTTGAAGAAGAATGCCAAAGAGCGTGAAGAACTGACTAAATCCATTGCACAAACTACCAAAGCGCATGAGGAATATAAGGCACTTTTACAGAATGAGTTTGGTTTGACAAATGTAAGCCGTACTGATATTCTGCGTTACAAACTTTACAAAGAGTTAGAGTCGCGTGGGTATAAAACACTTTATTCTAACACGTATATTTCACGAGAAAAACTGTTTAGTAAAGAATTTGATATTGAACATATCATTCCGCAAGCACGGCTTTTCGATGATAGTTTTTCAAATAAAACACTTGAAGCTCGTAGTGTAAATATTGAAAAAGGGAATAAAACAGCGTATGATTTTGTGAAAGAGAAATTTGGTGAAAGCGGGGCTGACAATAGTTTAGAATATTATTTAAATAATATTGAAGACTTGTTTAAGTCGGGGAAAATATCGAAAACCAAATGCAATAAACTAAAAATGACTGAGCGGGACATTTCTGGCGGCTTTATTCAACGTGACTTACGTAATACGCAATATATTGCCAAAAAGGCTCTGTCCATGTTGAATGAAATTTCGCGTCGTGTAGTTACTACAAGTGGATCAGTAACTGACAAGTTGCGTGAAGATTGGCAATTGGTTGATGTGATGAAAGAATTGAACTGGGAAAAGTATAAGGCATTAGGACTGGTTGAATATTTTGAAGATAGAGATGGAAGGCAAATAGGTAGAATCAAGGATTGGACGAAACGGAATGATCATCGTCATCATGCGATGGATGCGTTGACGGTAGCATTTACAAAGGATGTATTCATTCAGTATTTTAATAACAAAAATGCCAGTCTGAATCCTAATACAAATGAGTATGCAATAAAGAATAAATATTTTCTCAATGGCAGGGCGATTGCGCCCATGCCATTGAGAGAGTTTCGCGCGGAAGCCAAAAAACATCTGGAAAATACTTTGATTTCGATTAAAGCGAAGAATAAGGTCATTACGAGTAATATTAACAAGACGAAGAAAAGGGGTGGTGTGAATAAAAAAATGCAACAGACGCCGCGTGGGCAGTTGCATTTGGAAACAATCTATGGTAGTGGCAAGCAATATTTGACAAGAGAAGAAAAGGTGAATGCTTCGTTTGATATGAGAAAAATTAGAACTGTAAGCAAATCAGCTTATAGGGATGCATTGTTGAAACGTTTGCATGAAAATGATAATGATCCGAAGAAAGCGTTTGCTGGCAAGAATTCACTGGATAAACAGCCCATATGGATAGATAAGGAGCAAATGAGAAAAGTGCCTGAAAAAGTGAAAATTGTAACACTTGAGGCGATTTATACTATACGTAAGGAAATCTCTCCTGATTTGAAAGTTGATAAGGTAATGGATGCAGGTGTCCGTAAAATACTAACTGACAGATTAAACGAGTATGGCAATGATGCAAAAAAAGCATTCTCCAATCTTGATGAAAATCCTATTTGGCTGAATAAAGAGAAAGGTATATCTATTAAGCGAGTTACAATTTCAGGAATCAGTAATGCGCAGTCATTGCATGTGAAAAAGGATAAGGACGGTAAATCTATATTGGATGAGAAAGGTAGAAATATTCCTGTGGATTTTGTTAATACAGGCAATAATCATCATGTGGCAGTTTATCGTAGACCGGTTATAGATAAGAAGGGACAATTGGTGGTTGACGAGGCTGGCAATCCCAAGTATGAACTGGAGGAGGTTGTAGTTAGTTTCTTTGAAGCAGTGACAAGGGCCAATCTTAGTCAACCGATTATTGACAAGGATTATAAAACGAGTGAAGGCTGGCAATTCCTTTTCAGTATGAAACAAAACGAGTATTTTGTTTTTCCAAATGAAAAGACTGGATTTAATCCGAAAGAGATCGATTTACTTGATGCAGAGAATTATGGGTTGATAAGTCCTAATTTGTTTAGGGTGCAGAAATTCTCTCATAAAAATTATGTTTTTAGACACCATTTAGAAACAACAATCAAGGATACAAGTTCTATTTTGAGAGGTACTACATGGGTAGATTTTCGTAGTTCAAAAGGCTTGGACACTATTGTTAAAGTCCGTGTTAATCACATCGGCCAGATAGTGTCGGTAGGAGAATATTAATATAATGAATGACTTATGGGTAAAAACAATAATAATCCTCCAATTCCATCTGATTTCTTTTTCTATAAAGACAGCAATGGAGAAGTGAAAGTCGAAATCTATATCTTTAAGGAAACGGTTTGGCTTCCGCAAGACAAGATCGCACAATTGTTTGGGGTGGACAGAAGCGTAGTGACTAAACATCTAAAGAATGTATATAAAAGCGGAGAATTATCAAAAGAGGCAACTTGTGCAATTTTTGCACAAGTTCAAACCGAAGGTACAAGGCAGGTCACAAGACAGATTGAGTTTTACAATCTCGACGCCATCTTATCCGTAGGCTACCGTGTCAACAGCATTCAAGCCACACAATTTAGAATTTGGGCGAACAGTGTGCTGAAAGAATATCTGATTAAGGGATTTGTCATGAACGATGAGCGATTGAAGAATCCGCAAATGCTGTTTGGTAAGGATTATTTCGAAGAACAGTTAGCTCGCATTCGTGACATTCGTAGTAGCGAACGACGTTTCTATCAGAAAATAACCGATATTTATTCACAATGTAGTGCCGACTATGAAGTGGGTAGCGATGTAACCAAGAAGTTTTTTGCAACTGTTCAGAATAAGTTGCATTGGGCAATTTCCGGGCAAACGGCAGCTGAGATTATTGTTTCCCGTGTGGATGCCGATAAGCCTAATATGGGATTGACTACTTGGAAGAATGCACCCAACGGAATGATACGCAAACCGGATGTTTCTATTGCAAAGAACTATCTCAATGAAACGGAAATGGATGATTTGAACCGCATTGTTTCGATATATCTGGATTATGCGGAGCGTCAAGCGAAAAAAGGCCAAGTGATGTACATGAGAGATTGGGTGAAAAAGTTGGATGCATTCTTGCAATTCAACGAAGAAGCCGTGCTGCAACATAGTGGGCGAGTGAGCCATGAGATTGCCAAGGCATTAGCGGAAGAGGAATATGACAAATTCCATGTTGGACAGCTTCAGAACTACGAATCGGACTTTGACAAACTTTTAAGAGGGACGGGCCATGATTAAGAAAACACTTTATTTTGGAAATCCGGTTTATTTATCATTACGAAATGCACAACTGGTCATCAAGCTGCCTGATGTAGAAAAAGCAACGGCTTTGCCGGAAACGTTGAAAAAGCAGGCGGAAGTAACGAAACCTATAGAGGACATTGGAATCGTCGTGTTGGATAACAAGCAGATAACCATCACTTCCGGTGTGCTGGAGGCTTTGCTTGAGAATAACTGTTCCGTAATCACTTGTGATAGCAAGAGTATGCCAGTCGGATTAATGCTTCCTCTTTATGGAAATACAACGCAGAATGAGCGTTTTCGTAAACAATTGGATACTTCGCTTCCTTTGAAGAAACAACTCTGGCAGCAAACTATTCAAGCGAAAATCAACAATCAGGCATCTGTACTCAAAGATTGTATGGACGAGGAAGTAAAGTGTATGCGTGTTTGGGCTGCCAATGTGCGTAGTGGTGATCCTGACAATTTGGAAGCGCGCGCTGCTGCATATTATTGGAAGTGTTTATTCGCTGATGTTGATGATTTCACTCGGGAACGTGAAGGAATTCCTCCTAACAACCTGTTAAACTATGGATATGCCATTCTTCGTGCGGTGGTGGCACGTGGGTTGGTAATAAGCGGGTTGCTTCCTACGTTGGGCATTCATCATCACAATCGCTACAACGCTTATTGTTTGGCGGACGATATAATGGAACCTTATCGTCCTTATGTGGATGAGTTAGTGTTTAGTTTGATACAAGAGTATGGAAAAAATGCGGAGTTGACAAAAGAGATGAAAACTCGATTACTTACTGTTCCGACATTGGAAGTGATAATTGGAGGCAAGCGCAGTCCGTTGATGGTTGCGGTGGGGCAAACTACTGCTTCACTTTATAAATGTTTCAATGGAGAGCTTCGGAGAATTTCTTATCCCGAACGATAGATTATGGATCGCTTTAATGAATATCGTATTATGTGGGTGCTTGTTCTTTTTGATTTGCCAACTGAGACGAAGAAAGAGAAAAAGGCTTATGCAGATTTCAGAAAGAATCTACAAAAGGATGGTTTTACGATGTTTCAGTTTTCCATTTATGTGCGTCACTGTGCCAGTAGCGAGAATGCAGTAGTACATATAAAAAGAGTTAAATCATTTCTCCCTGAATTTGGGCATGTCGGAATCATGTGTATTACAGATAAACAATTTGGGGATATAGAACTTTTTTATGGGAAGAAAGTGCAAGATGTCAATACGCCGGGACAGCAATTGGAGTTGTTCTAGAAAACAAAATCTCGCATTAATACGAGATTTTATGCTGGAAATAGTCTTCTTTTTCTTTTTTCTGATTTACTCTTAACTTATTGAAAACCATTTTATTATGCGGGATATACTGTTTCCAATGGTTCAAAGATACTAATTTGAAAGCAAATCACAACGTATAGCTAAACAAGTTGTTACCTCCAAACACTGTTTCCAATGGTTCAAAGATACTAATTTGAAAGCAAATCACAACTGAGTCACTTCATTTAAAATAAAACAGTATACTGTTTCCAATGGTTCAAAGATACTAATTTGAAAGCAAATCACAACTGACGCTCGTAAGACTAATACGGAGTCTGAACTGTTTCCAATGGTTCAAAGATACTAATTTGAAAGCAAATCACAACCTGGTCGCAAGACCTTGTTAAAGCTCGTTGACTGTTTCCAATGGTTCAAAGATACTAATTTGAAAGCAAATCACAACCTGTGTCGTTTGTATTATTCGAAACCGATTACTGTTTCCAATGGTTCAAAGATACTAATTTGAAAGCAAATCACAACTTATCCTCGTAATCTTGGGAGTCGTGGATAACTGTTTCCAATGGTTCAAAGATACTAATTTGAAAGCAAATCACAACTACAACAATCCGGCAAACGGTCTGAATCCACTGTTTCCAATGGTTCAAAGATACTAATTTGAAAGCAAATCACAACTAAAAAACCTGTCACCATTGGAATCTGAGTACTGTTTCCAATGGTTCAAAGATACTAATTTGAAAGCAAATCACAACCCGTTGATGGTGCCTTGCAGGTCAGCGTTGACTGTTTCCAATGGTTCAAAGATACTAATTTGAAAGCAAATCACAACAGACGAATATAGGTCAACTACATCTTCATCACTGTTTCCAATGGTTCAAAGATACTAATTTGAAAGCAAATCACAACGAGTGGGCTGAAGATGTGGAAACGAAGTTGACTGTTTCCAATGGTTCAAAGATACTAATTTGAAAGCAAATCACAACGTTAACACAAAGGAAGTGCCGGGAGCAGGAACTGTTTCCAATGGTTCAAAGATACTAATTTGAAAGCAAATCACAACCATTAATTCACCGCGAATAATTCCTGCATCACTGTTTCCAATGGTTCAAAGATACTAATTTGAAAGCAAATCACAACATGCCGGGTAACCGATAATTAGCCTCTTTACTGTTTCCAATGGTTCAAAGATACTAATTTGAAAGCAAATCACAACGCTGCATCTCAAGCTGATGTTTTCTATTCTACTGTTTCCAATGGTTCAAAGATACTAATTTGAAAGCAAATCACAACTTCGTCTATTTTCTGGATGAAATGACAACGACTGTTTCCAATGGTTCAAAGATACTAATTTGAAAGCAAATCACAACTACGTTGACTTATGGAATAGCCTTTAAGCAACTGTTTCCAATGGTTCAAAGATACTAATTTGAAAGCAAATCACAACGCAACTAAAAAGTTTGAATCAGGAATATTTACTGTTTCCAATGGTTCAAAGATACTAATTTGGAAGTAAATCACAACGCATCGCTTTGTCTTCATCAGATAGCATATGCTATTTCCAATGGTCTTTCGTAATTGTACTCCTCCGTTTCCACTTTAAACCTTTCCTTTAAAAATCCTCTACAATCATACTTGTTCTAATCACAACTATCACTTTCTGTCCACCACTTATCCCTTTTTCCGAAAAATAACTCATTGTCCCTCTATTACTTTCATTTTCAATCCATTTCTCCCTTTTGTTTCTTCTTTTCCTATCACTTGATTTAACACCCTATTAAATCAAGTCCTTTATCTTCAAATAATAAGTCTTTTCAATCCAAAAGCCTTGTTATTTCCGCTCCTGAAACAAATTCCCCTTTCAATCGCATTAACAATGTTAACGCCAAATTCCCAATCTTTCTCCGCAATTCTACTAAAAAACCTTCTTCCTCTCCCTCCCCAATGAATCCCCCCTCCTTGTTTTCCAAGTATTCCCCCTCTATATATTATAATAATGTGTCTCCTTGGTCCTCCCTTTTCCCTTCTTTTTAAAGTATGCTCTAAAACCTACCTCTCCCTCAGTCCTTTACATATAAATTTATATTTTTATTTAAAAAACTTCCCTATATATTTGCCTTGTATTGGTAAATCGCGTACTTTTGCACCCGCTTTCCAAGAGACGGAGAGCCGATTGAAATTGACATGTTGCAAGTGCGTATTGATTGCCTTAACGGATCACGAAAATAATCTCCTTTTTCTTTGGAGTTTAATATTAAAATTCGTTATCTTTGCAGTCCGATTCGCGATAAAAGGCGTTTATTCCGGTGCCTTTCCCCTTTCGCTAAGAGAGTCGGAGAACAGGCCGGGAAAACATTTTAAAAAAAACTTCCAAAAACATTTGGTGTTTTAAAATAAACCTTTTACCTTTGCACCCGCTTTTGAAACGAAGCGCAATCGAAAC
>NZ_JAFKPJ010000060.1:0-1939 GCF_019633765.1 Bacteroides sp. 11BF
ACTCTCTTCCGCCGGGAAGTCCGCCGCGTTGCCGGGCATCGCCGCCCAGTAGAGCGTCGGGCAGTCGATAGTGTTGTGGCGGGGGACGCACTCCATGCTGGCAAGCTGGCTGCCTACGTCGTTCTTGATATGCTTCAGTTCCTCCGCGTCATCGCTCCATGCCATGACATTGAAGTGAGCCCGTACCGAGGTCAGCCCGTAGGAATGGGCTTCGTTCAGGTACTGGTCTATCCACTCGCGGTTGATGCTGTTGCTCCGGCTGTATCGGGAGAGCGACTGCATATTCCTCGCGGACTTCTCGAATTTCTGCAAATTTTCCTCGCTGTTGTCGATAATCACATACTGGTTGTAGATGTGGTTACAGGAAAGCAGCAGCCCCACGGGGGAGGCGAAGGAGAGGCGGCAGTCCGAACGGTCGGTGGAGAGTTTCTCGTAGCGGATGTCGGTAGCCACCTTTCCGGGCATATCCTCCGCGTTGGAGAGGGTGTGCAGGCACAGGCGGTTGTCACCGATGCGCATTTCCCTTGCCGAGAGGTCGATGTCTTGCAAGGCCGTGTCGCCTTCGGGCATGAGCGAGAAGTAACGCTCTATCAGCCCAGCGGACTTCTCCGTCCCGACAAGCTCGTCGGTGGAGAGGCGGCGCAGCCTGACAAAGCCGCTGTCGTTCATGATGCGCTCGAACTGTTCGGCGGCTTCCATGAACTTCCCGGCGGTTTCCCTGTCCAGCTCCTTCGGGATGATATGTCCCCGGCACAGCGTACTGAAGTTGCTCTGCATCCGGTTACGTTCCTTCGTCGTCTTGGTCAGGTAGAGATAGCAGGAGTGTTTCAGGTACGGACGCTCGTTGAAGTGTCGTTCAAAGGAGCGGCTCAAAAAGCTCATGTCATCCTTTTGCAGTTCCGGCTTGTAGCGTTCCTTGATGAACCAGTCCTGCTTATGCACGACGCAGAAGTCCGGCAGCACCTTGATAGCCTTGCACCAGCAGCCGTGTATTGCCTCGTACTCCGCGCCTGTCACGGTATAAAGCTCCGGCAGTTCCACCTCGAAAGCCACCGTGATGTCGGCGTCTTTGGAAATGATGCAGCCATGCTCCACCGACAGCAGCGGGAACTTGTTTTCCAGTGTTGTCATTTTGGATGTATTTCTCATGTCGTTTCTTCCTTTCGTTGCCGTTTGAATAATCGGGTGATCCGCCGCCGGTTGATAAGGTATCGGGGATGGCTCCTTGCCGCTCCCAATTTCATCAGCCCGTGTTCGCCGTACCGGGCGTTCAGCGCGAAGGTCTGCCATACGAGGACGGAAGACGATGCCGCGCCGAAGCCGATACATATCCACTGGTCGATGCCGACCATGTAGAGGATGACGAACAGGACGAAGAGAGCCAGNCGCAGCGACAATCAGGAAGATACAAGCCCCGAACCATGAGGCGGCTGTCTTGCTCGTGTCGGGGTCGCCGGACGAGAACTTGCCATAGACTTTCACGCCTCCGATAAGACCGACCACCGCGCCGATGGCGTAGATTAATTTCGTGCCGGGGTCGAAATACGAACTCACCATAGAGGTGGCTTCGTTAATACCTGCCAGACCGTTTCCTTGCGCAAATACGGAGGCGGTTGCGGCAATCATGAGTGCCGCAGAGATGATGAACTTTTGTCTGATGTTCTTGTTCATAAACAGTTCTTGTTTTGTGCCGTCCAAAGGGTGGATAGTCCTTTTTCGGGCGGTTGATACTTGATTACTTTACTTTGGTTTAGTGGTTGCCCGTTTGTTTCTACGGACTTGGGTGTGTCCGTTGCGGATTGGCTGTACCTTGTACCGCCGTGCGCATGGGTGTCGTCATTTTACGTTTTCATTTCCATTCTTTTTTAGCTGTTATACATAGTTTCGGAAGTCGAACTCCTCGATGTTGTCGGGAATCACGAACACCTTTTCCTTTTGT
>NZ_JAFKPJ010000061.1:0-1886 GCF_019633765.1 Bacteroides sp. 11BF
GATTTAGTCACTTTGTGCTTGAGCGACATTTGAGCGACATTTTGGGTGAAAATGGCTAAAATTGTAATGCTTTACTACATCTATGTAATGCTTTATAATGTATGCATGAAGCTATTTAAGTTAGGAGTGATTAAGTTATGACTGTTGAAAAAAAAGAAATGCAAAGTGTCACTATCCGTATTCCTAAAGATTTGTATGCTGAATATAAAAAAGCATTATTGGCTCAGGGAAAAATTGTTACTTATGACGTGCGAAATTACATGGCGAAAGTTGTCAAAAATCAAGCGAAAGGGCAGAAATGAGCATAAAAAAAGAGCGCACCCGCTGAAAAGTTCGCTCGTTAATTGCTCGTTCTGATAAGGTAATTTTAACATTATGGCTAAAGATAAGGCAAGATACTTCACTTTTTTGTTATATCCAGAAAGTATTCCAACGGATTGGAAACGACAGTTAGAATTAATTGGTGTTCCGATTGCGATTAGTCCGTTGCATGATAAAGATAAAAGCAATGTTGAGGGACAAATATATAAAAAAGCCCATTATCATGTGGTTTATGTGGCGAAAAATCCTGTTACATCGGACAGTGTTAGAAAGAGAATCCAAAGAGTTTTAGGTGTTAAAAGTGTTGCTAAGGTTCAAGTAGTTGTTCAGAGCATGGAAAATATGTATTTGTATCTGACACATGAATCTAAAGACGCTATTGCTAAAAATAAGCACAAGTACAGCAAGCATGACATTGCTTTACTAAACAATTTTGACATTGATCGCTATATTACGCTTGATGTTGAAGATAAAGACGATATGTTGAATGATGTTTGCGATTTAATTGACGATCATAATTTAGCAAATATGCGTGAATTAAGGCGCTTTGTTAAATTACATGGGATTGAATATGGCTTGCCTAGTATGAAAATTATAAATTCAGTGTTGAGAGCTCATACTGGACTGATAAGATTATATTTCGATGCCGTTTATCAGGAACGCAAGTATGGCAGAGGTGATATAAACAAAGAGACTGGTGAGATACAAGATTAATTAATGAATGGAAAGCAGGTGCTCGATTTGAGCACCTTTTTTGTTGTCGGCTAGCCGACTTCTGATACAAGTCTTTAGCACAATAACACAACCAACTTTAGTTGTTGTGTGTAAGTGCGCCCTTTACCTAAAAAAATTTTGTTTTATTTTTTGCCAAAAAATCTTAGGCACTTTTTCTTTCTAACCAATCAATAACTTCATGAAGAGAAGATAAAACTCCCTCAGTTTTTTCTAGAATTTTTTCATTTGGCACTTTCATATCTGGCACACAAATGACTGGTATGTCTGCTGAGACTGCTGCTTGAATACCTGACTCGCTATCTTCTAAAATAAGCGTCTCCTGTTTTTGAAAGTCTGTCTTTTCACACGCCATTAAAAAAATGTCAGGTGCTGGTTTTCCATTTTCAATTTCAGGACCGAAAGTAAAATGACTAAAGTAATCAAAAATATCGTGTTGTTTTAAAATTGTAAAAGCTCGTTCTCTCGTGCTCGAGGACGCAAGAGAAATTTCATACTCATTTTCTTTTAAATAGGCTAACAGTTCCACAGCCCCGTCCATTAAATCAATTCCTTCTTCTACATGCTTTGCTTCAATCTCATCGGAGTGTGCCATTCCTTCTTGTACACCAAAGGGTAATTGATATTCTTTGATGATGTTTTCCATATTTAATAAACCGGATCGCCCCGAGTAATTTTGGGCATAATTCTCTAAGGTAAACTCTTGTTCGTGCTCTGCAAGCAATTCTCTGTAAATTTCAAAAGACACAATTTCTGAATTGATTAGTAAACCATCTAAATCAAAAATAATGGATTGTATTGTCATACATCTTTCTTCCTTTCAGTGATTAGAT
>NZ_JAFKPJ010000062.1:0-1849 GCF_019633765.1 Bacteroides sp. 11BF
AAGTTCCAGAAGAACTTTGGCGATATTACGGCAAAATCCCTCTTCTCTCACCTATCATCAGATTCTTTTTAATCCGGCTATTTAAATAGACCATGAGTCCATATTGATTAAATAGTTTCTTTACGAGCATAAATTTACTTTCAGATGTTATTCTCCTTATCCGGTATCCAACTTAGGTCATTTAAGATTTTCCTGTTTAGCTCCTTTGCGATATTCCATCGGAGTAACGTTATATTGGTTTTTAAAACAACGACTGAAATAGCGCGGAGAACCGAAACCTAACCTATCGGATATTTCTGCTACCTGCAAATAAGGTTCGTTCTTCAACATCAGTGATGCTTTTTTCAATCGGTGATTTAGAATAAATTCATTGGGTGTCATTCCTGTCAATGCTTTGAATTTTGTGTGCAATAACGTCCGTCCCATTCCAAGTTCCTGACATAATATACCAATATCAAAATCCTCATTATCAACATACTTATCTACCACTTTGATTACTTTATCCAAGAAACTTTTATCTATCGGATTAGCAGCCAACAGATCGACTTCCGAAATCTGATCTTTAGCAAAACGGCTTTGCATCAACAAGCGGTTACGGATCAAATTATTGCAACGGGTTATTAAGATTTTTGCATTGAATGGCTTGGTGATATAGTCGTCTGCCCCACGACGTAGTCCTTCAATATTTTGGTCTACAGTGTCAAGTGCAGTCAACAATACAATCGGAATGTGACACAGGTTTATGTTATTCTTTATTTTCAGGCACATCTCCGTTCCTGTCATTATCGGCATCATAACATCACTCACTATCAAATCGGGAACTTCTGCAAAAGCCTGTTTTAATCCCTCCTCCCCATTCGCTGCCGTCACCACCTGATAAAGTGATGAAAATATTTCTTTGAGTACATGCAGAAGTTCCACATTATCTTCTACCAACAGAACTTTCCGTTTCCCTTCCCGCCTATCTATCAAGGGAGTTTCGAACATAGAATCATCCTTTTCCATAAAATTTTCATCCGGTATGGTACTCTCTTGTATCATAGGCTCTTTTTCTGGAGATTCCAGAAAAACGACTTCAGTATCCTTTTCAAAACAAGCACGAGTTTTAGGTAACTTCACAATAAAACAGCTTCCTTCATTTAACTCACTTTCTACCTCAATTGTACCATGATGTAGCTGAATAATACTTTTCGTTAATGCGAGTCCGATACCAGTGCCAACATGAATCGCTTTATTCCGATTGTCCGCCTGATAAAAACGGTCGAATATCCGCTCCTGTTCTTCTTTACTAATGCCATTTCCGGAATCTTTAACTGCAATAATTACCTGATCCGGCGTAGTAGAGGTCAATATATTTATTTCTCCTTTATCCGGAACATGTTTAAAAGCATTCGAAAGCAGATTAAACAGAACCTTTCTCATTTGCCAGTCATCTATCCAAATAAATACATCCTGTTCCAGTAGCTTCAGATGATAAGAAATAGACTTCTGAGAGGCATAAGCTGAGAAAGACAGATAGACCTCCTCCAAAAATGTATTCAGACTTTGTTCCGATAGTTTTAATTGGATATAGTTTTGATCGAATTTCCGGAAGTCAAGTAATTCTGAGATTAGGAGTTTCATTTGTTGGGCATGCTTCCTTATCCTGAAAATACTGTTGTGCAAAGATGGAGGTATTGTATTCTTCTGTAACATAAGTTCTACCTGACTTATAATGAGAGTTAAAGGAGTACGGAACTCATGGCTCACATTGGTAAAGAATCGTAATTTAGCTTGATTCATCTCTTCAATATGTTCCTTTTCAATACGTTCTTTCTCCAGCGACATCGCCAAAGTTCTTCTGGAACTT
>NZ_JAFKPJ010000063.1:0-1758 GCF_019633765.1 Bacteroides sp. 11BF
AACCCGACTACGTGTGTCCGTTTGCGGTACGGGTACCATTAAGATTAAGTTTAGCGGATTTTCTTGGGAGTATGTTTACACGCACTATTACCGTTTTCCGAGGAAATTGGTATACTGTCAGGTTCGACTCTTATCCCGGATTTGCCTGGGATAATCAACATCTACACCCTTTAACGGACTATTCCGTCAGTCCGCGGCGTTGTCACTCCTCCGTCTCCACGTCACTCTTAATGCTAGTACAGGAATATTAACCTGTTCTGCCATCGGCATCACCGTTCGGCTGAGCCTTAGGACCCGACTAACCCTGATCCGATTAGCGTTGATCAGGAAACCTTAGTCTTGCGGCGAGGGGGTTTCTCACCCCCTTTATCGTTACTTATACCTACATTTGCTTTTCCACACGCTCCAGTAAAGCTCACGCTTAGCCTTCAACGCAGAGTGGAATGCTCCCCTACCGATACTTACGTATCCCATAGCTTCGGTAAAACACTTAATGCCCGATTATTATCCACGCCAAACTCCTCGACTAGTGAGCTGTTACGCACTCTTTAAATGAATGGCTGCTTCCAAGCCAACATCCTAGCTGTCTTAGCAATCTGACTTCGTTAGTTCAACTTAGTGTTTATTTGGGGACCTTAGCTGATGGTCTGGATTCTTCTCCTTTAGGACATGGACCTTAGCACCCATGCCCTCACTCCTGAGATCGAACTAATGCGCATTCGGAGTTTATCAAGACTTGATAGGCGGTGAAGCCCTCGCATCTTATCAGTCGCTCTACCTCACATTAGTAATTCTCAAGGCTGCACCTAAATGCATTTCGGGGAGTACGAGCTATCTCCAAGTTTGATTAGCCTTTCACCCCCACCCTCAGGTCATCCGGAAGCTTTTCAACGCTTATCGGTTCGGTCCTCCAGTTAGTGTTACCTAACCTTCAACCTGCCCAAGGGTAGATCACTTGGTTTCGCGTCTACTCCTTCCGACTATCCGCCCTGTTCAGACTCGCTTTCGCTTCGGATCCACATCTCAAGATGCTTAACCTTGCCGGAAAAAGTAACTCGTAGGTTCATTATGCAAAAGGCACGCCGTCACAACTTACGCTGCTCCGACCGCTTGTAGGCGCATGGTTTCAGGGACTATTTCACTCTTCTATTCGAAGTGCTTTTCACCTTTCCTTCACAGTACTGGTTCGCTATCGGTCTCTCGGGAGTATTTAGCCTTACCGGATGGTCCCGGCTGGTTCACGCAGAATTCCTCGTGCTCCGCGCTACTCAGGATACCACTACGCTTCAGTTACCTTAGAATACCGGGCTATCACCGTCTATGGCGCGACTTTCCAGTCGCTTCTTCTCAATAACTTTCTTGCGAGAGCGTGGTCCTACAACCCCACACATGCCGTAACATGGGTGGTTTGGGCTATTCCCCGTTCGCTCGCCACTACTAGGGGAATCATTATTTATTTTCTTTTCCTGCAGGTACTAAGATGTTTCAGTTCCCTGCGTTAGCCTCCAACTTGGTTGGATGACATTCCTTCAGAATGCCGGGTTGTCCCATTCGGAAATCTTCGGATCAAAGGTTATTTGCACCTACCCGAAGCTTATCGCAGCTTATCACGTCCTTCATCGCCTCCGAGAGCCAAGGCATCCGCCATGCGCCCTTATTTACTTTCTTTTATCGCCAGGTTCATCTCCTTTTCTTAAAAAGGATCTGAACCAAATGGTTCGATATATACTTTTAGCTCTTACTAAATTTACTTTTTTT
>NZ_JAFKPJ010000064.1:0-1620 GCF_019633765.1 Bacteroides sp. 11BF
AAGTTCCATTAGAACTTTGGTTTTCGCCAGTTTAATTAATGTCAATTAGCTTTATGGTTCTTTTAAGAGATAAATTGTCCATTATTAACAAAGGTTCAAAACCCTTCCGAGTTTTATCATAGCAAAGATATATATTATTTTAATACCAAGAACAAATATTTATTATATTTTAGATTTATATCTATATATTCACATAGAGAGTGGTTTGACTTTAAGAGTTTTGGCTCATACTGACAGATAAAAATGCGGTATTTAAGAGTTCGAAACTATTATTTAGATATAGCCGTGTATTTTTAAGGTTCTTCAATGTTCATTGAATGAAATTCAATTAAGCCATTCATTGGAGTTTCTTCTATAACGTCAATCTCTACTCCAAATTCTCTGGCTACTTTACGCAAAGTATCTGAATACGCATAGGCAAGTGATCCTACAAACCGAATAGGATAATTCATATAATCGTATTGGCACACGCTACGGTTAAAGAAGCTTCGCAGATTATTGGTTAACAAATTATATACGTATTCATTGTCCATATAATCTCCTAAAAAATATGCAATCGTACCTAAAAAACGGTTAGGGAAAGGTAAATTATATACAGATTCCATCACATCATTGGCAGATATGCGAAATTTTTCATGGAATTCACTCGCCAATTCTTTGGGAGCTAATCCTTTAAGAAGATCAGCCAGAAATAGTTTTCCGAGAACAGCTCCACTGCCTTCGTCACCGAGAATATATCCTGCAGCTTTCACATTTTTGACAACGATTTTACCATCGTAAAAACATGAGTTCGATCCGGTACCTAAAATACAGGCAATTCCAGATTCACATTTGAATAGTCCTCGAGCCGCTGCCAACAAGTCACTTTCAACTTGGATAGGAGTTTTAAACTGTGCTACTAAGGAAGCACCTAAAATGTTTTTCTTTTCATATGAACTACATCCGGCACCATAATAATATACTTGGTCCAGTTTCTTTTTGAAGAAAGACTCCGGTAATCCCAGTCTGACACTTCTGCTAATTTCTCTTCTGGTCTGAAAGAAAGGGTTTAACCCCTCGGTAAACACACGTTGTACGAGATGATTGTCTTCAACCAATGCCCACTCTGTTCTTGTAGAACCACTTTCCGCAATAAGTTTCATTTCGCAGTTTTTTTTGATTTGGATACAAATATATAACATTTTTTGTAATTTAATTTATTTTGATCGGAAAGTTTTTCTATAACGCAATAACCACCCCAAAACTTTATTTATAGTTGGTAGAAAAATCCATGTGTTTTTTCTGCATATGCCGAATATTTGAGATCGTCAAAAACAATATTATTTAATATACTCTTTTATCCATAACCTAATATCCGAGAATCTTTTATATATATAATAATGTGATGATTATCTATATGCAATAGAAGTCATCAGTTCATTAAAAGACACTTTGATTTAACATAACATTGATATTATGACTTATTTTAAAACTATCAATATCAAAAAACAGGTTACCAGATACTTACAGGACTTGTGTTGGATTGGACGCATATTATTAGTGCTAATTAGAAGATTAACTACTCAGAACAGGTGCAGATATATAAGTACACTAATTTTCATATAAGTTCTAATGGAACTT
>NZ_JAFKPJ010000066.1:0-1174 GCF_019633765.1 Bacteroides sp. 11BF
ACTCTCTTCCGCCGGGAAGTCCGCCGCGTTGCCGGGCATCGCCGCCCAGTAGAGCGTCGGGCAGTCGATGGTATTGTGGTGCGGCACGCACTCCATGCTTGCCAGCTGGCTGCCCACATCGTTCTTGATATGCTTCAGTTCCTCCGCGTCATCGCTCCACGCCATGACGTTGAAGTGCGCCCGTACCGAGGTCAGCCCGTAGGAATGGGCTTCGTTCAGGTACTGGTCTATCCACTCGCGGTTGATGCTGTTGCTCCGGCTGTATCGGGATAGCGACTGCATATTCCTTGCGGACTTCTCGAACTTCTGCAAATTTTCCTCGCTGTTGTCGATAATCACATACTGGTTATAGATGTGGTTGCAGGAAAGCAGCAGCCCCACGGGGGAGGCGAAGGAGAGGCGACAGTCCGAGCGGTCGGTGGAGAGTTTCTCGTAGCGGATGTCGGTAGCCACCTTTCCTGGCATATCCTCCGCGTCGGAGAGGGTGTGCAGGCACAGGCGGTTGTCACCGATACGCATTTCTTTTGCCGAGAGGTCGATGTCCTGCAAGGTCGTGTCGCCTTCGGGCATGAGCGAGAAGTAACGCTCTATCAGCCCGGCGGACTTCTCCGTCCCGACAATCTCGTCGGTGGAGAGGCGGCGCAGCCTCACAAAGCCGCTGTCGTTCATGATGCGCTCGAACTGTTCGGCGGCCTCCATGAACTTCCCGGCGGTTTCCTTGTCCAGCTCCTTCGGGATGATATGTCCCCGGCACAGCGTACTGAAGTTGCTCTGCATACGGTTACGTTCTTTCGTCGTCTTGGTCAAGTAGAGATAGCAGGAGTGTTTCAGGTACGGACGCTCGTTGAAGTGGCGTTCAAAGGAACGGCTCAAGAAACTCATGTCGTCCTTCTGTAACTCCGGCATATATTTCTCCTTGATGAACCAATCCTGCTTATGCACGACGCAGAAGTACGGCAGCACCTTGATAGCCTTGCACCAGCAGCCGTGTATCGCCTCGTACTCTGCGCCCGTCACGGTGTAAAGCTCCGGCAGTTCCACCTCAAAAGCCACCGTGATGTCGGCGTCTTTGGAGATGATGCAGCCATGCTCCACCGCCAGCAGGGGGAACTTGTTTTCCAGTGTTGTCATTTTGGATGTATTTCTCATGTCGTTTCTTCCTTTCGTTGCCGTT
>NZ_JAFKPJ010000067.1:0-1037 GCF_019633765.1 Bacteroides sp. 11BF
TAACGTGAGTTCGATATAAGGGTTAGAATTATTTATTTGAAAATTAGGAACATAGCGATAAAAGTATTAAATTTATAGTGACCAATTATAACATTTAATCGATTACCACTATGTTCTCAGAGTCTAAAATTACAGAGATTTATTGTATGGCCGATGATTTTTGCAAGGAATTTTCGTTTCAACAGGAAAAATATATGATTGAAGACAAGAAGACCGGGCATCGTAATAAGCCTAACCGGATGAGTGATGCGGAGATTATGGTCATTCTTATTCTGTTCCACTCCGGTGGTTTCCGCTGCTTCAAGCATTATTACAAAGAGTATGTCTGCAAACATTTGGAACACCTGTTTCCGCACCGGGTGTCCTATAACCGTTTTGTGGAACTGGAGAAGGAGGTGTTGCTTCCCCTGACCATTTTCATAAAGAAAGTCCTGCTGGGAACCTGTACCGGTATCAGTTTTGTGGACTCCACTCCTTTACATGTCTGTCGTAACCAAAGGATTCTGATTCATAAGACATTTGAAGGGCTCGCAGAGCGAGGAAAATGTTCCATGGGATGGTTCTTCGGATTCAAGCTGCATCTGATAATCAATGACAAGGGTGAAATCCTCAATTTCATGTTCACACCTGGAAATGTGGATGACCGGGAACCCTTGAAGCAGGGTAAGTTTCTGAAGAACATTAAAGGAAAACTATGTGCAGACAAGGGATATATTGGCCAGGCTCTGTTTGAGAATCTTTTCCTTAATGGTATACAACTTGTCACTAAAGTTAAAAACAATATGAGGAACTCCCTGATGAGTATTGCCGACAGGATCCTACTCAGAAAGAGAGCGTTGATTGAAACAGTCAATGACGAGCTGAAAAACATTGCACAGATAGAACACTCACGACATCGTTCTTTCAGCAATTTCATTGCCAATTCATTATCTGCTATCGCAGCCTATTGTTTCTTTGAAAAGAAACCCGCCATTGAAGTGAACTTTATCAATGACGGGCAACTTACTATCTTTTGATTTTATGTCGAACTCACGTTA
>NZ_JAFKPJ010000068.1:0-1031 GCF_019633765.1 Bacteroides sp. 11BF
ACCTGTTGGCGGAATTAATTTAGTGCATACTTAATTCTGCCAATGGGCTTGTCGTTAATGAAGTTTACGTATTGCAGAATGGTAAGTGCACTAATTTTGCCAATGATTCTGGCAAACAAACCATTCGTTATTTTCGCGTAGTTCCTGATGACCAAGAACTGGTCTGTAAGTTGTGAGAATATTGTCTCAATCCTCTTTCTTGCCTTTGCAAACGGAATGAATGTCGGTTTCCAATCCTTTTGGTTGAGCCGATACGGACACTCCAGTCTTATGTGTGCGGTTTCGAACAAGTCAAGCTGTACGTCAGCTCCAATATACCCTTTGTCACCATAGATGCTACAGTCGTGATAAGTATGTTTTACATCCTTCATATAATGGAGGTCAGCCACACTTGCCTTTGACAGATCATAGGAATGGATAACTCCACTTAACCCACAGAGAGCGTGTAACTTATAACCAAAATAATACGTGTTCTGCGAAGCACAGAAGCCGAAGTCGGGAGCTTGCGAGAAATTGCCGGCACGCCCCATCTTGCAACGTTTTCCTCTTGCAACCCTACAGACCTCTATCGGCTTGGAGTCAACAAAGAATTGTTCCTCTCCGCCATCCATTTCCATGGCAATCCGCTTGCGCAGTTCCTCACACAGGCCTGACGTTTTCTTCCTGCGGTCATTGAACTGTCTCCTTGATATGAGATTGGGAATGCTGTCCTTGTATTCTTGCAATTTATAGTCGAACAACCACTTCTCACTATCAATGCTCTCGGTCTCTGCCGTCAGGGATAGCGCCACCACTTCCAAATCCGAAAACTTGGGAACAGGACCACGACGTGGAACATTACCCGAATCATTGACGAGATTTTCAGAGAATTGCTTGCATATCTCAAGTATTTTGACGAATTTTGCATAAAGGTTGTACATACGATGGTTTGAACTTAATGTTTTAATCACCACTAAGTTACTAAAAATCAGCGACATGTACAACTTTTTACTCATATTTATCAACTTAAATTAATTCCGCCAACGGGTTTA
>NZ_JAFKPJ010000069.1:0-888 GCF_019633765.1 Bacteroides sp. 11BF
TCCCATTCCAATTTTTAACAAGTTCTTCAAGTTTTTCCTTCTCGGTCTGCTGACATGAGATTAGAAAGAGAAAGCAACCCAGTATAAATATAAGATTTTTCATTTAAAATAAAATTTGATTAAACAGGGGTTATCATCTTCTAAACGCTCTTCCAGCTTCTTATATTCCTCTGGAGGAAGCACTTTTTCATAGTTTGGAAAGTCTTCATTGAAAACAATACAAGTCAGGAAATCTTCATTAAAGGCCAAAGGTTCAAAATGAATGTCTTCTGTTGTTTTTTCAAAAAAGNCAAAGGTTCAAAATGAATGTCTTCTGTTGTTTTTTCAAAAAAGAAACTTTTGCCGTCTTCCTTCCGGTAAAATAGATTTTTCGAATGCTTAAGCCCAAACACCAACATGATATAATAGAATTTATCATTCTGATATTGATCGCATAAAAAATAAGGCACAGTAGAATCACGTAAATACTGCAACATTAATTTATATTCTTCAACCTTTTTATCCTCTAATAAAGTGAATCCATACTCCTTCAAATCAAGATTATCTTTTCCAAAATCCCAACGGTATGCAACCCGTAAGCTATCTGTCCTTACTTCATATACTTCATTTTGATAAGGATTCGAAAAATATACTTTATGTTCATAATTATAAAAAGGTTTAGAATTCAGAATAGTGAAAACGGGAGGCACATGCCAAAATTCTTTCACATTCTTGGAAGACTCTTTAGAAATAACGCTGATACAATTATCATTCTCAGAAGCAGGTAGTGTCCATGTAATGAAATACTTACTCTCCAGCTCCTCTATCAATTGATAATTTGCCCTCGTTGGCAGTTCTATTTCTTTTATGAATTTTCCATCCAGAGAATACACATAAAGAGAGCCAAAT
>NZ_JAFKPJ010000007.1:0-256554 GCF_019633765.1 Bacteroides sp. 11BF
CCGATAGGACTGTACTCATTTTCAGGTGTTTATATTTAAGAGATTTAGAAGAGATAATTTTCCTTTTTTATTAACTAAAAATCAATTTATGAAAAAAGTCCTTTTTATTTTGTTGGGCTGTTTGCTATCGTTTAACGTGATGGCACAGGTAAAGGCGATTTCGGGGGTGGTAACAGATGTTACCGGAGATCCCGTTATTGGGGCAAGTGTTGTAGAAGTGGGAACCACTAATGGAGTAATTACTGATTTAAATGGTAAGTTCTCGTTAAAAGTGGCGCCTAATTCACAATTCTTGGTGAGTTATATTGGCTATAAACAACAAACTATTAAAGTTGGTTCTGAAAGCACTTATAATATTGTGCTGAAAGAAGATTCGGAAGTTCTGGATGAGGTTGTTGTAGTAGGTTATGGTTCACAAAAGAAGGTGAACGTTACGGGAGCTGTAGGTATGGTTAGTGCTGATGCATTGGAAGCACGGCCGGTAGCAAATGCTTCACAAGCGTTACAGGGGGTTGTTCCCGGTTTGAATCTTACTGTTGGCAATAACGGTGGTTCTCTGGATGGAACATTGAACATGAATATTCGTGGAGCCGGAACGATCGGTGATGGATCGGGTTCTTCTCCATTGGTTTTGATTGATGGCATTGAGGGTGATCTGAATACTGTCAATCCTAACGATATCGAATCTGTTTCGGTATTAAAAGATGCTGCATCGGCTTCTATCTATGGTGCAAGAGCTTCGTTCGGTGTGATTCTTGTAACTACAAAGAGTGGTAAGAGCGGTAAGACAAATGTGTCATATAGCGGTAGCGCACGTTTTTCTGATGCTATTGGCATTCCGGACATTATGGATTCTTACACTTTTGCTCAGTACTTCAATCGTGCTTCTGCCAATAAAGGTGGCGGTGATATTTTTGCACCTGCTGTAATGGAGCGCATCAAAGCCTATCAAGAAGGAACGCTGAAAGCTACTACAGTTGATAATGGAGCAGGTATTTGGCAAAAATGGGCTAATGCGAATGGAAACACGGATTGGTTTGAAGAATTTTATGATCATTGGGCACCATCTCAGGAACATAACCTTAGTATTAATGGTGGTACGGACAAAACCCAATACTTGATTAGTGGAAGTTTTCTGGATCAGAAAGGTTTAATGCGTCATGGATCAGATAAGTTTCAACGTTACACACTGAATGGTAAAATCACAACGGCTGTCACTGATTGGTTCAAGGTGACGTATTCTACTAAATGGACCCGTGAAGATTTTGAACGTCCTACTTACTTGACAGGAAACTTTTTCCATAACTTAGCTCGTAAATGGCCTGTGCATCCGGCTTATGATCCTAACGGATTCCCTATGGACGAAGGTGAAGTGGAACAGATGGAAAATGGAGGAAAGCAGAATAGCCAGAAAGATTTTTATACGAATCAGTTGCAACTGGTTTTCGAGCCTATTAAAAACTGGAAAATCAATCTTGAAGGTAGTGTACGTACCACTACTCAATATCAGCATTGGGAAGTATTACCTGTTTATGCCTACAATGTAGATGGAGATCCCTATTATACAGTGTGGGATATGGGATATGGTTCTTATGCGGCAGGTTCTTCTCGCGTGAATGAATATAGTTGGAAGGAAAATTATTATACTACAAATATTTATTCGGACTATTTCAAACAGTTCGATAACGGACATTATTTTAAAGTGATGGCTGGTTTTAATGCAGAGTTATATAAAACCAGAAACATTACGGCTGAGAAAAACACATTGATTACTCCGGGGGTACCGACTATTAATACGGCAACTGATGACCCACAGGCTTATGGTGGTTATGCCGACAACTCTGTAGCCGGTTTCTTTGCACGTGTCAACTGGAGTTATAAAGATCGCTATATGTTTGAGGCTAATGGCCGATATGATGGTTCTTCCCGCTTTGTCGGAAAAGAACGTTGGGGCTTCTTCCCTTCGTTTTCTGCCGGTTGGAATATCGCCCGCGAACCATTTATGGAAAGCTTTGCTGAAAAGATCAATATGGGAAGTTTAAAGTTGAGAGCTTCATGGGGACAGTTGGGTAATACGAATACCAATGATGCTTGGTATCCATTTTATCAGACTATGCCTGTAGGGTCTAATTATGGTTGGTTAGTAAATGGCGAACGTCCTAACTATGCTACAAATCCGGGCATTGTCAGCTCTAAGAAAACATGGGAAACAGTAGAGACTTGGGATGTCGGTTTGGATTGGTCTTTCTTTAATAACCGTTTGTCAGGTTCATTCGACTATTTCGTACGTTATACTTATGATATGATTGGTCCGGCTCCTGAACTTTCAAGTCTGTTGGGAACTTCAGTTCCTAAAATCAATAACTCAGATATGAAATCATATGGTTTTGAGTTGGAGTTGAATTGGAGAGACCGGATTGGTGAAGTTTCTTATGGAGCTAAATTAGTGCTTTCTGATGACCAACAGAAAATTTTGCGTTATCCGAATGACTCATATGATGTAGGTTCGTACTATAAAGGCAGACACTTGAATGATATTTGGGGATTGACAACAATTGGCATTGCAAAAACACAGGAAGAGATGGATGCCCATTTGGCAAAAGTTGATCAGTCTTCTTTAGGAACCAATTGGGGAGCCGGTGACATCATGTATGCCGATTTGGATGGTGACGGAAAAATAAGCAATGGTACTAATAAGTTAGGAGATACCGGTGACTATCGCATTATCGGTAATTCAACCCCTCGCTTTAAATATGGTATTACGTTGGATGCTGCGTGGAAAGGATTCGATTTCAGTATTTTCATGCAGGGAGTCGGAAAACGTGACCTGTGGTTGGACGGATGTTATTTCTGGGGAGCCAACGGACAAGGAAATGAATGGCAATCTACCGGATTTACTGAACATTGGGATTTCTTCCGTCCGGAAGGTGACCCGTTAGGTGCTAATTTAGATGCGTATTATCCACGTGTAAACTTTAGTGGTGGCCGTAATACCCAAGTCCAGACACGTTATTTGCAGAATGGTGCGTATCTGCGCTTGAAAAATGTTCAGTTGGGTTATACATTGCCTCGGGTGTGGACAGAAAAAGCCGGAATATCTTCTGTACGTGTATATCTTTCAGGAGATAACCTGGCTACAATCACCAGTCTTTCTAAGATTTTCGATCCGGAGGCTACCGGAAGTTTGGCCGGAACAGGATCCGGTAAACTGTATCCTTTGCAAAGAGTAATATCTGTCGGTGTTAACATTAATTTTTAAATTGAAGTATTATGAAACTTAAAATAAAAAATCTGTTTATACAAGCATGTTTTATTGCAGGAGGGGCATTGACACTCACATCCTGTAATGACTTTCTTGACAGAGAACCGCTTTCTTCTGTCACGCCGGAAGTCTATTTTCAGACAGTAGACCATTTCGCTGCTTATTCCATAGCGAAGTATCAAAACTATTTTTCTTCGCATGGCGGTTATGGGGCAGGTATAGCCAATAATGATGGCGGAACAGATAATATGGTAGCCGGAGGGCGTAGTAGCCGTTATGTAAAAGGACTTTGGAAAGTTCCTTCCAGTGATGGCAACTGGAGTTTTAGTAATATCCGTTATTGCAATTACTTCTTTGAAAATGCTGTGCCTAAATATGAAGCGGGTGAAGTTGCCGGAGCGGATGCTGATATTCGTCATTATATTGGAGAAATGCATTTGATGCGTGCGCTTGTGTATTATAATCTGTTGCGTAATTATGGTGATTTTCCGATCATAACGGAAGTTCTTCCTGACGATAAAGCGGTACTGATGGAGAAAGGTGTTCGTCAGCCTCGTAATCTGGTTGCCCGTTTTATCTTGAAAGATTTGGATGACGCTGCCAGTATGATGTATAGTCAGGGATTTAAGAATAATACTCGTTTGAATCGTGAGACGGCTTTGTTGATTAAATCACGGGTAGCATTGTATGAAGCTTCTTTCGAAAGGTACCATAAAGGTACAGGAAGGGTACCGGGAGATGACAACTGGCCGGGAAAGAAAGTGCATCCTAATTTTTCGTTGGATGTGGAAGCAGAAGTTGATTTCTTCTTGACAGAGGCTATGAAGGCTGCGGAAGAAGTGGCAGATAAAATCACTTTGACACCCAATACGAAAGTTGAGGATCCGGCTAATCCTTCTATTACATCCGGATGGAATCCTTATTTTGAGATGTATGCTACTGTTGATTTGAGTGGCTATGATGAAGTGCTTTTCTGGCGTCAATATGCAAAAACCGGTAGCTTCTCTATCATGCATGGTGCTCCGGCATGGATTGCATCCGGTTCTAATCATGGTTTGTTGAAAAGCTATGTTGAAAGTTTCTTGATGCAGGATGGTTTACCTTGGTATGCGGCAAGCAGTGCGGCTCCTTACAAAGGTGATGCTACATTGGATAATGTGAAAGCAAATCGTGATAATCGTCTTCAGTTGTTTATGTTTGGTGAAAGTAATTTTGTGCCTGTATATTCAACCGAAGAAGCGGGTACGGTGAAAATGTTTGCTCCACACCCGGTGTCTAACCGTGAAGAGATGAGAGACCAGACAGGATATCGCATTCGTAAATATGCCAGCTTTGATATGGCACAGAATGTTTGGGGAAAGGCTGAATCAACTACAGGATGTATTATTTACCGTGGTGTTGAGGCTTATCTGAATTATCTGGAAGCTTATTATATGAAGAATGGTAATGTGGCAGGCAAAGCGGCTCAGTATTGGAGAGCTATTCGTGAGCGTGCCGGATTGGATCCTGATTTTACAAAAACTATCAATGCGACTGATTTGAATCAGGAAACAGATTGGGGTAAGTATTCAGGTGCCCAGGTTATAGATGCTACCTTATTAAATATACGTCGTGAGCGTCGTTGTGAATTTATTGGTGAAGGTATGCGTTGGGATGATTTGGTTCGTTGGCGTTCGATGGATCACTTGCTGACGAAAAACTATATGCCTGAAGGATGTAATTTCTGGGATGAAATGTATAAGTCGGCTAACAAAGATGAGAATGGTGCTGAGATTACATTTAAAGATTCTGGTGAAGAAGGTTCCAATATCTCTTCACGTACCTTTAAGTATTTGCGTCCTTATGCCATTTTGAAAGCCAATAATGACGTATACGACGGTTATACCTGGCAGAAAGCTCATTATCTCAACCCTGTGCCGGTTCGCGAGATGGAATTGCTGTCTCCGGATGAAAAAGTAGAAACGTCTGTATTATACCAGAATCCTTATTGGCCAACTAAGATTGGAGAGGTTGCTGAAGAATAATTCGGTTTTCAATAGATTATTAAAATAAAGTAGAGGAGAGGGGTGTTATTGAAGATAACGTCTCTCTCTTTTTTATTCTGACTTCAGATATGCTCATCACAAAGTTAAAACTCAGAATCCGAAAGATTCAGAGTAAAATATATCTTGATCTTTAGAGAAATGTTTTCTTCGTACAAGCCAAGTTCATCTTGGTAGCCAGGATGAAGTTTGATTACCATTTTAGATAAGTTTGTTTTCGGTCCTTTAGCACTTTGAAAGAGGGATTTGTCGTTTTATAATTGATCTCTTAGTCTCTTTCTATCCTTTTGGGAGTGTCTGTGTTCTGTGAAAAAACAGACGAAGGAAATTTAGACAGGCTTTTATGGCAAATAGAATTAAAAACAATCCCTTAACTTGTGTGTAGTTTATTAATAGGTTGATATATAATAAAATATTTAATTAATATAGCCGTTGTATAATAAAAAATACTATCTTTGCTCCCGATAACATAAATATTAATTAGTCGATACCATGAAAAAAGCTGTAATTCTATTTTCGCTTTTCTGTTTTCTGTGTGCTATACCGGTAGTTCGAGCCGCAGATACAATTTTTGTTCGTGAGACCCGTATTCCTATTTTGATAGAGAGACAAGATAATGTCTTGTTCTATCTTCGTTTGGATGCTAAAGAGAGCCAGACTCTTAATGATGTAGTGTTGAATTTTGGTAAAGGAGTGGATCTGTCTGAAATTCAGTCTATAAAACTTTATTATGGTGGTACAGAAGCATTGCAGGACAGAGATAAGAAACGTTTTGCTCCTGTGGGATACATCTCCAGTAACACTCCGGGAAAAACGCTTGCCGCCAATCCTTCTTACTCAATAAAAAAATCGGAAGTGAGTAATCCTGGCAATCAAGTTGTTTTGAAAGGGAACCAAAAACTGTTTCCGGGAATCAACTATTTCTGGATTAGCCTGCAAATGAAGCCGGGTACATCCCTTACCAGTAAGGTGACTGCCGATATTGCTTCGGTCACTCTGGATGGTAAGAAGGCTCTGTTGGACGTTGTTTCGCAAGAAGGAATTGAACACCGCATGGGGGTAGGAGTACGTCATGCCGGGGATGATAATTCTGCCGCATTCCGTATCCCGGGATTGGTGACTACTAATAAAGGTACACTGCTGGGAGTTTATGATGTACGGTATAATAGTAGCGTGGACTTGCAAGAACATGTTGATGTTGGTTTAAGCCGCAGTACAGATGGTGGAAAAACCTGGGAGAAAATGCGTTTGCCTTTGGCATTTGGGGAGTTCGGTGGTCTGCCTGCCGGTCAGAATGGAGTAGGAGACCCTTCTATCCTTGTTGATACAAAAACAAATAATGTTTGGGTGGTTGCTGCCTGGACACATGGTATGGGTAACCAACGTGCATGGTGGAGTTCACATCCGGGTATGGATATGAATCATACTGCGCAACTTGTTCTTGCCAAAAGTACGGATGACGGTAAAACGTGGTCTGCACCTATTAATATCACAGAACAGGTAAAAGATCCGTCTTGGTATTTTCTGTTGCAAGGTCCGGGTCGGGGCATCACTATGAGTGACGGTACTTTGGTATTCCCTACTCAGTTTATTGATTCGACACGTGTACCCAATGCAGGTATCATGTATAGCAAAGATGGTGGTAAAAACTGGAAAATGCACAATTATGCACGCACGAATACTACAGAGGCTCAGGTTGCCGAGGTCGAGCCCGGAGTATTGATGTTGAATATGCGTGATAATCGTGGTGGAAGTCGTGCTGTGGCTATTACAAAAGACTTGGGTAAAACATGGACAGAACATGAATCTTCTCGCAAGGCATTGCCGGAATCGGTTTGCATGGCTAGTTTGATAAGCGTGAAAGCCAAAGATAATGTTTTGGGCAAGGATTTATTGATATTCTCTAATCCTAATACGACGAAAGGACGTTATAATACTACTATTAAAATCAGTCTGGATGGTGGTGTGACTTGGTCACCCGAACACCAACTTTTATTGGATGAAGGCAATAACTGGGGTTATTCTTGTCTTACTATGATTGATAAAGAAACGGTTGGTATTCTTTATGAAAGCAGTGTGGCACATATGACATTCCAGGCAGTGAAGTTGAAAGACATTATTAAATGAGAAATTTCCCCCATAAACTAAATAAACACCGATGAGAAATAAACAAATTTTCTTAATCAGTTTCATTATTTACTTATGCACAATTTCTACGGTCCGGGCAGGTGAATATCACCTGCTTCCGGAGCCGCAAAAGTTTACTCCTTTAAGTTCCAGTTTTGTACTGGGCAGAACAAAGCTTTCTACTCCGGTGCTTCGGCAAGAGTGGGAAGCTTTTGTCATTGAAAGGGGTGGAGTGGTTGACGACAAAGCTCGTGCAAGTATTGAAGTGAAACTGGTACCTTCATTAGAGGAGGTGCCTTTGAATGCAGACGAAGCTTATCGCCTGGTGGTAAATAATGGTAAAGTTACGGTTGAGGCTGTGACGGAGCATGGTGTGTATTGGGCTATGCAAACTTTGGCCCAGTTACAGGATGTGCGAAAGAAAAAGGCAACATTCAACGGTTGTTCAATTGTTGACTGGCCTGCTTTCCGAATACGTGGCTTTATGCAGGATGTAGGGCGTACGTATATGTCAATTGAAGAATTGAAACGTGAAATTGCTGTTCTTTCACGTTTTAAAATTAATGTTTTTCATTGGCACCTGACTGAAAATCAATCGTGGAGGCTGGAAAGTAAGATTTTTCCGATGCTGAATGACAGTGTGAATACGACTCGTATGCCGGGTAAGTACTATACATTGGAAGAAGCGAAAGATTTAGTTGCTTTTTGTAAAGCACACAATGTGCTTCTGATTCCGGAATTTGATATGCCGGGGCATAGTGCTGCTTTTGTCCGTACATTCCGTCACGATATGCAGAGTCTGGAAGGTATGAAGATCCTTAAACTACTGGTAGATGAAGTTTGTGAGACTTTTGATGTACCTTATCTTCATATTGGTACCGATGAAGTTCAGTTTACCAATCCGAAATTTGTTCCGGAAATGGTTGCGCATGTTCGTGCCAAAGGGAAAAAGGTGATCTCCTGGAATCCCGGATGGCATTATAAACCGGGTGAAATAGATATGACACATTTGTGGAGTTATCGTGGGAAAGCTCAGAAAGGCATTCCGGCAATTGATTCTAAGTTTCACTATCTTAATCATTTTGATACTTTCGGTGATATAATTGCATTGTATAATAGTCGCATTTATAATGTTGAACAAGGAAGCGAGGATATTGCGGGTACGATTCTTGCTATCTGGAATGATCGCTACATAGCTAACGAACGTAATATTATACTTGAAAATAACTTCTATCCTAATATGCTGGCTATAGCTGAACGTGCATGGAGAGGAGGAGGTACGGAGTATTTTGATAAGAATGGTACTATCTTGCCTTCCGAAGACTCAAAAGTATTTCAAGAATTTGCAGATTTTGAAGGACGTATGCTTTGGCATAAAGAACATACGTTTAAAGGATATCCGTTTGCTTATGTGAAACAGACTAATGTGAAATGGAATATAACCGATGCTTTTCCTAATGGAGGAGATTTGAACAAGGTGTTCCCTCCGGAACAAGAGTTGAAAAATTCCTATTCTTATGAAGGAAAAGAGTATGGAGTGCGTCCTGCTATTGGTGCAGGTATTTATCTTCGGCATGTATGGGGAAGTATGGTACCTACCTTTTATAAGACCCCACAGGAAAACCATACGGCTTATGCTTATACGTGGGTTTATTCTCCTAAAGATCAGGAAGTAGGGCTGTGGGCTGAATTTCAGAACTATAGCCGTTCGGAAATGGATTTAGCCCCATTACAGGGAAAATGGGATTATAAAGGAAGCCGCATCTGGATTAATGATGAAGAAATACAACCTCCCGTATGGTCGGCCACCCATCGTACGAAAAGCAATGAGGTTGCGCTTGGCAATGAAAACTGTGTGGCACGCCCACCTATCCTTGTACATTTGAATAAGGGCTGGAATAAGGTTTTCCTGAAATTACCTGTTGGCAAATTTAATATACCTGAAGTACGCTTACTCAAATGGATGTTTACTACGGTTTTTGTGACTCCTGATGGAGAAAATGCCCTGGACGGGCTTATTTACTCGCCTGACAAAACGAAGTGATCGAGAAAAAATAAAAACGAATGAAGAAAATTTTATTAATGATGTTGTTGCTCGCCTCAATGGCGGGCAACGCACAGGAACGCAAATATTCTACGTTCTATTATCAACGTGCAACTCTGTTTGAGGAGTTGCCTGTGACTTCAAAAGATATCATCTTCCTTGGGAATAGTATTACTAATGGGGGAGAATGGAGTGAGTTATTTGAAAACAAGCATGTCAAAAACCGGGGAATCAGTGGAGACATCTGCATGGGAGTTTATGATCGTCTGGACGCGATTCTGAAAGGAAAACCGGCTAAAATCTTCCTGTTAATCGGGATTAATGATGTGAACCGGGGCACTTCTGCAGATACAATTGTTCATCGTATTGGTATGATTACTCAAAAAATTAAACAAGAATCTCCAAAAACAAAGCTATATTTGCAAAGTGTACTTCCGGTAACCGATCATTATAAGATGTTTGGTGGACATACATCACGTTGGCAAGAGGTGAAAAAGATTAATGAAGGGCTGCTTCGGCTGGCTGACAGAGAACACGTGACCTATATTGATCTCTATTCTCATTTTGTTGACGAGAGGACCGGCAAGATGAATATTGAGTATACAAATGATGGTTTACACTTACTGGGTAAAGGCTACCTTAAATGGGTGGATATTGTTAAACCTTATATAAACAAGAAATGAAAAAGATACTATTCTTATCTCTATTTTTGATGATTTGCGCAGTTTTGTCCGCACAGAAGCGGATAAAAGTTGCTTGCGTGGGGAATAGTATTACGTATGGGTATACTCTTCCAAATCCGGCAACGGATTCTTATCCTTCACAGTTGCAACAACTTTTGGGCGATACTTATGAAGTTGGAAATTTCGGAAAATCAGGGGCTACTTTATTAAATAAAGGACACCGCCCTTACATGCAGCAAGAAGAATTTAAAAAAGCGCTTGCATTTGCCGGTGATATTGTTGTTATTCACTTGGGAATCAATGATACGGATCCTCGTGACTGGCCGAACTATCGTGATTATTTTGTGAAAGATTATCTGGCATTGATTGATTCTTTCCGTGTTGTTAATCCTAAATGTCATATTATTATTGCCCGACTGACACCGATTGCCGATCGTCATCCTCGTTTTGAGTCGGGTACCCGTGATTGGCATGGAGAAATTCAGCAAAGTATCGAGACAATAGCTAAATATGCCGGGGTTCAGTTGATGGATTTCCATGCGCCGCTTTATCCGTATCCGTATCTTCTTCCGGATGCTGTACATCCTAATGTAGAGGGTGCCGGCATTCTTGCGAAAACGGTATATTCTGCGATTACGGGAGATTTCGGTGGATTACACTTATCTGAACTGTATACTGATAATATGGTGCTTCAACATGGGCAGTCTCTGACTATTCGTGGCAAAGCAAACGCAGGAGAAAAAGTGACTGTAGCAATAGCTAAACAGAAACAGTCTGTGAAAGCTGCTTCCAATGGTGATTGGGCAATCACTCTCCAGCCTTTGAAGGCCGGCGGCCCATATACTTTGGCTGTTTCTGCCGGAAAGCAGAAACAAACTTTCAATAATGTATTGGCCGGAGAGGTATGGCTTTGTTCCGGACAATCCAACATGGAGTTCTACCTTGGTTGGAGTAAAACTGCTAAAAGGGATATTCCGCAAGCCGCCAATGATCAGATTCGTTTGTTCGATATGAAGGCGCGCTGGCGTACAGATGCTGTTGAATGGGATGAGTCCGTATTGGATTCATTAAATCATCTGCAATATTATAAAGATACCGAATGGACAGTTTGTTCGCCTGCTACTGCCGGTTCTTTCTCTGCGGTAGCTTACTATTTTGGTAAAATGCTGCAGGACAGTCTAAAGGTACCTGTCGGATTGATTTGTAACGCAATCGGCGGTTCGCCTACCGAAGCATGGGTAGACCGTAATACATTGGAATATAAATTTCCGGCTATATTACGTAACTGGACTCAAAATGACTTTATCCAAGACTGGGTACGCGGTCGTGCCGCTCTTAATGTGAAAAAGGCGGATAGCAAACAGCAACGTCATCCTTATGAACCTTGTTACCTGTATGAGGCCGGTATCCGTCCTTTAGAACAATATCCTATTAAAGGTATTATTTGGTATCAGGGTGAATCGAATGCACATAATCGTGAGGCACACGAGAAATTGTTTAAACTATTGGTTGAAAGCTGGCGTAAAAACTGGGAAAATAAAGATTTGCCATTTTATTATGTGCAGTTGTCAAGCATCAACCGTCCGTCATGGCCATGGTTCCGTGATAGCCAGCGCAGAATGATGTATGAGATTCCTAATACAGGTATGGCAGTATCGAGTGACCTGGGTGATTCGCTTGATGTACACCCCAAACACAAACAGCCTATTGGGGAGCGTTTGGCACATTGGGCTTTGAATCAGACTTATGGAAAGAAGAATGTAACGCCTTCGGGGCCGATGTTCCGCAATGTAGAGTTCCGTGATGGTGCTGCTTACGTGTCATTTGATTGTGCTGAAGGTATGCATTCATCGGATGGGAAACCGTTACGGACATTCGAAGTGGCTGAAACAGAGGATGTTTATTATCCGGCTACAGCCGAAGTTGTAGGAAATCAAATAAAAGTATATAGTAAAGAAGTGAAGAATCCTCTTCGTGTACGTTACGGCTGGCAGCCTTTCACCCGGGCCAATCTGGTCAATGGTGATGGTTTACCGGCATCTACGTTCCGTACGGACTGGGGAAGATAAACTTGAAAAAGAGAGCAGTTTATGATGAAAAAATTATTGTATGGACTTGTATGTTGTTGCGGTTTAGCTTATGGGCAAAACAGAGACACTTCGGATGTGTTAATGTTGAATGACGATTGGTCATTCTCACAGGTGGGGACAGAAAAATGGCTACCAGCTACTGTCCCGGGCACTGTTCATCAGGATTTGATTCATCATAAATTGCTACCCGATCCGTTCTATGGTACCAATGAAAAGAAGATTCAGTGGGTGGAAAATGAGGATTGGGAATATAAAACCAGTTTTGTCGTTACAGAAGAGCAGTTGAAGAGAGATGCCGCCCAGCTTTCCTTTGAGGGACTGGATACTTATGCGGATGTTTATTTGAACGGTTCTCTGATTCTGAAATCAGATAATATGTTTGTGGGCTATGCAGTTCCCGTAAAACAAGTATTACGTAAAGGGGAGAATCTGCTGCATGTTTATTTTCATTCTCCGATAAAACAAACCCTTCCACAGTGGTCCTCCAATGGATTTAATTATCCGGCAGATAATGATCACCACGAAAAACGTCTTAGTGTATTTACCAGAAAAGCTCCTTATAGTTATGGATGGGATTGGGGAATCCGTATGGTTACAAGCGGTATCTGGCGTCCTGTTACTCTTCGTTTTTATGATGTTGCTACTATTGCAGATTTTCATGTGAAGCAGCTTAGTCTGACAGATCAGGTTGCAAAACTCTCTAATGAATTGGAAATTAATAGTATTTCTGAGAAAGAAAAGCCTGCTGAGGTTTTGATCTCTTATTCATTGGAAGGAGGAGAGGAAGTGCAGATAAAGGAAAATGTAACATTAAAACCGGGTTTAAATCAAGTCCAAATTCCATTGGATATTCAGAACCCCGTGCGTTGGATGCCCAATGGGTGGGGGAAACCTCATTTATATGATTTCTCAGTGCAGGTGGTGTGTGATGGCAAAACGGTCGCCGCACGACAGCATCGAATCGGCCTTCGTACGATACGCGTAGTGAACGAAAAAGACAAAGATGGAGAATCTTTTTATTTTGAGGTGAATGGCATCCCGATGTTCGCAAAAGGGGCAAACTATATTCCTGATGATGCGTTGCTCCCCAATATAACTACCGAACGTTATAGGACTCTGTTTCAGGATATGAAAGAGGCTAATATGAATATGGTTCGTATATGGGGTGGGGGAACTTATGAAGACGATCGTTTCTATGATCTGGCAGATGAAACTGGTATTCTTGTCTGGCAGGATTTTATGTTTGCATGTACTTCCTATCCAAGTGACCCTACTTTCTTGAAGCGAGTGGAAGAGGAGGCGGAATATAATATCAAACGTCTGCGAAACCACGCTTCACTCGCCATGTGGTGTGGGAATAATGAAATTCTGGAAGGATTAAAATACTGGGGATGGCAAAAGAATTATACTCCGGAAGTATATGAAAACATGTTCCGGGGATATGATAAGTTATTCCGGGGATTGCTGCCTGCAAAGGTGAAAGAACTTGATGAAGGGCGTTTCTACAAACATACTTCTCCCTATTTCGCAAATTGGGGACGTCCGGAGTCCTGGGGCACGGGCGATAGTCATAACTGGGGTGTGTGGTATGGCAAAAAGCCTTTTGAGTCATTAGATACCGATTTGCCTCGTTTCATGAGCGAATTCGGTTTCCAGTCGTTCCCTGAAATGAAGACGATTGCTACTTTTGCGTCTCCGAAAGATTATCAGATTGAATCGGAGGTAATGAACGGACACCAGAAAAGCAGTATCGGTAACGATTTGATACGAACTTATATGGAGCGTGATTATGTTGTTCCTGAGAAGTTTGAAGACTTTGTATATATCGGACTTGTACTTCAGGGGCATGGTATGCGCCATGGTATGGAAGCACATCGTCGCAACCGGCCTTATTGTATGGGGACATTGTACTGGCAGCTTAATGATAGTTGGCCTGTCGTTTCCTGGTCAAGTATAGACTATTATGGCAATTGGAAGGCACTGCACTATCAGGCAAGGCGTGCTTTTGCACCACTGCTGGTCAATGCGATACAAGAAGGTGATAGTTTGAGTGTTTATCTGATATCTGATTTGTTGGAAAAACAGAGTCAACTTACACTTGAAATGAAAGTGATTGACTTTAATGGCAAGACATTAGATAAGGAAGTTGTCAGGGCAGTCGAGGTTCCGGCGAATGTTTCTTCTTGTGTCTTTCGTAAACCGTTGAGTGAGTGGGTGACATCGGAACATCGTAAAAACAGTTTCTTACTACTTGCTTTGAAAGATAAAACCGGTAAGAAAATAGCTGAAGAGGTTTATTTCTTTAATAAGACTAAGGATTTGGAGTTGCCCCAAACAAATGTTTCTATGAAAGTAAAGCAATCCGATGGTAAGTGTGAAGTGACCTTATCGTCTTCTAAGCTGGCTAAAGATGTATTTATCCAGATTCCTGTTCAGGGCGCCCGTTTCAGTGATAATTTCTTTGATCTGTTGCCGGGGGAAAACAAGAAGATAACGATTACGTCTCCGGATATTAAGAAAGGAGAACAGCTAAATATTACAGTGAAACATGTACGAGATACCTATAACTAACACCTATTAAATAATTTGTATGAGAAATCTTTTTAAAATTGCCGGTTTACTGGCGCTCACGGGATTTATTTCTTCGTGTAACGACAAAGAGACTACAGCTAATTACCAGGTAATTCCTTTACCTCAGGAAATTACTACTGCTCAAAGCCAACCATTTACATTGAATGGTAGTGTGAAAATCATCTATCCGGAAGGAAATGAAAAGATGCAACGTAATGCCCAATTCCTGGCGAATTATCTGAAGAAAGCTACAGGTAAGGATTATGCAGTTGAAGCTGGAACTGAAGGTAAAGGTGCTATTCTGCTTAAATTGGGTATGGAATCAGAGAACCCTGAAGCTTATCAGTTGAGTGTGAATGCAGATGGTGTAACCATTGCTGCTCCCACTGAAGCCGGTGTATTCTATGGTATCCAGACGTTACGCAAGTCTATTCCGGTTGCCATTGGTACAACTCCTTCATTGCCGGCTGTAGAAATCAACGACTATCCTCGTTTCAGCTATCGTGGTGCCCATTTTGATGTGGGACGTCATTTCTTCACAGTAGATGAAGTAAAGACATATATCGATATGATGGCTTTGCATAACATGAACCGTTTGCATTGGCATTTGACAGAGGACCAGGGTTGGAGACTTGAGATCAAGAAATATCCTAAGTTGACAGAAATCGGTTCAAAGAGATCGGAAACTGTAATCGGACGTAATTCAGGAGAATATGATGGGAAACCTTATGGTGGTTTCTACACTCAGGAAGAAGCAAAAGAAATCGTAGCTTATGCTGCCGATCGTTATATCACTGTTATTCCGGAAATTGACCTTCCGGGACATATGCAGGGAGCATTGGCTGCTTATCCGCATCTGGGATGTACTGGCGGCCCGTATGAAGTTTGGAAGATATGGGGAGTATCCGATCAGGTATTGTGTGCAGGTAACGACAGTGTACTGACCTTTATTGATGATGTACTGACAGAAGTTATGGAAATCTTCCCATCTGAATATATTCATGTTGGTGGTGACGAATGTCCGAAAACCGAGTGGGCGAAATGTCCGAAATGTCAGGCTCGTATCAAAGCTTTGGGAATCAAGAGCGATGCTAAGCACTCAAAAGAAGAATATTTGCAGAGTTTTGTTATCAACCATGCAGAAAAGTTCCTGAACGAGCACGGACGTCAGATTATCGGCTGGGATGAAATTCTGGAAGGCGGACTCGCTCCGAATGCAACCGTGATGTCATGGCGTGGTGAAGGTGGCGGTATTGAGGCTGCCAAGCAGAAACATGATGTTATCATGACTCCGAACACTTATCTTTACTTTGACTACTATCAGACTAAAGATACTGAAAACGAACCTTTGGCTATTGGTGGTTATGTGCCTTTGGAAAGAGTATATGGTTACGAGCCGATGCCCTCTTCATTGACACCGGACGAACAGAAACATATTATTGGTGTGCAGGCTAACCTTTGGACTGAATACATTCCTACTTTTGCACAGGCTCAATACATGGTATTGCCGCGTTGGGCTGCTTTGTCAGAAATCCAGTGGTCTAATCCTGAGAAGAAGAATTATGATAACTTCCTGAGTCGTTTACCGCAGTTGATTAGCATTTATGAGGCTGAAGGATATAATTATGCCAAACATGTATTTGATGTGAAATCCGAGTTTGTTGCTAATTCGGCTACAGGAGCAGTAGATGTAGTGATGACTACTATTGACGGTGCTCCCATCCATTATACATTAGATGGAACTGAGCCTACGGCAGCTTCTCCCGTATGTGACAGTATTCTTACGATTAAGGAAAGTTGTACTTTAAAGGCGGTTGCTGTTCGTCCTACCGGAAACAGCAAGATGCTGACTGAAAAGATTGCTTTCAGTAAATCTACTTCAAAGCCTATTAAAGCTAATCAGCCTGTAAACAAGCAATATGAATTTGGTGGTGTTTCTACATTGGTAGACGGACTGAAGGGAAATGGTAACTACAAAACCGGCCGTTGGATCGCATTCTATAAGAATGATATGGATGTAACAATTGACTTGCAGCAACCTACCGAAATTTCAAGTGTGGCTATTACAACTTGTGTTGAGAAGGGTGACTGGGTATTCGATGCACGTTCTTTCTCAATTGAGGTTTCAGATGATGATAAGACTTTTACTAAAGTTGCTTCTGAAGCATATCCCGAGATGAAAGAGACAGATCGTAACGGTCTTTACGAGCATCAATTAACTTTCGATCCGGTAAAAACCCGTTATGTGAAAGTGGTTGCTACATCGGAACACTCCATTCCGGCATGGCATGGTGGTAAAGGTAACCCGGGTTTCTTATTTGTAGATGAAATTACGTTGAATTGAAAAAATAGAAATGACAGAAACTAAAACGATTCGTTTTCTTTCTATCATTGGATGTTTACTTGCCGGGATGGTTGCTTCGTGCAGCTCCCGGCAAGTTGCGCCTAATGAAGAAGGGATTAGCGTGCAGAAAATGACCGGATTCCCCGAAGGAGAACCCGGTTTTTCTTTGGGTGTATCGGCATGTTATGCCGGCATCTATCAGGGAGAGTTATTGATTGCCGGCGGATGTAATTTTCCGGAAACGCCGGCAGCCGAAGGAGGAAAGAAGAAATTCTACCAAGGTATTTATGCCGCTGACGCTTCTGCAGACTCAGTTTTCATATGGAGACAGGTCGGTCAGCTGCCTGTTGCTGCTGCTTATGGAGTTTCGGTTTCGACTCCTCAAGGGGTCATTTGTGTGGGTGGATCGAACGAAAATGGATCCTTATCTGCTGTTTACCGCCTTTCTTTGACTGACGATAAACAGACTGTGATTGTAGACACACTGCCTTCTTTGCCTTGTACAATGGATAATATGAGCGGTTCAGTAGTGGATTATACACTTTTCGTAGCCGGAGGCAATGTGGATGGTAAACCTTCGAATGCACTTTATTGCCTCAGTCTGAGTAACCCGGAGACCGGATGGCAGAGGCTTCCCGATTTTCCGGGTTCTCCCCGTGTACAACCGGTATGTGTAGGACAACGTAAAGAGGGGGAAACCCTTCTATATTTATGGGGAGGTTTTGCCGGTGCATCCGATGGACGGTCTGCAACCCTTTCTACTGACGGATATTGCTATTCTCCATCTTTGCAACAATGGCAGTCGGTATCTGTTCCGGTTGGCAATGATTCTGTGCCCGTCGCTTTGGGTGGTGGAGCCGGTATAGCACTGACGGACAGTCTGATACTTTGTACCGGTGGAGTCAACAAAGATATTTTCTTTTCTGCTCTTCAGCGCGAGGAAATGATGAAGACAGCCGTAGCCAATGGCAAACAAACTGTTGTAGACAGTCTAAAGTTGGAAGCAAAAAAGTATATGTTGCATCCGGCAGGATGGTATCGTTTTAATGACCGGATTTTGATTTATAATACACGCCGGGATAAGTGGGAAGAGGCTGTTCGGAGTGAAGATGTTGCCCGTGCCGGTGCTGCATTGACAGGGCAGGGACAGACCTTCTTTAATATCAATGGTGAGCTGAAGCCGGGAATCCGTACCCCGGAAATAGTTAAGATAATGATTGACTGATTGCAGATAATCTGACATTTTACTTATATTTGTACATTGAAAACAAAAAACTAAAACCAATCATATCATGATAAAACCTACAATGAAAATTTGTACTTTCTTGCTTGCAGCCGGTTTGATGATAGCAACAGCTGGTGTGAAAGCGCAGTCTGTCATTCCTATTCCTCTCCGGATGGAGCAAGGTAGCGGTACTTTTCTATTTACCGGTGACACTAAGCTGTATACCAACCTGAAAGGTGAAGAGAAGAAAATGTTGATGGATTATCTGGAGGCATTACCTATCCATTTTAAAAACGGTAAAAAGCAAACGAAAGAGAACGTGGTCTCTCTTATGATAACGAAGGCTAATCCTCAGTTATCTTCTCCCGAGAGCTATACGCTGGAGGTAACTCCGCATAAAATAACAGTGCAGGCTACTTCCGGTGCCGGATTATTCTATGGCGTCCAGACTCTTTTGCAAATGGCTCAACCTGCAATGGAGGGTGCCTGGTCAGTTCAGGCTACAACGATTCAGGATTCGCCACGTTTCGAATACCGTGGGCTGATGCTTGACGTTTCCCGCCATTTTCGTTCTAAAGAGTTTGTGAAAAAGCAGATAGATGCATTAGCTTATTATAAACTTAATCGCCTGCATTTGCATCTTACCGATGCTGCCGGTTGGCGTATCGAGATTAAGAAATATCCTTTATTGACGGAACTTGCTGCCTGGCGTCCGGAAGCCAACTGGAAAAGATGGTGGAATGAAGGTGGGCGGAAATATTGTCGTTTTGATGCTCCCGGTGCTTCCGGAGGTTATTATACGCAGGATGATATTCGTGAATTGGTCAATTATGCCCGTGAACGTCATATTACTATTATTCCTGAGATAGAGATGCCTGCCCATTCGGAAGAGGTTCTGACTGCCTATCCGGAGTTATCTTGCTCAGGTGAACCTTATAAGAATGCCGATTTTTGTGTAGGAAATGAGGAAACTTTTACTTTCCTTGAAGATGTGTTGACGGAAGTTATGGAGCTTTTCCCTTCCCAATACATTCATGTTGGAGGTGATGAGGCCGGAAAAGCTGCTTGGAAAACCTGCCCTAAATGCCAAAAACGCATGAAGGATGAGCAACTGGATAATGTAGATGAGTTACAGAGTTATCTGATTCATCGTGTGGAGGTATTCCTCAATGCCCATGGCCGCAAGTTACTAGGATGGGATGAAATTCTGCAAGGTGGATTGGCACCTAATGCCACTGTAATGTCATGGCGTGGTGAACAAGGTGGAATTGCTGCCGTAAAATCGGGTCATCAGGCAATAATGACTCCCGGTTCGCACTGTTATATAGATAGTTATCAGGATGCTCCTTATTCTCAGCCCGAAGCCATCGGAGGATATCTGCCATTGGAAAAAGTATACTCTTACAATCCGATTCCCGCTTCGCTTACACCCGATGAAGCAAAATTGATTTATGGTGTTCAAGCCAATCTTTGGGCAGAATATATTCAGACGGACGAGCATTGTGAATTTATGATTTACCCTCGTATTCTTGCGCTGGCAGAGGTCGCGTGGTCTGCACCTGAACGGAAATCATGGACCGATTTTCGTCCCCGTGCTTTAAAGGCTGTAGGATATTTACAATCCAAAGGATATCATCCGTTCGATTTGAAAAAGGAGATCGGCAATCGGCCGGAAGCATCGCAACCGGTTCAGCATCTTGCATTGGGCAAGACCGTAAAATATAATGCTCCCTACAATTCGTCTTATCCGGCACAAGGTGATAAAACCCTGACTGATGGAATCCGTGGGAGTTGGACCTATAGTGACGGGGCGTGGCAGGGATTTATTTCCCGCGATCGTTTGGATGTAACTATCGATATGGGAGAATCGACAGATCTGCATTTGATTGGTGCTGATTTTATGCAGGTAGTGGGTCCTGAAGTATTTCTGCCTGTCGAAGTGATAATTTCTGTCTCGGAAGATGGAGAAAACTTCACTGAATTGAGCCGTCAGACGCATGAAGTGGTTAAATCGGACGCTGTAGTATTTAAGAATTATGCATGGAACGGAAATGCCAAAGGACGTTATGTCCGTTACCAGGCTCGTGCCGGAGAGGAATTCGGGGGATGGGTGTTTACAGACGAAATCGTTGTAAAGTAACTCTTTCCGCAGGTCTGGTAAAACCAAACGTATAAATTAGATAAATATAGAGTATTGAAAGAATGAAGAAACTACCTTATTTAGTATCACTTGCAGCCGTTTGGCTGTCCATAGCAGTAGCTTCTGCGCAAGAGAGTCCGGTGGATTATGTGAACCCGTTTATCGGAACAACGAATTACGGAACAACGAATCCCGGAGCCATCTGTCCGCAAGGCATGATGTCAGTTGTCCCTTTCAATGTGATGGGAGGAAAATCCGTTGGTAATAAAATAGATAAAGACAGCCAATGGTGGTCTACTCCTTATGAACATACCAATGCTTATTTTACCGGATTTTCACACGTCAATCTGAGTGGAGTGGGATGTCCGGAGTTGGGCTCTCTACTGTTGATGCCTACAACCGGAAAGCTGAACGTCGATTATTTACAGTACGGAAGTGCTTATAAAGACGAAAAGGCCACGCCTGGTTATTACTCGAATATCCTGACTAAATACGGAATCAAGAATGAGGTTTCAGCCACCTTACGTACCGGAATCACTCGTTTCACTTTTCCTAAAGGAGAAAGTAATATTTTGCTGAATCTTGGCGAAGGGTTGACTAATGAAACGGGAGCTACCGTCCGTTTTGTCAATGAGCGTGAGATAGAGGGGACTAAACTGCTGGGTACTTTTTGCTACAATCCGCAAGCTGTGTTTCCCATTTATTTTGTAATGCGTATCAATAAAGTCCCTCGTGCCCGTGGCTATTGGAAAAAGATGCGTCCGATGACAGTAGAAGCCCAATGGGACAATACGTCCGGCAAGAATAAATTGTATACTGCTTATACCAAGGAGATGAGTGGCGATGACATTGGTACATGGTTTACTTTCGATACCGAAGAAGGCGAAACCATCGAGGTAAGCATGGGAGTGTCCTTTGTCAGCATAGCCAATGCCCGTCTTAATCTGGATAAGGAACAGGCAGGTAAAGGATTTGATCAGATTCGTGCCGAAGCACGTTCCATGTGGGAGGACGATCTTTCGCGTATCCTCGTTGAAGGTGGTACGAAAGAGCAGAAGACAGTATTCTATACCGCTATGTATCACTTGCTGATCCATCCGAATATTTTGCAGGATGTGAACGGACAATATCCGGCTATGGAAAGCAGTGAGATCCTTACAACGAAGGGAAATCGTTATACCGTGTTTTCTCTTTGGGATACCTATCGTAATGTACATCAGCTGATGACCCTGCTTTTCCCTGATCGCCAACTGGATATGGTTCGCACGATGGTCGATATGTATAAAGAACACGGCTGGCTGCCCAAATGGGAACTTTACGGCCGTGAAACGCTTACTATGGAGGGTGATCCGAGTATTCCCGTTATCGTAGATACCTGGATGAAAGGCTTACGTGACTTCGATGTACAGGCAGCTTATGAAGCCATGTATAAGTCCGCTACGACTCCGGGTAAAGATAATCTGATGCGTCCCGATATCGATGATTACATTGCTAAAGGATATGTACCTTTGACAGAGCAGTATGACAATTCTGTTTCGCATGCACTTGAATATTATATTGCCGATTATGCCTTGTCTCGTTTTGCTCAGGCTTTAGGAAAGAAAGAAGATGCAAAATTGTTCTATGACCGTTCATTGGGTTATAAACATTATTACAGTAAAGAGTTTGGTACATTGCGTCCTATTTTACCCGATGGAACATTTTACTCTCCGTTCGACCCGATGGAGGGTGCCAATTTTGCTCCCAGTCCCGGTTTTCATGAAGGCAATTCCTGGAACTACACTTTTTATGTTCCCCATGACATTGCAGGTTTAACCCGTCTGATGGGAGGTAAGAAGAAGTTTGTGGATAAATTGCAGAAAGTCTTTGATGAGGGGCTATACGATCCGGCTAATGAACCGGATATTGCCTATCCTTATTTGTTCAGCTACTTCAAGGGAGAAGAGTGGCGTACTCAGAAACAGGTGAAACGGTTGCTTGCTGAATATTTCACTGACCAGCCTAATGGTATTCCCGGTAATGATGACACCGGAACTATGTCGGCATGGGCCATTTTCAGTATGATAGGTCTTTATCCTGACTGTCCGGGAATGCCCGATTATATGTTGACTACACCTACTTTCGACAAAGTGACTATTCGGCTTGACCCGAAGTATTACAAAGAAAAAGAATTGGTTATTACGGCAGTACGTCCCGGAAATGATGCCGATTTGATCAAAGAGGTGAAGTTGAATGGAAAGAAACATGCAGGCTATCGTATCAGCCATGATGAGTTGGTACATGCCGGAACGATGGAATTTATATTAAAATAAAAACAGATCAATCATGAACAAGAAAATCAAAATTGCATTTGCTTCGATGCTCGCTGTGCCACTGTTGGTATGTGCACAGGTCCGTACGGAACAAACCTTTGAAAAAGGGTGGAAGTTTACCCGTGAAGACAGTAAGGACTTCAGTAATTCCACTTATGATGATGCAAAGTGGCAGTCGGTAACGGTACCCCATGATTGGGCTATTTACGGGCCATTCAGCATTAATAACGATAAGCAGAATGTGGCTATTTCGCAAGATGGACAAAAAGAGGCGATGGAGCATGCCGGACGTACCGGTGGGCTTCCTTTTGTAGGTGTAGGATGGTATCGTCTCGATTTTGAGGCTCCTTCATTCAGTAAAGGTAAGAAGGCTACTTTGGTTTTTGATGGTGCTATGAGCCATGCTCATGTCTATATCAACGGACAAGAGGCCGGTTACTGGCCTTACGGTTACAATAGTTTTTATGTGGATGCCACCCCTTATTTGAAGCCGGGTGAAAAGAATACACTGGCTGTTCGTCTTGAAAACGAAAACGAATCTTCACGCTGGTACCCCGGTGCGGGATTGTATCGCAATGTACATCTGGTAGTGAATGAAGACGCTCATATTCCTACTTGGGGTACTCAGTTGACCACTCCGGTAGTGAAGGACGAATTTGCTAAGGTCAATCTGAAGACAAAACTCGATATACCTGCAGGCAAAACATTTGAAGGATACCGTATTGTCACCGAATTGAAGGATAAGAATGGTAAGGTTGTGGCAACTAATGAAAAGCAGGGCAGTCAGTTCGACGGCAATGTTTTTGAACAGGATTTTGTTGTTACTGCTCCGGCTTTGTGGACTCCCGATACTCCTAACCTTTACAATGCGGTTTCAAAAGTGTACGAAGGCAACACTTTGAAGGATGAATATACTACTCCGTTCGGTATCCGTTCCATTGAGATCATTCCGAACAAAGGCTTTTTCCTCAATGGAAAGAAAACCATGTTCAAGGGTGTTTGCAATCATCATGACCTCGGTCCGTTGGGAGGTATCGCCAATGAAGCCGGTATTCGCCGTCAGATCCGTATCCTAAAGGATATGGGGTGTAACGCCATCCGTACTTCACACAATATGCCCGCTCCTGAGTTGATTAAGGCTTGTGATGAGATGGGTATGATGATTATGGCGGAATCATTCGATGAATGGAAAGCGGCCAAAGTGCAGAACGGTTATCATAAAGTTTTTGATGAATGGGCAGAAAAAGATCTGGTGAATCTGATTCATCAGTATCGTAACAATCCAAGTGTGGTTATGTGGTGTATCGGTAATGAAGTGCCGGATCAGTGGAACGGCGATCGTGGACCGAAGCTTTCACGTTTCCTGCAAGACATCTGCCATCGTGAAGACCCTACACGTCCCGTTACTCAGGGTATGGATGCGCCTGATGCTGTGGTTAATAACAACATGGCTGCCGTGATGGATGTAGCCGGTTTCAATTACCGCCCTCACAAATATCAGGAAAATTACAAGAAACTTCCGCAACAGATTATTTTGGGTAGCGAAACTGCTTCTACTGTCAGTTCACGTGGGGTTTACAAGTTCCCGGTGGTACGTCGTGCCATGCAGAAATATGACGACCACCAGTCTTCATCGTATGATGTAGAACACTGTGGTTGGTCCAATCTTCCTGAAGACGATTTTATCCAGCATGAAGATCTGCCTTATTGCATTGGTGAATTTGTATGGACCGGATTCGATTATTTAGGTGAGCCTACTCCGTATTATACTGATTGGCCCAGTCACTCTTCATTGTTTGGGATTATCGACCTTGCCGGACTTCCGAAAGATCGTTATTACCTCTACCGCAGCCACTGGAATAAAGATGCGGAAACCTTGCACATCCTGCCTCACTGGAATTGGGAAGGACGTGAAGGTGAAGTGACCCCTGTATTTGTATATACCAATTATCCTTCGGCCGAGTTGTTTATCAATGGTAAAAGCCAGGGTAAACGCACAAAAGACCTTTCGGTTACGGTACATAATAGTGGTGATTCTGCTTCTATTGCCAATTTCAAACGTCAGCAGCGTTATCGTCTGATGTGGATGGATACGAAGTATGAACCGGGTACCGTGAAAGTAGTCGCTTATGACAAGGATGGTAAGGCCGTTGCGGAAAAAGAAATTCATACTGCCGGCAAACCCGATCATATTGAGTTGGTGGCAGACCGCAGTGTGATCGATGCTAATGGTAAGGACCTCTCGTTTGTAACGGTTAAGGTGGTTGATAAAGATGGTAATCTTTGCCCGTTGGCTGACAATGAAATCAGCTTCAAGGTGAAAGGGGCAGGTACTTATTGCGCAGGAGCCAATGGTAATCCGGCTTCACTCGAGTCATTCCAGACTCCGAAGATGAAAGTGTTCAGTGGCATGATGACAGCTATTGTGCAATCTACCGAGAAAGCAGGAAAGATTACGCTCGAGGCTACCGGGAAGGGCCTGAAAAAAGGTACATTGGTGATCGAGAGTAAATAATCTGTTCAGATAAAGATAAGAAAAGAGGGGATCCGGGCAACCAGATACCCTCTTTTTTTGTTATATTTTATATGCAAACCTTAAATGATGATAGTATGAAACAACACCGGATCATTCACATACCAACATTCGTCTTAGCTTTATTTTTGATGTTTACCAGCTCTGTTTTGCGAGCACAGGATAAGCCTGTTTGGCTGGCAGATTCTCTTATTACTGTAGGATACGCTACCGGGAATAAAAAGAATATTTCCGGTTCGGTGGAAAAAATTACGGAGTTAGGAATGAATAAAGATCAGATTACCAATCCCTTGGAGGCTATCCGTGGACGTGTTCCCGGACTCACTATAGAAAAAGGAACCAATGGCCCGGCTGCTTTGGATGCCGTACGTTTGCGGGGAACCACTTCACTGACTAGTGGTAATGACCCTCTGATTATTGTTGACGGTGTGTTTGGTGATCTCAGTATGTTGACTTCTATATATCCTACCGATATAGAAAGCTTTACTATCTTGAAAGATGCTTCGGAGACAGCACAATATGGTTCCCGTGGTGCTTCAGGTGTTATCGAGATCACTACCAAGAAGGGAATTCGGGGCAAAACCAGAGTCAGCTATAACGGTAGTTTCGGCATATCCTCCGTATACAAAAATCTGGAGATGCTTTCCGGCAGTGAGTTTCGTAATCTGGCGCAGCAACAGGGCATTTCAATACTTGATAAAGGGAATGAAACCAATTTTTTGAAGGAGATAGAGCAAACAGGTCTGCAACAGAATCATCATGTTGCATTTTATGGTGGGACGGATGCTTCAAGCTATCGTGTTTCGTTGGGCTTTATGGATCGTCAGGGCATTATATTGAACGAGGATATGAAGAACTTCACTTCGAATATGAACATGACCCAGCATGTTTTTGATGATTTTTTGGTGTGCGAGCTGGGTATGTTTGGCTCTATCCAAAAGAACCATAATTTGTTTGACCTTCAAAAAACATTCTATTCGGCTGCAACTTTTAATCCTACATATCCCAATCACCGTAATCCGGAAACCAGTTCCTGGGATCAGATTACCAATGCCAGCCAGATCACTAACCCTTTGGCCTGGATGGAAGTGAAAGATCATGATGCGACTTCACATATCAGTACTCATGCTCGGCTAACCTTTAATTTACTGCGCGAACTTAAACTGATTCTTTTTGGTTCTTATACTTATAATATTGTTGAAAATTCCCAGTATCTGCCTACATCTGTATGGGCACACGGACAAGCATATAAAGGTACCCGGAAAATGGAATCACTGCTTGGCAATCTGATGTTGACCTATAAAAAGAACTGGAATAAACATTATTTTGATGTACTGGCTCTGGCAGAACTTCAAAAAGAGACTTATAGCGGTTTTTACACCACTGTGACCAATTTCAATTCCGATCAGTTTGGTTATAACAACCTTCAGGCAGGTGCCATTCGCCTTTGGGAAGGAACGAACTCTTATTTTGAACAGCCGCGGTTGGCATCTTTTCTCGGTCGCTTCAATTATACGTTTGACGACCGGTATATCCTTACGGTGAATGCTCGTACCGATGCTTCTTCCAAGTTTGGTGCCAATCATAAATGGGGCTTTTTTCCATCCGTGTCGGCTGCCTGGGTTGTCAGTGAAGAGAAGTTTATGAAACGTATTTCATTGGTGGATAATCTGAAATTCCGTATCGGTTACGGGCTGGCCGGCAATCAGAGTGGCATCGACTCTTATACAACGCTTAATCTGGTAAAGCCTAACGGAGTTGTTCCTGTTGGGAGTTCACAGGTGGTTACTTTGGGTAATATGCGTAATACCAATCCCGATTTGAAATGGGAAGTAAAGCGTACTTTTAATGCAGGTGCAGATCTTGGTATGTTTGGCAACCGGTTACTCTTTTCTTTGAACTACTATAATTCCAAGACCTCTGATATGCTTTATCTTTATAATGTCAGTGTGCCGCCTTTTACCTATAACACTCTTTTGGCAAATATAGGTTCCATGCGCAACTGCGGTACGGAGATTGCTGTCGGCATCACTCCTTTGAAGACCCGCGACATGGAATTGAACATTAATGTTAATGTCACTTTCCAGCAAAATAAATTGCTTTCATTAAGTGGAATGTATGGTGGAGAGAATATTTCGGCACCTGAGTATAAAAGCCTGGCAAGTCTGGACGGAGCCGGATTTCATGGTGGATATAATCATATTGTGTATCAGATGATAGGACAACCCTTAGGGGTATTCTACCTGCCTCATTGCAAAGGGCTTATTTCCGATGGCAATGGTGGGTATACGTATGACATTGCCGATTTGAACGGTGGAGGGGTGAGCCTTGAAGATGGAGAAGACCGCTATGTGGCAGGTCAGGCGGTACCCAAGACTTTACTTGGCTCCAATATCAGTTTTCGCTATAAACGTTTCGATCTCTCAGTACAGATAAATGGGGCATTCGGTCATAAAATCTATAACGGTACTTCACTGACCTACATGAATATGAATATTTTTCCTGATTACAATGTAATGAAGAAAGCTCCCGGACGTAATATCAAAGACCAGACTGCTACGGACTATTGGCTGGAGAGAGGTGATTATGTAAACTTCGATTATGTTACGATAGGCTGGAATGTTCCGGTGTCGAAGTGGAAAAAATACGTCCAGTCCCTCCGTCTCGCACTGACTGTCAATAATCTGGCTACTATTACCGGATATTCCGGTCTGTCACCTATGATCAACAGCTCTACCGTTAATTCTACTTTGGGAGTGGATGACAAACGGGGATATCCTTTAGCACGTACCTATACGCTTGGTTTGAGTATTAACTTTTAATTTGGAGGATTAATTATGAAAAGGCACTATATATATTCCTTTGTCTGTATCCTGATGTTTAGTCTGCTGTTTTCATGTGATGACTTTCTGAATGAAAATCCTAAAGATAAGATTCCCGAAGAGGATGCTTACAAGAGTCTCACCGATTTGTATTATAATGCAGTGGCTTCCTTATACAATAACATAGGAGGTTATAGTGATAGTCAGGGGTTGCAGGGCACCGGCAGGGGAATTTACGATCTGAATACCTTTACCACCGATGAGGCTATTATGCCTACCCGTGGAGGTGACTGGTATGATGGAGGATTCTGGCAGGGACTTTTTCTTCATCGTTGGGGAGTCGATAATGATGCTATTCAGGCTACGTGGGAATATTTATATAAGGTTATAGGTCTTTGCAATCAGTCACTTGAACGAATCGATACTTATCAGGAGACTCATCACGACACGGAACTTCCTGCTTACCGGGCAGAGGTTCGTGCTTTCCGTGCTTTGTATTACTATCATTTAATGGATTTGTTCGGACGTGTTCCTCTAATTCTATCATCTGCTATACCTTTGAAAGAGGTGAAACAAAACAGTCGTAAAGAAGTTTTTGATTTTATTGTGAAGGAGTTACAGGAGTCTGCCCCTTTATTGGCGCAAACATATAGCAATCGTTCCGGCAATTATTATGGGCGGATTACCCGTCCCGTGGTCCATTTCTTGCTTGCCAAACTTGTCTTGAATGCTGAGATATATGCGGATGATAACTGGACCGATACACAATATCCCGATGGAGGAGACATCTATTTTGAAGTAGATGGCAACCGGCTCAATGCCTGGCAAACGGTGGAGGCATATTGTGATTCCATTACTGCGGCGGGATATCGTCTGGAAGATAACTATGAAGCAAACTTTGCTGTTTACAATGAATCTTCTGCCGAGAATATTTTTACCATTCCAATGAGTAAGACTTTATATACTAACCAGATGCAATATCTTTTCCGTTCCCGTCACTATAATCATGCCAAGGCCTACGGATTGGGAGGAGAGAATGGTTCAAGTGCTACTGTGGAAGTACTTCGAACCTTTGGGTATGATACCCAAACTGTCGATCCCCGTTTTGATAAATGTTATTTTGCAGGTGTTGTTTACGATTTGAAGGGAAAGGTCATCACACTCGATGACGGTACTTTGCTGGAGTATTTTCCTTGGAAGGTGGATGTCGATATCTCTAATACCTCCTATGAAAAGACCGCAGGCGCACGGATGAAAAAGTATGAGATTGATGAAACCGCCACAAAAGATGGTAAACTAATGGAAAATGATATTGTACTCTATCGTTATGCCGATGTTTTATTAATGAAGAGTGAGGCCAAAGTCCGTAACGGAGAAAATGGAGATGTAGAACTGAATCTTGTTCGCGCCCGTGTGAATGCTCCTTTCCGGACAGCTACATTAGAAAGTTTGCTTTCGGAACGTCAATTAGAGTTTGCCTGGGAGGGTTGGCGCAGGCAAGATTTGGTTCGTTTTCGCCAATATACCCGTGCTTATACAAGCAGGCCCCGGCTTCCGGGTGAGGAAAGTGGCTATACCACAGTATTTCCTATTCCGGAGAAAATCCGTTTGATGAATCCCAATCTGACACAGAATCCGGGATATTGAATTTGCAAAATATTATGTGGAGATGATTATTTTAAATCATAAAATAATCCATCATTATATTAGAAATATCTATTTATAAGGTAAATCGTTCTTGCTACTTTTGCGTATTGATACAAAATCAGTGAAGTAACATTGTTTTCAACCTTATAGATAATATGAAATAATGAAGATCAAAACACTAACACTTTTCTCGTTTTTATTGGCTTCCTGTTCGCAGCAGGTTACTAGGATCGACTTGTCGGGTAGTTGGCAGTTTACGACCGATTCTACTCATTGGGACAGTACGGTCCTGTTACCCGGATCCATGGCTTCCAATGGCTTGGGAGAAGACATTACTGCCAATACTCCGTGGACCGGAGGTATCGTTGATTCAGCCTATTTCCGGAGTGATGCCTATGCCCGTTATCGTGAACCGGGTCATGTTAAAATCCCCTTTTGGTTGCAGCCTGTGAAGTATTACAAGGGGGCAGCCTGGTATAAAAAAGAGGTGACTGTTCCGGAAGGCTGGGGGCAACAGGATATCAGTTTATTTCTGGAACGTTGTCATTGGGAAACTCGTTTGTGGGTAGATGATAAAGAGGTCGGTATGCAGAATGCATTGGGTGCTCCACATCAGTACGACTTATCGGATGTCCTGACTCCCGGAAAACACACATTAACTTTACGTATCGATAATCGTGTAAAGGATATCGATCCGGGTGAAAATTCCCACAGTATTTCCGATCATACTCAGGGCAATTGGAACGGGGTTATCGGGGATATGTTTCTTCAGGTGCGTCCTCAGGTGAACATTGCACGTACGACTATTTTCCCGGATATATCAGCTAAAAACATTCGTGTGAAAACATTCCTCCGTAACCGTAAGAAGAATGAAGTGACAGCTTTGCTCGCTTTGGAGGCTGATGGCAAACTTTTGCAAAAGGAGGTCAATCTTCAGCCGGGGACTAATGAAGTGGAGGCTGTTCTGGCTTTGGGAGATGATATCCGTTTGTGGGATGAATTTCATCCGAATTTATATCGATTGAAAGTAAGTCTGACTGATAAGGAGCAAAAGACCACTGATTTTAGTGAAGAGTCTTTTGGTATGCGTGATTTTAAAGTAGTCAATGGTTGTATCACGATTAACAACCGTCCTGTCTTTTTGCGTGGTGCGTTGGATTGTGCCGCTTTTCCTAAAACAGGCTATCCGCCCACTGACAAAGAAACTTGGAGAAGAATATTCACAGCTTTTCAGGCACATGGGCTGAACCATGTTCGTTTTCATTCATGGTGTCCTCCTGAGGCTGCATTTTGTGCAGCTGATGAAATGGGACTTTATCTGGAAATAGAATGTTCCTCTTGGGCCAATCAGTCTACGACGATTGGTGACGGTCGTCCGCTCGATCGGTTCATTTGGGACGAAAGTGAACGGATTGTCAACACGTTTGGCAATCATCCTTCGTTTTGTATGATGATGTATGGCAATGAACCGGCAGGTGTGGGGAGTAGTACTTATCTGGCCAACTTTGTCACAACATGGAAGGATCGGGATAATCGCCGCTTGTATTGTAGCGGTGCAGGATGGCCCATGTTGGCGGTCAATGATTTTTTAAGTGATCCTGCTCCCCGCATTCAGGGATGGGGACAGGGACTTCGGAGTATTATCAACGCAGAACCTCCCCGTACCGATTATGATTGGTCGGAATATGTCAGTCGCTTCAGCCAACCTGTTGTAAGTCACGAAATCGGGCAATGGTGTGTTTATCCTAATTTTAAAGAGATCAGCAAATATGACGGTGTCATGCGTCCTGCAAATATGGAAATTTTCAGGGATATTCTGCAAAATAATGGTATGATACATCTTGCAGACAGTTTCTTGCTTGCGTCCGGCAAATTACAGGCACTCTGCTATAAAGCAGATGTTGAGGCTGCTTTACGTACCAGGAATTTCGGTGGATTCCAGTTACTGGGACTCAATGACTTTCCGGGACAAGGTACAGCATTGGTCGGTGTGCTGGATGCTTTCTGGGAAGAAAAAGGTTATATTTCTCCCGAAGAGTACCGCCGTTTCTGTGCTCCAACCGTCCCTTTGGCACGTTTGCCTAAACTTATTTATAAAAATGACGAACTGTTGAACGCCCGGGTAGAAGTGGCTCATTATGGCGAAACTCCACTAAAGAATGTGGCAGCCGGATGGACTTTGTCCGATACGGCAGGGAATGTACTGCAGTCCGGACAGTGGAAAGTAGATTTACTTCCCATAGGCAATAACTTCCCATTAGGAGATATTTCCGCTTCTTTAGCTCAGATGGAAACTCCCCGGCGTTTGGTGTTGGAGGTGGCAGTCGGTGAGTGGAAGAACAGTTGGAATGTTTGGGTTTATCCCGCTCTGCCACTCAAAGTAGAGGGAGAAGAGAGTATCCGGATGGTCGACTGTTTGGATACCACTACCCTAAAGGCTCTTGAAGGAGGTGCTTCTGTATTGTTATCTTTAAAGAAAGGGACACTGACCCGTCAAATGGGAGGTGATATTCAGGTTGGATTTTCCAGTATTTTCTGGAATACTGCTTGGACAGGAGGACAAGCTCCTCATACATTGGGTATTTTGTGTAATCCGAAACATCCGGCTTTGAGTCAATTCCCCACAGAATATTACAGTGATTATCAATGGTGGGATGCCATGAGCCATTCCGGTGCCATTAAAGTGGCCGAACTTTCTCCTGAAATAGCTCCGATAGTGCGTGTCATCGACGATTGGTTTACAAATCGTCCTCTCGCCTTGCTATTCGAGGTAAAAGTAGGTAATGGAAAATTGTTGGTATCGGGCATTGATTTCTGGCAAAACATGGATAAGCGTGTCGAAGCGCGCCAATTATTGTATAGCTTGAAAAAGTATATGGCAAGTCCGGCTTTCTCTCCGGTCGTATCTGTACAGGCGGAGCAAGTGCTGCAATTAGTCTCTGATAAATAGAATATTCTGTTTTATATAAATTTGCCCGGGCTTACATCTTTCGATGTATACCCGGGCAAATTTTATGAGATATTCTCTGTGTAAATCAGTGTGATCGGTGGTGAAACTTCTTAGTCGAAAAGACTTCTGAACTTCTTGAATATCTTTTCTTTAATTGAAGTACTTGGCTTGAAGTTCTTCGATTCTTCCAGCTTTTCCAAAGTACTTTTTTCGTCTTTACTCAGTGTCTCCGGCACATATACGCTTACGTTAACCAGCAGGTCTCCTGTGCCGTAACCGTTTACGCTTGGCAACCCTTTACCGCGGAGTCGGAGCACTTTTCCCGGTTGTGTACCTGCTTCGATTTTTACCTTCACTTTTCCGTCGATGGTTGGAATTTCTACCGCACCTCCGATAGCTGCTGTAGGGAAACTCAGCAATAAGTTGTATACCAGATCGTTTTCATCACGAATCAGCTCCGGATGTGGCTCTTCTTCCACCAAAATCAATAGGTCGCCCGGGATACCGTTATGTTTTCCGGCATTTCCTTTGCCGCCCATAGAGAGTTGCATGCCTTCTGCTACTCCGGCGGGAATTTTTACTGTTACTACTTCCTCACCGTATTCGATACCTTCTCCACCACAAACCTTACACTTGTCTTTAATGATTTTTCCCTCGCCATTACAAGTAGGACACGTAGTACGTGTCTGCATGGTTCCTAAGATGGTTTGCTGGTTACGGATTACCGAACCGCTACCTTTACAGGTCGGACAAGTTTCAGAACCGCCATTACCTTCTGCCCCTGTTCCGTGACAGTGCGAACAAGGTACATATTTTTTTAGTTTGAATTTCTTTTCAACTCCTGTAGAGATCTCTTTCAAATTCAGCTTCACTTTCACCCGGAGGTCTGAGCCACGGAATTTTCTCTGTTGAGAACCTCCGCCTCCAAATCCGCCGAAGCCTCCGAAACCACCACCGAATCCGCCGCCGCTATGGCCGCCGAAAATATCACCGAACATAGAGAAGATGTCGTCCATGGACATTCCGCCACCGAATCCTCCGAACGGTCCGCCGTTTCCAGCTGCTCCACTCATTCCTGCATGACCAAACTGGTCGTAGCGGGCACGTTTATCCGGATTACTCAGTACGTCATACGCTTCGGCTGCTTCTTTAAACTTTTCTTCTGCTTCCTTATCACCCGGATTTTTGTCCGGGTGATATTGGATGGCTTTTTTCCGGTATGCTTTCTTTATTTCTTCGACTGTTGCCTCTTTCGTGACTTCCAGCACTTCGTAATAATCTCTTTTTTCTGCCATATTTTAGTTTCGTTGATTTTAATTATATTAGCAAGTTTGTCGTGTTCCGGTTATTCACCCACAACTACTTTTGCATGGCGGATTACTTTGCCGTTAAGGGTATATCCGGTCTGTACACAATCCAATATTTTACCTTTCTGTTCTTCTGTCGGAGCAGGGATCACAGCGATGGCTTCGTGATAATCCGTATCCAACGGTTGGTCTTTAGTTTCGATAACCTTTACTCCATCCTGCGACAGAATAGACAGGAACTTATTATATATCAACTCAACACCCTCTTTTACGGCAGTTACGTCCGTAGCCGTTTCCATAGTTGTCAGTGCACGTTCCATGTCGTCGATTACCGGTAGAATACTTTTGATGCTCTTCTCACCACCGTTCAGAATCAACTCTGCTTTTTCTTTGATGGTCCGTTTACGGTAGTTATCGAATTCAGCCGAAAGACGGAGGTATTTGTCCTTCTGATCTTCGATCTGGCTATGGGCTTCTTCCAGTTCTTTTTCCAGTTTCTCCTCTGCGGTCAGCGGTGTGCTTTCCTCAGTGGTTTCTTCGTTTTGCGACTGTCCTTCAACGGTATCTTGAATATCGTCTACTGTCAACTCTTCTTCTTTCTTGGTTTTTTTTTCTTTTGGGTCCATATCTATTCTGTTTTTATTCTTGTTAAACGGATTTAGTTTCATGTCAATACGGCATTTTAATGTATTGGCTTTGCAGCAAAAACTTTGCCAGTTTGTTTGTTTTGCCAAAAAACGCAGCAAAGGTAATACTTTTATGTCAGATTGACACATTACTGATAGTTCGTTATTCACTAAAAATGTCTACCTTTGTCACCGCATTATTTGATAATAAATAATTTAAGGAATAATAATAGAATGATTACAGTTTCAAACGTTTCGGTACAGTTTGGTAAAAGAGTATTGTTTAATGATGTAAATCTGAAATTTACAAGTGGAAATTGTTATGGTATTATCGGTGCCAATGGCGCCGGCAAGTCAACTTTTCTTCGTACGATATACGGTGACCTCGACCCGACTACCGGAAACATTACGTTAGGTCCGGGCGAACGCCTTTCGGTATTGAGCCAGGACCACTTTAAGTGGGACGCTTATACGGTAATGGATACCGTAATGATGGGTCACACCGTGTTGTGGGATATTATGAAGCAACGCGAAGTTCTTTATGCCAAAGAAGATTTTACCGATGAAGACGGTCTGAAGGTTTCCGAACTGGAAGAGAAGTTTGCCGAACTTGACGGATGGAATGCTGAAAGTGACGCAGCTATGTTGCTGAGCGGTTTGGGTGTGAAAGAAGATAAACATTATACATTGATGGGTGAATTGAGCGGTAAGGAAAAAGTGCGTGTGATGCTGGCACAGGCATTATACGGAAATCCGGATAACCTGTTGCTTGACGAGCCTACCAATGACCTGGATATGGAGACTGTTACCTGGTTGGAAGAGTATCTCTCTAATTTCGAACATACCGTGTTGGTTGTAAGTCACGACCGTCACTTTCTCGATTCTGTCTGTACACATACGGTCGATATCGATTACGGAAAAATTAATCTTTTTGCCGGTAACTACAGTTTCTGGTATGAATCCAGTCAATTGGCCCTCCGTCAGCAGCAGAACCAGAAGGCCAAAGCTGAGGAGAAAAAGAAAGAACTGGAAGAATTTATCCGCCGTTTCAGTGCCAATGTTGCCAAGAGTAAGCAGACTACCAGTCGTAAGAAAATGCTCGAAAAGTTGAATGTTGAAGAAATCAAACCGTCCTCCCGTAAATATCCGGGTATTATCTTTACTCCGGAGCGTGAGCCGGGCAATCAGATATTGGAAGTTTCCGGTTTGAGCAAGAAGACCGAAGAAGGGGTTGTATTGTTCAACGACGTGAACTTCAATGTGGAGAAAGGTGACAAGATTGTGTTCATTTCCCGTAATCCGCGTGCGATGACTGCTTTCTTTGAGATAATCAACGGTCATATGAAGCCTGATGCAGGACATTTCAACTGGGGGGTAACAATTACAACTGCTTATCTTCCTTTGGATAATACCGAATATTTCAATACTGATTTGAATCTGGTCGACTGGTTGAGCCAATATGGCGAGGGTAATGAAGTTTATATGAAAGGTTTCCTGGGACGTATGCTTTTCTCCGGTGAAGAAGTACTGAAGAAAGTGAGTGTACTTTCGGGAGGTGAGAAAATGCGTTGTATGATTGCCCGTATGCAGTTGCGCAATGCCAACTGTCTGATTCTCGATACTCCGACCAATCATCTCGACTTGGAGTCTATTCAGGCATTCAACAACAACCTGAAAACTTATAAAGGCAATATCCTTTTCTCTTCACATGACCACGAATTTATTCAGACCGTTGCCAATCGTGTGATTGAGCTGACTCCGAACGGTATTATCGATAAGATGATGGAATACGACGAATACATTACTTCCGATCACATCAAAGAGCTGAGAGCCAAGATGTACAAGTAATGATGTACGGTTTTGAACGATGAACGATTAACGATGAACAGGTTGCGCATGAATGGGCACCTGTTCATCGTTTTTTTGTTCGTATTCACTTTATTTATCGTTTACTGTTGTTTATCGTTCATAGTTTATCATTCATCGTTATTTTACCTTTCTCCATTTATTACGTATCATATATAAACACATATACCGTGGCTTATGGAACAAAAGGAAATACAGGCATTAGTAGAAAGGAGCAGGAAGCAAGATGCAAGTGCATTTGCTTTGCTTGTGGCAGAGTATCAGACTTTTGTTTTTCGCCTGGCATTCCGCTTGTTGTGTAATGAAGAGGAAGCGCGGGATATGGTACAGGAGACTTTCCTGCGTGTCTGGCTTTCGTTGGACAAATACCGTCCTGAATTTCGCTTTGCGACCTGGCTTTACAGGGTTGCGTGTAATATTTGTTATGATCGTTTGCGGGTTTTACAACACTCGCCGGCCGGAGCGCTTTCCGATATTGCGTTTTCCGAGTTGCCCATTCTTTCCAATGATAACGTCGAAGCAGTGTTAGTCAACCGGGAGTTGAAAGCATATATCCTGTACTTTATGCAACAACTGACTCCTAAGCAGAAGCTGGTATTTACATTGCGCGATATAGAAGAGTTGGAAATCAAAGAGATCGAGATTATTACCGGACTCACATCGATCCAGATCAAAACAAACCTCTATCTCGCCCGGAAGAGTATCCGTAAGAAGTTGAATGAAATAAATAAAGAAAGATGAAAAAGGAAGAAATTAATTATGAAAGGTGGTTGGGACAGTTAAAAAAGACCCCCCCCATTCTGGAAAATCCGGAGGTATTAACCGAAGATATTATGCGTGCTGTCAAGGCGGCTTCTTTCAGAAGTCCGGCCAAGCGCAGACCGAATCTTGTTGCCTGGTGTTCGGGCATTGCTGCAACTTTGCTCTTGGCGATATGGGTAGCAGAAACGATGTCTGTTGATTCATTTCCCTCGTCTGAAGTAATCATCATACCGGAGCCCTATCAATCGAATACTTTCACAGACAGTCGGGAGCATAGAGGTTTGACGATAGGAGAGAAGCAGGAGCTTTTCTTTACCGCATCCCGTAATCGGAAAAGGGAAATGCTTAAACGAGAACGGCTTTATACTCAGTATAAACAGATAATGAAGAGTGAGTGATCTTTAAAAAATAGATGCGTATGAAAACAAAAAATCTTTTACCGATATTGTTGCTTGCCGTTTCAATGGTGTCCTGCACCACCTATTATCAAGTGAAAACCCAGGTTTTTCCTGATGGATCGGCTCGTAGGGAAGTTTATGCCTTTGGCGATTCTGCATTCATGGCCGGAAATTGGGCACAAAATCCTTTTATGTTCTCATTGGATTCCGGTTGGACGGTGACGCGTTTTGATTCTGTCCGGATGCATAATTATTTTGGAGAGAAGGAAAAGATAAACGTGTGTGCCAGCAGGGAGCAGGCTTCTGTCGACTTATTTTCGGAGCAGGTCCGGCCTAAAAATCCGATGTTTCGTCCTTTGGTGACTCCGCGGGAAACACTGACCAAACATTTCCGTTGGTTCTATACGTATTATACCTATAACGGTGTTTATCCCGAACTGACAGAAAAAGGGCCTGTACCTCTGAAAAACTATCTGAACGAGTCGGAACAGAAACTTTGGTTTCAGGGCGACGACACTGCGTATCGGGGAATGAACGGATTGGAGATGAAAGAAGTACTCGATCGTTTGGAAGGACAATTTGTTCAATGGTACAACCGTAGTCTCTATGAATTAAGTATTGAAGTGATGCGGCCTTTTATAGCTGACCTGAAGCAGGGCGACTATCTTTCACGTCTGAATGCGGCTAAGGATTCATTGTATCAGGCATATCGGCCTCAGAATGATGATCCGGACTTCTCTCCGGCACTCGTTTGTCAATTACTCGATACTCACTTTCACACTGATTGCTTTTCGCTTCTCTATAAAGAAAAACAGCAGGAAGTGGATAAAAAATTTGATGAGGAAACACGTTCCGTTGAGTTATTTGGAGTGGTGATTCAATATGAACTCAATATGCCCGGACAAATGCTTTCGGCAAATACAACCTTTAGGGAGGATGGTCATTGGGTCTGGAAAGTAGATGCCTATCGTCTTTTGGCAGGCGAATATCTTTTGACTGCCGAGTCGCGCGTACCCAACATCTGGGCCTTTATCCTCACCGGCTTGCTTATTCTTTTGGGTATAGCCTATTGGATAAAAAAGCGATGAACAAGAAGGAGTGAAGTTGTGTCAAAGGTCCTCTCACCACAGATTGCACTGATTTCCACAGATTATTCGTGTCGTTAAAATTCCTTCTGTGTTCCTCAGTGTCCTCTGTGGTGAGTTTTTTGATATGCTCCCGTTTTTTATCGTTTATAAATCAACTTATTTTTCCCTTCCCCGAATAAATTGTCTCCTATGGTTGTGATTTTATCTCCTTTGGCAACTACGTAGCGTAGCCTGTCACATCCCATGAAAGCACCATATTCGATGGCTGTAATGCTTTCCGGCAATTCCACGGTTCCACACAGACGTCCGCAATTGCTGAAAGCTCGCTGTCCAATGCTTTTCAGTCCATGAGGTAAACGAATGCGGAGCAGGTATTTTTTTTGTGAGAAAGTGAAGTCCGGGATAGCTGTCGCATTGGTCTTTTCGATGTCTACGGCAACCAGATTCGGCATATAATCCCGTATCAGTTTAAAATCGGCTGCATCCAGTTTACCTTCGATGGTCAGGAAGTTGATCTCTTTCGGTTGTAGCCCTGCTTTTTGTATTTCACTTTCCAGCGTGCTCAAAGCACCTACCTCTATTTTAGCTTCCAATGGTTCGCCTTCAATGAACGCAAAGTTATCCCAACGATTTTTCAGCCGGTATTCATCACTTGCTCCCAGCGGTACGAAGATTGCAGTGATGCTGTCAGCCAAGGCTCCCGGCAGCAGGTTGGGAGGAGTTTTCTTTTTGATCTGGCAGATGTTCAGGTTCTCGCATCCCATAAAAGCTGTATCTTCAATGTTCTTGATTTTTTCCGAAAGAACCACTTTCTTTAGGGTCGATTTCCCTTTGGCAATGCCGTTTTCCATCTTGCAGAAAGCATAGGCCGGAACAAAGTTTGGCATGTAAATATAGAATTTATCCGGATACGTACCTTCTTTTCCCGAATACATACTGATACTTGCATTCGCTATATCGAGCACTTGCAGATTTTTGAATTCATCGCGCAGATGCTTGAAATCCACTGCGTTGATCTTTCCTGTCAGAGTGAGGTGAGTCACCTGGTTTGCTTCTTCTTCCGTCATCATCGAAATAAGAGTTCCCGGTTTGCTGACGAAATATGTTTTCTTAACTTCTTGTGCCGTAGCTGCAAATAGATTGGCAGCAAGGACTATTCCTATAAATAGATGTTTTATTTTCATATTTATGATAAATGTTTAGACAAATATAGCGAATCATACTTTATCTCGTTGAGAGTTTTAGGAAAATATAGTTATTTTTGTCCTTCAACTAATAAATTAACAAAATGGAACAACAAGAAAAAGAGAGCAGTCCGATTCACTCTTCGGGAGGAATTCCGGCATTTGCAAGTATTGCATTATTTCTGGTGGGTTTCTATATTCTTATACCTCTGTTTGGGATTATTCTGAGTTCTATCCCTGTATTAAAAGAGTGGAGAATGGGGACTTTCTTTATTGGGGAGGGAGCTATGTTGCTGAGCGTGTTTGTTGTTACCTTCCTGATGATGCAATTTCTGGATCATCGTCCCTTCTCCGATTTAGGATTCAGTCTGAAAGGACGTGGTAAAGACATCTTGTACGGCTTTTTGATGGCAGTGCTTATCTATGCCATTGGCTTTGCTGTTTGTTTGCTGACCGGTCAGATTGAGGTTGTCGGTGTTCATTTTCATTGGAGCGATCTGCTCTTGAGCGGGCTGTTTTTCGCTATGGTTGCCATTGTCGAAGAAACTATGATGCGCGGATATATTCTGGGGCGCTTATTGCGTACGCGACTCAATAAATTTATTTCTCTTTTCATCTCTTCCTTTTTGTTTGCGTTGCTCCATCTGATGAATCCCAATGTGGCTTTTTTGCCTATGCTTAATCTGGTGTTGGGAGGATTATTACTGGGAGCTGCCTATCTTTATACCCGTAACCTTTGGTTTCCAATTTCGCTTCATTTCTTTTGGAACTGGATTCAAGGACCCATGCTTGGATTTGAAGTCAGTGGCAATCGTTTCTGTGAAACCTTGTTTTCACTTCGCCTGCCCGCAAATAATCTGATCAACGGAGGAGCATTTGGTTTTGAAGGTTCGCTGGTTTGCACGGCATTGGCAACGCTCTTTACACTGTTCATAATCTGGTGGTTTGAGCGTTTATCGCAGAAGACGCAGAGGTATTAAGGATATGGTGATATTGGCTTTTTCTTTATTGCCAGTAATTCGGTATGCTTGCTCAGTTGTGAATTAGAGATAAAAATGACCTGTGTTTTGCTGAGTCTGCGAATATTAATAACACAAAATCTATACGAATTCAAAATGTGTGGGCAAATATATCAAAAACTTTCTATTTGTTTGGATATTCCTCTTTTTCCTGACACGTTTCGTGTTCTTTTTTGGGAGGATAAAAGGCGATAAACTCATATATATGCAGAATAAAAACAAATTTATGATGGGCAAGTAATACGATATTAATTTCTTAGTCTATAGAAAGTTAATATCGTAATTGTAAAGAGTTAGCTTTTTGTTGGCAGAAAGTTAATTCCGTGCTGATATGAAGTTAACTTCCTTTCAGAATCAAGTCATTTTGTTTCCGATAGTTGCTGTTAAGGGATGAAAAAGGTGGCTGAAAATGCCTGATTTCCTCTATATGCTGTTTGTTTCTGATTCTTTTGTATATGTGAAAATGATTGTTGTTTCTGATATTTTTCAATTGTTGTGTTCCGTAAAGATCCTATATTCAATCTTTTGTTTGTATTTTAGTTTGATTTGCTTTCCTTATGATTTTGTCTGATAGAGATTCTCGGGCTTTTTTCTATATATATTTATATTAGGGCTGTAAAAACTGATTTTACCAGCATTTGGAAATACAAAATGATAATTGTTAAATCTCAGTTCTCTATCTTGTAGATTGGTATCAGTAAATAATATTTTGAAAGAATTGTTGCATATTTGCGCAAAATGAAGAACTAAATGCGTAATTAAGGATAAAAAAGGAATCTGAATCCTTTATTTTTGCGCATATCAAACTCTTAGAATTATTTGCTATGGGACGGAAATACTTGCAACTCTTTTGTGTATTAGCCTTGATTATATCGGCATTGTTCTTTCCTGCTTTTGCGGGAAGTAATAATCCTACAACTGCCCGTGCCGATATAAGTTATGGAAACGGATTTGTAATGCAGACAGGGCATGAATCTGCAAATCTTGTTTCCGGTGTGGAAAAAGCTGAGTGGATGAAGGTACTTCAGGACACACTTCCTATCTGTAAGATATCCATTCCTGGTACGCACGATAGTGGCTCTATTAAGGGAGGACGTATGCTGAAGACGCAAACTGCAGATATCCCCACTCAGTTGCAGAAAGGGATTCGTGCTTTTGACATCCGTTTGAAAGAAAAGAATGGTAAATTAGGGGTATTCCATGGTCATGCTTTTCAGGATATATACTGGGAAGAAGATGTATTGCCCGCTTTCATCGGTTTTTTGCAAGTTCATCCTTCTGAGACTTTGATTGTGTCGTTGAAAAAAGAGGGAGGGGAGATAAAGGATTATGCTTCTTTATTATCTGCGTCTTTGAATACATCTGCATATCAGCGTTATTTTGTTGCAGATTTCCACCCAGAACTGACATTGAAAAATTGCCGTGGAAAGATACTTTTTTTGCATAGGGATCGTGTGATGGATAATTACCCGGGAGCTGCCTGCATCGGTTGGGATGATAATAGTACTTGCCTGTTGACCCTTCGTAATAAAGATGGCAAAGAAGCGACTGTTTTTCTTCAGGATGAATACCAATACAACTCGGGCAAAGAAGCGGATAAAAAGATTGTGGCTTGTATTCGTAATTTCGATAGGATATGTGAAGAACGAAGCTTTTCACGCCGGTGGGGAATATCTTTTGTGAGTGCTACTGGACTGCCTTCGGGAATACCTCTGGTTTTTGCGAATAAAGTCAATGAACCGGTTGTAAATTATCTGGTGGAGAAGCGCAAACGAAATTGCGGCATTGTATTCATTGATTTTACAGAAGATCCGGGAGGGCAAAAGTTAGTGGAATATCTCATTGGCAGTAACATCTATTGATGCTATTCTCCTGACATTATTAGTTAGAATCAGATAATAAGTTTTTTCATTAGTTACTCTGCGTATTTACGTAAAGTGAAGATTAGAATGCGTGAATAGTAATATGATAGATAGTGACTATTAATAATTTGTATATATCAAAACCTTTAAATGAATATGTAATGAAACTTTTAAGGATGCTATTTTATTAGGAGCTTCTGCCTTGTTTGAGAAATAATATTTACTAATATGTGTCGTATATAATTAAAAATAGTATAAGTAATATATTTATTATATTTTACTTATATATAAGAGTCCAAGAAAAATAATCTTTTTGTAATGTCTATGTAATTCTGCTTTTAGACCTTTGTGACAGAATTATAATTTTCTATATTATAAACTTTAAATTTTGAATGCATGAAACAAGTAAATCTTAGAATCTATCGAATGATTCTGATATTATTAGTAGGGCTGTCCCTATCGGCAGGTGCTTACGCACAGCAGATCTCTGTGGGGGGAATAGTAAAAGATCAGATGGGGGAACCTGTGATCGGTGCCAATGTTATCGTGAAAGGAACTTCTAATGGAGTTATTACAGACATAGATGGTAAGTTTGCATTGTCGGCTGCCAAGAATGATATTTTGATTATCAGTTTTGTCGGTTTTACGAGTCAGGAAATTCCGGTAACGGGAAAAGATTTGATGGTAACTTTGAAAGAAGATACCGGACTTCTGGACGAGGTGGTTGTTTTGGGATATGGCGCGAATGCCCGGAAACAAGACTTGTCAGCGGCTGTGGGTGTATTGAGTAACACGGATGACTTGACGGTGCGTCCGGTTAGCTCTACGGAAAGTCTGTTGCAAGGTCAGTTAGCGGGTGTTACGGTACAATCTAATGGCGGTGATCCTACATCCACTCCTTCTATTGTTATTCGTGGACAAGGTTCTCAAAATGGTGACAACGTACTTTGGGTAGTTGACGGCGTTCCGGGTGCTCCTATTGCTTCAATGAGTGATATTGAATCTATTGTCGTATTGAAAGATGCCGCGTCTGCTGCTATTTATGGTGCGCAATCAGGTGCGGGCGGCGTTATCCTGGTTACTACCAAAAAAGCTAAAGCGGGTATTCCTACTCTTAGCTATGAAGGCACTTACGGCATTCGCCAGGCTACAAATTTGCCGGAACCGTTAAATGCCGAGGAAGAGTTGGAGATGCGTAAACGCTCTTATGCCAACGCGAATGTGACTTTACCTGACGGTTGGAATATAGAAAAGAATCCATGGATCGGTACTACCCGTACAAACTGGATGGATGAGATTTTTCGTACAGCTTTCTATCAGCGTCATAATATTGCTTTAAATGTAGGTACCGACAACTATTCCAGTCGCTTATCTTTTTCATTTGATAACGATGAAGGTGTATTGATTAATACTTATAATAAGAATTATGCAATTCGTTATAATGGCAAGTTTGATTTGAATAAGTGGGTATCTATTAGTGAGGATCTGGTATGGAAGAATACTGAGAATCGTTCAAAAGATACAAACGACGCTTATACAGGTCCTGTTTTATCTGCAATTTATATGCCGGCAAGTGCTACTGTCTATAATCCGTTGGATGGTACTTGGGGAGGCACTACTACGGAGGATCCTGAATACATAGCTAAATATGGAAGCAATTTCGCCGGTGCTCATGGTGATGCGGTCAATCCGGTACGTTTACTGAGAGCTGAAAACCGTTTTAATAGAACCAGCGATGTGTGGAGCACTACCAGTTTGCAGATAGCCAATATAATACAGGGCTTGAAGTTTACCAGCCGTTTTACCTATAATCTGAAAACCAATAATTATAAGAACTTCCGTCCCATTCAAGATGAACCGGGTAAACCTAATAATTCAAATAGCCTGGATGTAACCAACTACCGTACAGATGCTTGGAAAACGGAGAATACTCTAACTTATGATAATAGTTTCGGAAACCATACAGTTGGTGCCTTATTCTCTACTACAGCCGACCATTATAATGTACGCGGACTGAAAGTAAATGGTAAGAATTTTGCTGATGAAAGCCCGTATCTGCAGTATCTGGCATATGCAGGAACTACTTCTGCTACAGATTATTTGACAGGGCCTGATGCCAACGTTTCATTAGTAGCTCGTCTCGCTTACTCTTATGATGATCGTTATTTTGTGACGGCATCTTGGCGTCGTGACTATGCCGGTCGTTTACCGAAAGAGAATAACTTTGGTGATTTCCCCGCAGCTACCTTAGCTTGGAAGATTTCTAATGAAAAGTTCTTTAAAAAGAGTGATTTCATCGGTATGTTGAAGTTGCGCGCTTCTTGGGGGCGTGTAGGTAATTTGGGTTCTATTGACTATAATTACAAGTCACTCTTATTGGGAACATCATACTGGCAAGAACAAGCTCAATATGGTGTGATAAATAATGCAACCTGGAATAATTTTGTATATAATTCCACTGCAATGAATAGGAACTTGACATGGGAGACTTCTGAACAGTGGGATTTAGGTTTAGATGTTGAACTGTTCAAAAATCGTTTGGCATTGTCGTTTGATTACTTTGATAAACGTACCTTTAACTTGATTCAGAAGCAAACAATGAATTGGCCAAGTTCTATTGGATTGAATCCGTTGTTAATTAATCAAGGTGAAGTTCGCAACCGTGGTATTGAAGTACAGGCTAACTGGAATGATCGCGTTAATAAGGATTTTTCTTACTTCGTGTCGGGTAATTTTTCATATCTGAAGAATTGGGTTTCGGATATTGGCGTAAAGAATGCTGATGGTAGTCCTGGCGTATGGACAGATAGTGATTCTAAATTCCGTAACATTCCTTATACTCGCCAGACTGCCGAGGGAGAACCTTTGAACTCTTACTATTTGATTAAGACTAACGGTATCTTTCAAAGTGATGCGGAAGCGGCCGCTTATGTGGATAAGAATGGAAAACGTATCCAACCGAATGCCGTAGCTGGTGATTTGAAGTTTATTGACTATAATAACGATGGTAAGATTGACGATAAGGACCGCCAATATTGTGGAAGCGCTACTCCAAAAACAACGTATTCATTTTCATTTGGCGCTACTTACAAGAAATTCTCTTTTAGTGCTATGTTCCAGGGAGTAGGGGGGGCTCAGGCATTTTACGCTGCTAAATCTGTAATTCTGAGTGATGCGGATGGTAATTTCAACCGCGTAAAAGATATTTTGAATGCGTGGAGCCCTACTAATACATCTTCTAATATTCCCAGACTTTCGATGAATGACCCGAACTCCAATTTCTCTACGGCTTCTGACTGGTATCTGGAAAGTGCTTCTTACTTGCGTCTTAAGAATTTGACTTTATCTTATGATTTGACCGATGTTCTTCAAAAATGGTCACATCTAAAGGAACGCAACAGTCGTATGTCTGTTTATTTTAGTGGTGAAAACCTCTTTACGATTACTGATTATTCTGGTATGGATCCGGAATGCGGAGGATGGGATGCTATGAAGTATCCTGTATCCAGAGTATTTTCTTTTGGTGTTAAACTAACTTATTAATAAAAACAGTTATGAAAAAATATATACCATTATTGGCGTTATCGGCACTAACCTTTTGTTCTTGCTCTGACTTTTTAAATGTGCAGCCGGAAGGCAATCCTGCCACTACATCCTATTTCTTGAATGATGAACAAGCTATTGATGCCATTGACGGGCTCTATGCTCCTATTCATCAGGAAAAAGGCTTTGGACGTGAGTTGTTTTGGGAACAAGGTGCTGCTTGTGATATAGTATGGGCTAAATCACGTGGCTTCAACTCATTGGCCACCTTTAACTATAACGGTGATGAAAGTCCTATCAGTGGTGGATTTGATTTATTCTATCAGAATATGGCTCGTTCCAACTGGATTATCAAGCAGTTGCTTGCCAAAGAAAAAAAAGGTGGACTAAGCGATGTAGAACATCGGAGTTTGGGTGAAGCTTTCTTTATGCGTGGCATGGCTCATTTTTGGATTGCTTACCGTTATGGAACGAAAGACCAAGGTGTACCTTTTGTGCGCTACGAAGATTTCGAGGGCGATTATGATAATTCCATACCTCCACAGCAAGCTTCTGTAATAGACAATTATAAGTTCATTATAGAGGATATGGATAATGCCATTTCTTATTTGCCGAAATTCGAAGAATATTCGGATGATGATAAAGGACGTGCTCACAAAGCTGCCGCTGTAGCCTATAAAGCTAAAGTATATGCCTATTGGGCTACGTGGGATGAAATTCAATGGAATAATGTAATTGCTATGGTTAATTCTCTGGAAACAGACTATGGGCGTGATTTGGCCGATACTTTTGCAGAAGTGTTCTCTTCGGAGTTTGCGGATTTTTGGAATAAGGAATATATTTGGTCTATTCCTTCCAATGGTGGTTCTACAGGCGGTGGCGTTGAATTCCCCGGAGTGATTCTGGAAGATAAAGCTTGGGGCATATATAATGGCTGGGGCCAAATTAAGCCTTCTTACGATATTTATGAAGAAATGGCAAAAGACGGTGTTGGTAATGATCGTCTGGTGCGTTCTATTTTGGAATATAATCAAGAGTTCGAGTTTTTTGGTGAGAAACGTAAATTCTATACTGATACAAACTTGGATGTCGGTTTCCAGATTAATAAATATATGGACCCGTTCAAGCATAAGGATGCCGATACTAAAGGATACGTAAATACAAATGGCAACTACCCCACTGCTCGTGTAAATTTCCCATTGATTCGTTTTGCGGAAATGCTGCTGTTCCGTGCCGAAGCCTATTTAATGACAAACCAACCTGGTAAAGCGAAAGAAGATTTGAATCGTATCCGCAGACGCTCTAATTTGAAAGAGTTAACAGATATGCCTACTATGGCAGATTTATATCATGAACGTCGTTGTGAGTTGGCTTTTGAATATACTGACCACTTGTTTGATTTGAAACGTTGGCATCGTTCATCAAATGCCGTAATCAAAAAATTAGCTGCAAAAGAATTGAATGCCCATCCCCGTATCCGTAAGTATGCAAACCGTTCTAATCCGGAGTCAACTTTTACAATAGAGCCATATGCTGACTATCTGAATAAGACTCCTTACCAGGATTATATGATGGTATTTCCATATCCGTCTGAACAAATTACTAAATCAAACGGCAAATTAATACAAAACGACGGTTATTAATTAATCTTTTTAATCGAAAGATTAATTAATAAATAGATCATTGCCATTGGTATAGTCTGCAAGGCAAGGGTTGGTATCTAAGTATATGAATCCTTGCTGAACTTTCTCCTTTTGCTTTTCTTTGCAAAGGATTTCGATAGAGTAAAATCTTCAAACATGTAATTTAATGAAACTAAATACTTTTACATGTGCAACTATTGCATTTATTGTTTGTAGTTCTTGTACGTCCGGTAAACATTCTCCTGTTGACTATGTAGATCCTTTCATTGGTACAGGTTTTCACGGTCATACGTATCCGGGGGCGACTGTTCCTTTCGGTGCGGTACAATTGAGTCCTGATACCCGTGCGGGAAATTGGGATGCCTGTGCAGGATATCACTATGATGATACAATTTTAAAAGGCTTCTCGCATACGCATCTGAGCGGAACCGGATGTCTTGATTTGGGTGACATTTTGTTTCGTCCTACAACTCTAAAACCGGATCTGACCGCCGAAAGCATTTGCCGACCGGCTAATTTCTCACACAAAGATGAAAGGGCGTCGGCGGGTTATTATTCGGTGATATTGAAAGATGAAGGGATAAAAGCGGAATTGACCGCAACGACTCATGCCGGCATGCACCGTTATACATTCCCTTCCGGAAAACCCGTTACTATTATTGTCGATTTGGCTCATTTACTTGACAATGAATATATCTATGAAGCGGAATTGGAACGGACAACATCTAATGAGATTGTGGGAATGCGTAGAACCAGAGGTTGGACAGATAATCAATATGTTTATTTTGCAGCCCAGTTCTCAGAACCTTTTCAAACTGTTGAGTTTGTACAGGATAAAAAGATAGTTTCCGCCGAAACCAAACAGGTGGGTACTGACTTGCAAGCGGTTCTGACATTCGCTGACAAAGACGGAGAACCTATAATCGCCAAAGTAGGATTGTCATTGGTAAGCGTGGACAATGCGCGTAAAAATCTGGCGGAGGAAGTGAAAGACTTCAATTTTGATGCTGTGTGTGCTGCCGCCCGGAATGACTGGGAACAAGCGCTTTCATCCATTACTGTCGAGGGAGGCGGTACAGACGATTTGAAAAATTTCTATACTGCCATTTATCATGCTATGGTTGTTCCTAATGTAGTGAGTGATGTCAACGGTGAATATCGGCGGCATAATATGCAGATAGGACAATTGCCAAAAGGGAAAATGCAATACTCCACTTTCTCTCTTTGGGACACTTTCCGTGCATGGAATCCTTTGATGACGTTGATTGATACTGCATTGGTCAATAATATGGTGAACTCTTATCTGAATATTTACGATGCTTCCGGAGAACTTCCTATTTGGCCACTTTCTGCCGCAGAGACGGGAACAATGATAGGATACCATTCGGTATCTGTTATTGCTGACGCTTATTTGAAGGGGATTAGAGGATTTGATGCGGAAAAGGCATTGGATGCAATGAAGGTTTCCTCTGAAAAGAATAAAAAAGGAGCGGATTACTATATAAAATATGGATTTATCCCTTCGAACATAAAGAAAGAATCTATATCTTGCTTGCTGGAATTTGCTTATGATGATTGGTGCATAGCGCGTATGGCTCAAGAAATGGGAAAAGAAGATGTTTATCGGAAATATATTGAACGTTCCCAGAACTATATCAATGTGTTTGATGGTTCTACCAAATTCTTCCGTGGAAAGCGGATGGATGGCAATTGGGAGACTTCTTTCAATCCATTCGAGGTAGGACGTTCCTATACGGAAGCTACTGCCTGGCAGTATCGCTTTTCCGTACCCTATGATGTGAACGGAATGGTGCAATTGTTTGGGGGCAAGGAAAAATTCATCACTGCACTCGATTCCATATTTATCGCAGACCCAAATGTGCATGGTGATCTTGCGGATATCACAGGGTTGATAGGACAGTATGCTCATGGTAATGAACCCAGTCACCATATCGCCTATTTGTATGATTATGTAGGGCAGCCCTGGAAGACACAGGAAATGACACGCCGCTTACTTGATGAGATGTACCAACCTACTCCGGGAGGTATCAGCGGCAATGAAGATTGTGGACAGATGTCCGCATGGTATATCTTGTCCGGTCTGGGCATTTATTCCGTTTGTCCGGGAAGCAATGAATTTGCATTGACCACCCCTCTGTTCGAGAAAGCGGTGCTTAAGTTGGCAAATGGAAAGAGATTGACTTTGCTTGCCAATGATCCGAAGAAGAATATCTATATCCATAAAGTAGAGTTGAATGGAAAACAGATAGATACTAACTTTATTACTTACGCTCAATTGATGGAAGGAGGAGAGCTTCGCTTTACTCTATCAGATAAGCCGGACAAAAGCAGAGGTATTTCGGAAGAGGCTTCTCCTTATTCTTATACCAAAGAAAAAGTGGTTTCCATTCCTTATGTAGATAGAGATCTGAACTTGTTTATGGATAAGGTGACAGTAGCTCTTGCCACAACGACTGAGGGCGCGGAGCTTAGATACACTCTGGATGGGACCGAACCTACAGAAAAGTCTTTGCTCTACGATAAACCATTTAAAGTAGATATGACTACACAGATTAAAGCAAAAGGATTTAAAGAGGGGTTCCGCCCGAGTAGAACTTTGTCTATTACAGCTACTAAAGCTGAATTGAAAGCGTCGCTTCCGGTACATCCTTCACGGAACGGTACATCCTATAAATATTTTGAAGGAACTTATCAAAAAGTGGCTGATATTGAAAAAACTCCATTGTTAGAGGCAGGTGTATTGCCGGAACCCTCTATAAAGGAAGCAAAACAGGAAGATCATTTCGGTTATATATTCTCTGGTCTGATTAATGTTCCCGAAGATGGAGTTTATACTTTCCAGACTCGTTCGGATGATGGTAGCGTTTTGTATATAGGCAATGAACTGGTGGTGAACAACGATGGTTCACATGCCGCTATTCCTGCTACAGGATGTATTGCGTTGGAAAAGGGATTCCATCCGTATATACTTTATTATTTTGAGGATTATGAAGGGGAGCATTTAAGCTGGTTCTGGAAACTTCCTTCTGCAAAGGAATTAGCACCGATTCCTGCTTCAGCCTTGTTTGTAAAATAATTAATGACATAATGCCATGGAAAAAATAATTTTATTAGTTTTGCCATTTTTCGCTGCATCATGCGGCCAAGTGAAACAACAGGCATCTGCACCGGAGCCTGTCAACGTCATGTCTTTCAATATTCGCTATGATAATCCGGAAGACAGTCTGGACAATTGGAGATACAGAAAGGATCGTGTGGCAAATGCTATCCATTTCTACGACGTGGATATATTGGGTACACAAGAAGTGCTTCATAATCAGTTGGAAGACTTGAAGCTGCGTTTGCCGGAATACGGCGTGGTTGGAGTAGGCCGTGAAGACGGTAAAGAGAAAGGGGAATACAGTGCACTTTGGTATAAGAAGGATCGTTTCAACGTGCTTGATTCTGGATATTTCTGGTTGAGCGAAACACCCGAGGTAGCCGGTTCAAAAGGTTGGGACGGTGCTTGTGAGCGTATCGCTTCATGGGTCAAACTGCAAGATAAGGTTTCCGGTAAAGAATATTTTGCCTTGAATACCCATCTGGATCATGTGGGGGGGATGGCACGTCGTGAAGGTATAAGCCTTATGCTGGATAGAGTGAATGAGTTAAGTGATGGATTACCGGTAATTGTGACCGGAGATTTCAATTCAGAACCGGAATCAGATGTGATCAAACACGTCACAGACTCTGCCAATCCGGAACATCTGACGGATGCTCGCCAGGCATCTCCCATTGTTTATGGGCCTTCCTGGAGCTTTCATGATTTCGGAAAGATTCCCTATAACAAACGTCCGTTGATTGACTATATATTCGTACGCAACGGTCTTAAAGTTTTGAGATATGGTATTTTGGCTGAAACGGAAAACAACGCGTTTTTGTCAGACCATACGCCTGTACTGGTAACGGTTGAATAGTGTATAAACTTAAGAAAGAGACAATTTAGTTAAAGTAATGATAACAATGAAAAATATATTGAGAAACTTCGTATTCATGGTTTGGGCAGTTGCATTATTGCCTGTCAATGTGTCGGCGCAAAATCGTAGAGACAAGGAGCAAACGTATGTATTGGAACAACCGTATGAAGTAACCAAGATAACTCCTTCTCAAGGAAAGAAGATAAAAAATGTTATTCTGATGATCGGAGACGGCATGAGTCTTATGCATGTATATTCTGCATGGACAGCCAACCGTGGTAAACTCTTCTTAGACAACTGTCAGGCTGTAGGTTTGTCGAAAACTTACTGTGCAGATAAACTGATTACTGATTCAGGAGCGGGGGGGACAGCTATTGCTACCGGACAGAAAACAAACTATTACTATGTAGGTGTAGATACTTTGGGACATCCTTTGAAATCATTGGTTGATTTTGCTGCTGCCAAAGGCAAATCTACGGGAATTGCAGTAACCTGCCGTCTTTGGGATGCTACTCCTGCTGATTTCTGTTGCCATAATAAAGACCGCGATGCTGAGAGTGAGATTGTGACAGATTATGTGAATTGTAATGCGGACTATGTATTTGGTGGTGGTGCCAAACTCTTTGAAAATCGCGAGGATGGACGTGATCTGTTCAAGGAGTTACGTGAAAAAGGTTTCCGGACTCCCCGTAGTTGGGATGAATTGGCAGGTATAAAGAGCGGTAAAGTATTCGCAGTTCCTTATCCGGTAGACACCCCGCTTCCTGCTGAACGTGGTGACCTCCTTGCACGTGCTTCATTGAAAGGAATTGATTTGCTGAATCAGAATAAAAATGGTTTCTTTATGATGATTGAAGGTTCTCAATTGGATGATTACGGGCATTTTAATGATCTTGATCTACTGATGCAGGAGACACATGACTTTGACCGCACTATCGGCGCTATTTATGAGTGGGCGGCCAAGGATGGTGAAACACTGGTTGTTGTTACTGCAGACCATGAAACTGGTGGCCTTACATTAGTAGATGGTGATTTAAAGGAGGGTAAAATCGTATGTAAATTCTCTACAGGCGGGCATAGTGGTGTGATGGTGCCGGTATATGCTTTTGGCCCCGGAGCACAGGAATTTACCGGAATTTATGAGAATACTGCTATCTTTGACAAGATAAAGAAATTACTTGATCTTTAAACTAAAACAATATTTCCCATGCTGAAACACATTTTGTTTACATGCTTCCTTTTCTTTACGGCAATTCCGTTGCTGAAAGCTCAGGGCTGTGGCAATGATGAAAAATATCATTTGCCTTATAAAAACACGTATGTAAAAGAACCTTTGGTAGCCGAGAACGAGTACCGCATAGCCAAACCCGAAACCGTTGAACCGAAGAGTTTCGAAGAAGCCCGGCAGATTCTTCCTAATCCTATTTGGGCCGGACACGAAAAGGAACTTGAAATGTATTGGAGAGCATGGGAAATAGCTGTTGGCAATATCCGTGCTCCTCAACAGGGTTCAGGTTTCGTATCAAGTTATCTGGATACGGCTTACAACGGTAATATCTTTATGTGGGATTCTTCTTTCATCCTAATGTTTGCACGATATGGTACGCGCTTCTTCCCTTTCCAGCGTACATTGGACAATTTCTATGCCAAGCAGCATCCCGATGGTTTTATCTGTCGTGAAATAAAGGCCGACGGAGCCGATTGCTTCGAGCGTTACGATCCGGTCAGCACTGGTCCTAACTTGATGCCTTGGTGTGAAATGGTTTATTATTACCAGTTCGGTGATACGGAACGCCTGCATAAGATATTCCCGGTACTTTGTGCGTATTACAAGTGGTTGAAACTCAACCGTACGTGGCGTAACGGAACTTATTGGTCAAGCGGATGGGGAACCGGTATGGATAATATGCCCCGTGTGCCCGAAGGTTACAGTCCTATTTACAGTCATGGACATATGATTTGGCTGGACACCAATCTCCAACAACTGTTTACGGCCAACTTGTTACTTGAGATGGGATTCTATCTCGAACGTTGGCAGGAAATAGAGGAATTCGAAGATGAGGCCAAGATGTTAGGGAAGTATATCCATGATAATCTTTGGGATGAAAAGACAGGTTTCCTGTATGACCAATATGCTGATGGTACACTCTGCAAAACAAAAGGAATAGGTGCCTATTGGACATTGCTCACTGATGTGTTGGATGATAAACAGCTTGACCGTATGGTGAAAGAATTAGATAATCCGGCAACGTTTAACCGGAAATTTCGTATTCCCTCTTTGTCGGCAGATCATCCTAAATATAAAGAGAACGGGCGTTATTGGCAAGGTGGCATATGGCCGGGTACCAACTATATGGTGATGCAGGGACTTGTAAAGAAGGGATATCATAAATTGGCCCGGGAGATTGCTTTGAATCATTATGCCGAGGTTCTGGAGGTATATAAAAATACAGGGACATTTTGGGAATACTATTCTCCGGAGAAAGCGGAGCCCGGATTTATGGCGAGAAAAGAATTTGTGGGCTGGACTGGGCTTCCTCCTATTGCCGAACTGATAGAGTTTATTATCGGCATTCGGGGAGATTATGTCAATCAGCAGATTATCTGGGATATGAATTTGACTGAAACTAACGGAATAGAGCGTTATCCTTTCGGTTCGGAAGGAATCATAAACCTGAAAGCTGAGGCACGTCGTTCTGCAAATGATGAACCACGTATCGCTGTTGATACGAATATCGGTTTTGAGTTGGTGGTGCTTTATGGTGGCAAGGAAAAGAAGGTGAATGTAACTCCTGGTAAGCATACCTATTAAAAAAGATTGTCTATGAAAAGAAATATGTCGCGGCGTCATTTTCTGAAAACAGGGGGACTCGCTTTGGCTGCTATGGCTATGTGCCCACCTTTGTCGTTGGCCTCCTCCGAAGTGCCGGTTCAGAAGTACATTTCTCTGCGTCCTCCTGTGGGCAAAAGACATTTTGTATCGAAGGCGGTAGAGGCAACTATTGAGCAGACCAGGCCAAAAATAAAAGATGAGAAGTTGCGTTGGATGTTTGAGAATTGTTTCCCTAATACGCTCGATACCACCGTCAGGTATAAAATGAAGGACGGCAGGGCGGATACATTTGTCATAACAGGTGATATTGACGCTATGTGGCTCCGTGATTCTTCTGCGCAGGTATGGCCTTATTTGCCATTGATGAAAGATGACAAGGAACTGCAACTTTTAATAGCGGGGCTTATTAACAGGCAGGCGGAATGTATCCGGATTGATCCTTATGCCAATGCATTCAATGACGGTCCGTTGGGCAGTTATTGGGAGACTGACCATACACAACATATGGTGAAAGAACTGCATGAGCGCAAATGGGAAATAGATTCTTTATGTTACCCCATACGTCTGGCTTATCACTACTGGTTGTTGACGAAAGATATTTCCGCATTTGATGCGGATTGGCACGAGACCATGAAGCTGGTAGTGCAGACCTTTAAAGAGCAACAACGCAAACAAGGTTTGGGGCCATACAGTTTTACGCGTGATTGTGACCGCCCGACTGATTCACAAATTAATAACGGATGGGGTGCGCCGGTAAAACCGGTGGGTTTGATCGTTTCCTCTTTCCGCCCTTCGGACGATGCTACTCAATACGGCTTCCTTATTCCTTCCAATATGTTTGCGGTGGTGTCATTACGGCAGTTGGCGGAGATAGAACGTGAGGTTTATGATAATCTTCCCTTTGCGGAAGAATGTACCGCATTGGCGGATGAAGTGGATGCCGCTATCCGTAGATATGGAACATTTAATCATCCTGTATGCGGGCGGATATATGCTTTCGAAGTGGATGGTTTCGGTAATGCCCTTTGTATGGACGATGCCAATGTTCCTTGTTTACTGGCGGCTCCTTATTTGGGTTACTGTTCGTTTAAGGATGCCGTCTACCGGAATACCCGTAAAATGATATGGAGTGAAAACAATCCTTATTTTTTTAAAGGTAAAGCCGGTGAAGGTGTGGGAGGCCCCCATGTGGGGTTGAACTACATTTGGCCGATGAGTATCATTATGAAAGCTTTTACGACGGATGACCCTGAGGAAATACGCAATTGCCTGAAACAATTGCGTGATACGGATGGCGGAACAGGTTTTATGCACGAATCCTTCAACTCGGAGAATGCCGCTGATTTCACGCGCTCTTGGTTTGCCTGGACGAATACATTGTTCGGTGAACTTATCCTTAAGATAATCCGGGAGTATCCCGGCCTTTTATCCCAAGCATTATGAAAATGGCTTATTGGTTGCTTACTGTATCATTTGCCCTTTTTCCGTATGGAGATGAAGTAGAAATATACTAATATCAAAGAATCATGAAAAAAATAGTTATTCTTTTATTCGTGTTGTCGGGTTGCGTCCCGGCTGCGGTTTTTGCGCAGAAACAATTCTCTTTTAAAGATGGGAAGTTTAAAATTGCCCAATTTACGGATTTGCATTGGACACCCCGATCTCTGGCGTGTACTGAAACAGAAGCGACCATCTGTGCCGTCTTGAAAGCGGAACATCCTGATATTGCCATATTGAGTGGAGATGTAGTAACTGAAGATCCTGCCATTGATGGTTGGAAGTCCGTGATTCGTATCTTCGATGAAGCTAAGGTTCCTTTTGTCGTTACTATGGGAAACCACGATGCGGAACACATGGCAAAGGACGATATCTATGATCTTCTTCTGGAGTCTCCTTATTATGCGGGAGCAAAAGGACCGGAAGGCATCATGGGATGTGGCAATTGTGTGATACCGGTTTATGGCTCGAAAAACAGAGAGAAAGTAGAAGCATTGCTGTATTGTATGGATTCTAATGACTATCAGCCGAACAAGCTTTACGGTCCTTACGACTGGATTCACTTTGACCAGATAGCATGGTATCGCGAGCAAAGCGCCCGTTTTACCAAAGAAAACAATGGAAGCCCTGTGCCTGCATTGGCTTTTTTCCATATCCCTTTGCTTGAATACAACGAGATAGCAGGTGATGGAAAGACTTTCGGTAATAACAGGGAAGGTAAAGTCGCTTCTGCGAATATCAATTCCGGCATGTTCGCTTCATTTATTGATATGAAGGATGTGATGGGTATATTTGCGGGTCACGATCATGATAATGATTACCTTGGAATTGACAAAGGCATTGTACTTGGGTACGGACGTGTAACCGGTGCGGATGCTTATGGTGAACTGACGAGGGGAGCCCGCATCATCGAACTGTACGAAGGCAAATTCAGGTTTGATACATGGATCACTACACCTTCGGGACGTGAAGCGACCTATTATTATCCTTCCGGCTTGAATTCGGAGGAAGAACGGACCGCGGACTACCTGCCGGCAGTAAAGAGTGTATCTTCGCCCAAACAAGGGGTGGCATATACCTATTATGAAGGAAAGTGTAAGCGGGTTGCCGGCATCGCTTCTTGTCCTAAAGTAAAAGAAGGAGTTATGAAGAATATTTCGATCAAAGAGGCTGCCGTTGCAGATCACTTTGCCTATGACTTCCATACGTTGATACGGATTCCCGAAAAAGGAGTATACCGTTTCTATACATTCTCGGATGACGGTTCAATGCTTTATATTGACGGTAAATTGGTTGTTGATAACGACGGTGGACATAGTGCCCGCCGCGCCGAAGGAAAAATTGCTCTTGAAAAAGGTTTTCATGAGTTGCATTTATTGTATTTTGAGGATTACATGGGGCAGGAATTGGAAGTAGGATTCTCCGGACTGGATTTTCCGGAAGTTCCTCTGCAGGATGAAATGCTGTTCTTACCGAATTAAGAGAGCGATTCTTTCAATAGTTATCATTGGACATCATCCGGTGTTCTTTCCTGTATTCATAGGGAGAAACGTTCTTTAAAGTTTTAAATTGGCGGGACAGGTTTTTGAGATTATTTATTCCTACTTGTTCCGCCACATCTGCAATCGGGGCGTCGCTTGCCAGAAGTAATTGTGCAAAACGCTCGATCCTGAGATTTAAGATATATTTGTGAATGGATTGCTTGGTGACCTCTTTGAAACGTATCTCCAACAGACGGCGCGATAAAGGCACTTGCTTGACAATGTCCGATACAGTGATGTCATTGGCTAAGTTCCGGTGGATATATTTCAAAGCTGTGTGAATATGTGTGTTGGTGGTAGAGTAAAAGTCTGTTGAAAGCCTATTTACTATATTTACCGGTTGGAGCACCACGTCTTGGTAAGAGCATTCTTCGTCGTTCAGTAAATGTTCTATAAGTTCGGCAGCTTCAAATCCACCTCTCACAATATTTTGACTGATACTGGATAGGGGAGGATCAGACAGATTGCATATTATTTCGTCATTATCAACACCTAATATGGCGATCTTGTCGGGTACTCTGATATTGTTAACCTTACAGATTTCAGTGATGCGGTTACCTTGGTTGTCATCACAAGCCATAAGCGCCGTGGGTTGTGGCAATGATTTTAACCATGTAAGCAGAGGAGGAGCTTCATAAAACCATAAATCATCAAGTGACTGCTCTTGATAGGAATAGAAATTATTGCCGAAACCATGTTCGGCTATACACTCGTAGAAGCCTTCGCAACGTTCCTGCGACCAAACGGTATCACGGTAACCATAGAAAGCGAAGTACCGGAATCCTTTGCTTAAAAAAAACTCTGCTGCCATCCTGCCGGTTTTGTGGTAGTCGCCGGTGATGTTGGGAATATTGCTGAATCTTGATTTGTAGTCTTGCGCAATTGCGATAATTCCGTTTTTACGGAACAACTCTACATTATCATCATTATCAAATCTACCGATAATGGCGTCTGCTTGCCACGCTTTTGCCCATTTCAGAACCCCTTCTATCCCATAAGTAAGTTTATAGGAAGGTGGCATCCGGCATACAACCCATGGTTCATGTTTTTTTGAGTATGCCAAAACCCCTTTCAATAAATTGTATGAAAAGGATTCTGTAAAGTCAGTCAATAGTATCAGTCGAATCATGGTATCTGGTAAAATCAAAATAAATGAAAGAAATTGCTTTAATTTGGTTTAGAAGCCTATCAGTTGGTCGTTTCTTATCTCCTTTTGTCTTTGAATATAACGATGAAATCATACTTAAAGAGTAATAAAATGGGATCTTGCATATCGACCTGACTGATAAACAGTGGCAAGTTATAGAAAATCTTTTAGATGACAAAGGGGCAAGCGTAAATATTCTCTCCGTTCCACTTTTAATGGCATTGTTTACTTGGCAAAGACCGGAAGCAATGGCGTATGCTTCCTAAGGAGTTTGCCTCTTGGGAACCAGCCAAATGTCATCCGTTTGTAGAATAATGGAGCAAAAAGATAGCGAGTATCCGCTTTTTGATAACAGACCCCTTGGTCGTTTCTGACATTCTGGGAGGAAAAGAAAGCCGAACGTAGGCTTTCGGACCCGGATAGGCGGGCTTCGGAGGTCGGACACCCCGGCTTTTTGCAAAAAGAAGCAGGCATTTTCTATAAAAGACGTAAGCATTTCCCCGAGAAGGCGTAAGCATTTCCCGAAAATGTCCTTATGTTTTGGTAATATCTCCTATTGTTATTCAAAATCCGGTCTGAAAGGAGCGTTTCATCTTCCGGTTGGCAATTGCAGGCAAGGCTTTCTGAAATGACAAAAAAGTGGGATATGGTTTCATCCGCAATGCTTTGGGTATAAATAAGGCGTCTTCACTTACCCGTTGCACCCAAATAACCCAAACGACAAGAACTATGCCATCGGTAGAATCCTGTAGAGTGCGTTTTTTCATTCAGGCAAGCTCTTCCGTCCGAAATAAGCGATTCTGAAGGGGGCCGATTATCAAAGTGACAGAATGATTCCAGCCTGCCCCGGATACCGGAACGATACTCACCACAGAGTTCACAAAGTTTTTAAGTTGTAATTAAACTTACTCCGTGTCCTCTGTGGTGAAATCTTTATTTGAAGCCATTATTCGATATTCATCGTCAACTGTATCCGTTTCCGTTCGAAGTCAATGCTCAGTACTTTCACCGTGACGTGCTGATGGATGGAGACCACTTCGGTGGGATCGGTGATGAATCGGTTGGCAAGCTGAGAGAGATGGACAAGCCCGTTTTCCTTGATGCCTATGTCCACGAAAGCACCGAAATTGGTGATATTGCTGACGATACCGGGAAGCACCATGCCTTCGCGGAGGTCATTGATGGTGCGAACATTTCGGTCGAATTCAAAAACCTGTATCGTGTCGCGCGGGTCACGTCCCGGTTTATCAAGCTCTTGGAGAATATCTTTCAGAGTGGGGAGCCCTACAGTGGGGGTGATATACTTTTCTACTTCGATACGGTTGCGCAGGGCTTTGTCGGCAATTAATTGGGGTACGGTACACGAAAGATCCTTCGCCATTTGATTGACGATACCATAACTCTCGGGGTGTACGGCGGTGTTGTCCAGTGGGTTCTCACCTCCGGCGATGCGAAGGAACCCTGCGCACTGTTCAAAGGCTTTGGCTCCCATGCGGGGTACTTTCATCAACTCTTTGCGAGAAGAGAAGGCACCGTTGGCAGCACGGTAGGAGACGATGTTCTGTGCCAGTTGCGGACCCAGCCCGGAGATGTAGGTGAGCAGATGACTACTGGCGGTATTGAGGTTGACGCCTACCTGGTTGACACAGTTCTCAACCGTCTGGTCGAGCGATTTCTTCAGCTTCGTCTGGTCTACGTCATGCTGGTACTGACCTACACCGATGGATTTGGGGTCGATTTTTACCAGTTCCGCCAACGGGTCCATCAGGCGGCGGGCAATGGATACGGCGCCGCGGACGGTGACATCATAATCGGGGAACTCGTCGCGGGCTATCTTGGAAGCGGAGTAGATGGAAGCACCCTGTTCACTGACGACAAATACCTGTACGGGACGGTCGAACTGCTGGTGGGTGACAAAGGTTTCTGTCTCGCGGCTGGCAGTCCCATTGCCGATGGCGATAGCTTCTATCTTGTAGGCTTCTATCATTTTCCGGAGTTTGGATGCGGCTTCGGCTTTTTTGTCTACCGGGGGATGCGGGTAGATATTTTCGTTGTGTACCAGATTACCTTGCGCGTCGAGACAGACTACCTTGCAACCGGTACGGAATCCGGGGTCGATGCCCATGACACGTTTTTGCCCCAGAGGCGGAGCAAGGAGCAGTTGGCGCAGGTTTTCGGCGAAAACACGGATGGCTTCATCGTCGGCTCTCTCTTTACTGAGGGCGGCAAACTCAGTTTCAATGGAAGGCTTTAGCAGGCGGCGGTAGGCATCCTGCACGGCTTCGGATACATGGCGTCCGCATTCGTTGGTGCTGCGTACGAACTGGCGATAGAGTCGTTCGAGGCATTCATCGTCGTCAGGGGTGATGCTGACCTTCAGCAAACCTTCGGCCTCGGCACGGCGGATGGCGAGCAGGCGGTGTGAAGTGCAGCGTTTCAGGGGAGAAGAGAAGTCGAAATAGTCGCGGTATTTGGCAGCTTCTTCATCTTTTCCTTTTACTACTTTGGCAGTGATAACAGCTTGACGGGCAAAGAGGTTACGCACGGCATTGCGGGCACGTTCGTCTTCGCTGACTTGCTCGGCAATGATGTCCCGGGCGCCTTTCAGGGCATCATCGGCATCTTTGACATCGCCTTTCACGAAGGCGGAAACCCGGGCGTTGAGGTTGTTCTCCCGCTGCATCATTATCAATAGGGCGAGGGGCTCGAGCCCTTTCTGACGGGCGGCTTCCGCACGGGTCTTGCGTTTAGGCTTGTAGGGCAGGTAGATATCTTCAAGGGCAGTGGCATCCCAGGTCGCATCGATGCGTTGCTGCAATTCGGGTGTCAGTTTGCCCTGTTCACTGATGGTGCCGAAAATGGTCTCTTTACGCTTGGCGAGGTCGGAGAGTTTATCGTACTGCGTTTTGATAGCTTCTATCTGCACTTCGTCCAGGCCGCCCGTGATTTCTTTACGATAGCGGCTGATGAAAGGGATAGTGGCTCCCTCGGCCAATAGCCTGAGGGTATTGCTGATTTGCTTTTCCGGCAGGTTGAGCGCTGCCGAAATCATTTTGTGAAAGATTTCCATAAACTATTTTTAGGACATTGAGCGACAAATGTACGCAATAAATCTACTATAACCATCAACTTTTAGTATCTTTGCGGGCATAAAAAACGGATACACACACTCTAAAACAGATGAATATGCCGGTGTCGCTTAAATATATTCTTTTTTTGCTTCTGGTGGTCATGGGTTGCTGCCGTCCCCTGACGGGATATGCCGCTACCGGAGAGAAACCTATCCTTATGATCTGTTCGTATAATCCGGGAGCGTATCCTACTTCAGCCAATGTTTCCGATTTTATGGATGAATATGAGAGATTAGGGGGCAAACGGGGAGTGGTCATTGAAAATATGAACTGTAAGAGCTTCTCTGATTTTCCTCGCTGGAAAGGGGTGATGAGAGACATTTTAGATAAATACCGGGGGAATCAGGAGCCGGCGTTGATTATTCTGTTCGGACAGGAGGCATGGGCCTCTTATTTGTCACTGAACGATTCGGTGACAGGGGAAGTACCCGTGTTGTGCGCACTGACCAGCCGGAATGTGGTACTACTTCCGGATGATGAAAAAGATTTGGCACACTGGATGCCGAAATCATCCGATTTTTATGAAGATAATCTGAAACGGCAGGTACGTGGCGGATTTATGTACGAATATGACATTGCATCGAACATCCGCATGATCCGGGCTATCTATCCGGATACAAAGAATATCGCTTTTATATCGGACAATACTTATGGGGGTGTCACTTTGCAGGCGCATGTGCGGAGGGAGATGAAACAGTTTCCTGAACTGAACCTGATTCTGCTGGACGGGCGCGAACACACCATTTATACCATTGTGGACGAACTTCGGAAACTGCCGAAACATACGGCTGTACTAATAGGCACGTGGAGGGTGGACAAGAACGAAGGCTATTTTATGAGGAATGCTACGTATTCGATGATGGAAGCGATTCCGGACATACCGACATTTACAGCTACTTCCATCGGACTGGGTTATTGGGCTGTCGGAGGGGTAGTGCCTGCTTTCCGGACATTTGGTAAAGAGCTGGCGGCGGAAACAGCCCGGTTGTTGGAAAATCCCGGAGATACGACACTACGGGTGGAAGTGGTAGGCACGGAAGCACTACTGGATAGTAAAAAAGTGAAGGAACAGAAGATAAACGTGGCTGCATTGCCTATGGCGGTGAAGCTGGTAAACGAATCACCTTCTTTCTATCAGCAATACCGGTATCAAATCTGGGGTGGAGTAGGCGTTCTGTGTGTCCTGGTTATGGGACTGCTGATTTCTATCTATTTCTATCTGCGGACGAAACGGCTGAAGGATGATTTGGAACGTTCGCAGGCGGATTTGTATGAAGCGAAAGACCGGGCGGAAGAATCGAATCGGTTGAAAAGTGCCTTCCTTGCTAATATGAGCCATGAGATACGGACACCACTGAACGCGATCGTGGGCTTTTCGGACGTGCTGGCTTCGGGTGGAAGCTCGGAAGAGGATCAGCGGAATTATTTCAGAATTATCCAGTCGAACTCCGATTTGTTGTTACGGCTGATTAATGATATACTCGATCTTTCGAGGTTGGAGGCAGATAAAGTGACGCTGACCCCGGAAGACTGTGACGTGGTTCAGCTATGCAGGCAGGCGTTGTCGTCGGTAGAGATGTCGCGCCGGGAATCGGGTAACCGGTTTGTTTTTGAAACCAAGATCGACTCTTTTGTTTTACAGGTAGATGTCCAGCGTTTGCAGCAGGTGCTTATCAATTTGCTGACGAATGCGGCGAAGTTTACCAAAAACGGTACAATCACATTGCAGTTTGAAGTAGACAGGGAGAAGAAGCGGGTATTGTTTGCTGTGGCGGATACGGGCTGCGGCATTCCGAAAGAGAAACAGAAGCAGGTGTTCGAACGGTTTGAGAAACTGAACGAATATGCTCAGGGGACTGGATTAGGACTTTCGATCTGTAAGCTGACAGTGGATAAGTGGGGTGGTAGTATCTGGATTGATCCTGACTATGAAAGAGGGGCGAGGTTTGTAGTTTCGCATCCGTTATAAGAAAAAGAGACTATCACGGGGTCACACAGAGTTTATTCTCTATTTAAATCTTCTCAGTGAGACTCTGTGGTGAATCAAATTTAAACCATTATTATGATGAAAAGATTGATTTGTATTTGTGCTTTCTTGCTTTGTCTGGTGTGTGTATTGCCGGCACAAGAGAGAGAAGTGAAACTGAAGATTGTGCAGACAAGCGATGTGCATGGTAATTACTTTCCTTATAATTTTATCACTCAGAAGGAGTGGGGCGGAAGCCTTGCACGCGTGTATGCGTTGGTGCAGAAGAATCGGGAAGTTTATAAAGAAAACCTTATTTTGCTGGATAACGGAGATATTCTGCAAGGACAGCCTTCGGCTTACTACTATAATTATATAGATACAGTAGCACCACATGTGTGTGCCGAAATGATGAACTTTATGGGATACGATGCCGGAAACATGGGAAATCATGATGTAGAAACGGGACGCCCTGTATTCGATCGTTGGATCGGTGAGTGTAAATTTCCGGTGCTGGGGGCTAATATTATCGAAACGGCTACGGGCAAGACCCATCTTCCTCCCTATCAAGTGTTGGAACGTGACGGGGTGAAGATTGTGGTACTGGGCATGATTACACCGGCTATTCCTGCCTGGTTGTCGGAGAATCTGTGGCAGGGGCTACGGTTTGACGATATGGAGGAGACAGCACGGAAGTGGATGAAAGTGATCCGTGAGAAAGAAAAACCGGATTTGGTGATCGGGCTGTTTCATGCAGGGCAGGATGCTTTTGTCATGTCGGGTAAGTATAACGAGAATGCATCGTTGAATGTGGCGAAGAATGTGCCGGGATTCGATATGGTACTGATGGGGCATGACCATGCCAAGGAGTGCAAAAAGATAGTGAACGTTGCGGGTGACTCCGTGCTGGTGATTGATCCGGCAAGTAACGGGATTGTAGTGTCGGACATTGATGTGACACTGAAACTGAAAGACGGCAGAGTGGTGAGCAAACAAATAGACGGGGTATTGACGGATACAAAAGAATATGGTGTAAGTGAAGCCTTTATGAGACATTTCGCAGTGCAATATGGTGCGGTAGAGAAGTTTGTTTCGAAGAAAATCGGTGTGTTTACGGAAGATCTGTCTACTCGTCCGGCCTATTTCGGCTCGTCGGCGTTTATCGATTTTATCCATTCGCTGCAACTCGACATTTCGGGGGCAGACATTTCGTTTGCCGCTCCGCTATCGTTTGATGCTGAGATAAAGAAAGGAGATATCCGCGTGAGCGATATGTTCAACCTGTATAAATATGAAAATATGCTTTATGTAATGAAGCTATCGGGAAAAGAGATTAAAGATTTTCTGGAGGAATCCTATTATATGTGGACGAATCAGATGAAGTCGCCGGAAGATCATTTGCTGTGGTTGAAGGAGAAACGTACGGCGGGTGCCGAAGACCGGGCCTCGTTCCAGAATTTCAGCTTTAACTTCGATTCGGCTGCCGGAATCATTTATACAGTGGATGTGACTAAACCGAAAGGAGAGAAAGTGACCATCGTCAGCATGGCAGACGGTGCTCCGTTCCGAATGGATCATATATATAAGGTAGCACTGAACTCTTACCGTGGCAACGGCGGTGGAGAACTACTGACAAAGGGATCGGGAATTCCACAAGAAAAGCTGAAAGAGCGTATCATATTCTCAACGGATAAAGATCTCCGTTTTTATCTGATGCAGTATATCGAAAAGAAAGGCACACTGAATCCCCGTGCGCTGAACCAGTGGAAATTTATTCCCGAAGAGTGGGTGAAGCCCGCTGCAGAGAGGGATTATGAATATCTGTTTGGAACTAAATAATAGAATATGGCTGAAGAACTTACATTTATATCGGGCAGCAAAGAGGAACAATATCTCTCTTTGTTGCCTCAGGTAAAGGCTCTGATAGAGGGGGAAGAGGACTTGGTTGCCAATTTGGCTAATGTAGCTGCTGTCTTAAAGGAAGCTTTCGATTTTTTCTGGGTAGGTTTTTATTTGGTGAAGCAGGACCGGCTGGTATTGGGACCGTTTCAGGGACCGGTGGCCTGTACGCGCATTCGAAAAGGTAAAGGAGTTTGCGGCACGGCCTGGGAGGAAGCTAAAACCCAATTGGTTCCGGATGTGGAAGCTTTCCCGGGACATATTGCTTGCAGCTCGCTTTCCAGATCGGAAATTGTGGTTCCACTGATAAAGGAAGGTAGGGTATGGGGAGTGTTGGACATAGACAGTGATCTCCTGAATTTCTTTGATGAAACCGACCGGAAATATCTGGAAGAAATGTGCAGATACTTATGAAAATAATAACTATCTTTGCCGACTTAAAAATAAGAGTGCAATAGGTGGGATACATCAAAAGAGTTCTATTATCGTTTCTGTTGTTGACGCTGTTCGTGACGTACCAGGTGAGCATTACGATGTTTACCCATGTGCATTACGTAAACGGTGTAATGATTGCGCACTCTCACCCCTATAAAGGTACTCACTCACATTCTACATCTAATATTGTTGTTATTGCCCATTTTGCTACATTCCATTCGCTGGAAGCCCATGTGCAATATGATTTTACACCCGAACGGCCGGTGCTGTTTACGGTAGAGATACCTGAGAGTATACCGGTGACAACTGAAACACATTTACGGGTAATTTCTTTGCGTGCCCCTCCGGCCGAACAGGCTTAAACTAAATTTAGGGGGAGAGCCCCTTTCCGTTTCTTTTACTCTTTTATATATCATAGCTAATAACAAACAATGAAAAATTATATAGTTATGCTTGTGCTTGCGTGTGTAAGCATGAGTTTGTATGCAGTCAATCCGATTAAAGAAGGTAATATGATTGCCGGACACGTTATTGTGAAAGGCACTGAAGAAAGCATTCCGTTCGCAACGGTAATGATATTGGGGACTAACCGTGGTGCGGTATCCAATGAAGAAGGGCAGTTTGAATTTCGTAAGTTGGCTGCCGGGAAATATACACTCCGTGTACAGGTAATGGGGTATAAAACACAGGAAAAAACAATCACGGTCAGTGCAGAGGCCACATCGGTGGTTCATTTCCAGATGGAAGAAGAGAGTTTTATGACAGATGAAGTGGTTGTCTCGGCCAACCGGAATGAGGTGAGCCGGAAGGCAGCGCCGGTGGTGGTGAACGTGATGAGCGCCAAGCTTTTTGAAACGGTGAATTCTACCGACCTGGCGAAGTCGCTTAATTTTCAATCAGGGCTGCGGGTAGAGAACAATTGTCAAAACTGCGGTTTTCCGCAAGTACGTATCAATGGATTGGAAGGTCCTTACTCGCAAATTTTGATTAATAGCCGTCCTATCATCAGCGCATTGTCGGGAGTGTATGGGCTGGAACAGATTCCGGTAAATATGATCGAACGTGTGGAAGTGGTGCGCGGAGGTGGATCGGCTCTGTTTGGGGCCAATGCTGTGGGAGGTACAATCAATATTATTACAAAAGATCCGATAAACAATTCTTTTCAGGTGGCAAGCACGATGTCTAATATGAATGGTAAGTCGTGGGAGCAATATATGGGAGGAAACGTTTCTCTGGTTGCGAAAGATAATTCGTACGGTATCGCTTTGTATGAGACATACCGAAATCGTAATCCTTATGATGCGGACGGGGATGGTTTTTCGGAACTGGGCAAATTGAATATGAATACTTTCGGGATGCGTGCATACTATCGTCCCAACTATTTCAGCCGCATCAATGTGGAGTATCACACAACAAATGAATTTCGCCGGGGTGGCAATAAATTCAATTTACAACCTCACGAATCGGATATTACCGAACAAACAAAACATATTATCAATAGCGGAGGATTAAGTTATGACCGTTATTGGGGAGAGAAGCATAAGATGTCTGTATATGGATCTATCCAGCATACGGATCGCAACAGCTATTACGGTGCTCAACGGGATATGAACGCGTATGGTAAAACAAACGACCTGACTTGGGTAGTGGGAGGTATGTATGTGGGAAATATGGACCGTTGTCTTTTTGCCCCTGCTACATTTACAGGTGGTGTAGAGTATCAGAATAACTCTCTGCACGATGTGATGACCGGGTATCATCGTGACATGCAGCAGGATGTCCGTATTGCCGGAGGATTTGTACAGAACGAATGGCGCTTGAACCGCTGGACCATGCTCGTGGGAGCACGTCTGGACAAGCATAACCTGATCGATCATCCGATCTTTAGCCCGCGTGTGAATTTTCTATATAAGCCGAGCGATAATTTGCAGGCACGTCTGACATACTCTACCGGCTTCCGGGCCCCGCAGGCTTACGATGAAGACCTGCATGTGACAGCTGTGGGAGGTGAAGGGGTGCAGATCCGACTGGCTGAGGGGTTACGTGAAGAACGTTCCAACAGCTTCAGTGGTTCGGTGGATTGGTCGTTCCCAATGGGACACTGGCAGTCTAATATTCTTCTGGAAGGTTTTTATACTGATCTGCATCATGTATTTGTGCTCGAGGATATCGGTCTGGACGAGAATGGAGATAAGATAAAGGAGCGCCGGAATGGCAGCGGGGCGAAAGTATATGGTGTCAATCTGGATGCGAAGGTAGCTCACGGGCGTGAGGCACAGTTGCAATTGGGATTTACAGTGCAACGCAGCAGATACAACCGGGCAGAGATATGGACCAGTGAAGGGGAAGAGGAACAGACAACGAAACGGATGCCTCGTACACCGGATTATTACGGTTATTTCACTTTCACGTCGGCACCGTTGAAGAGCTTTGACTTTTCACTTTCCGGTACTTATACCGGTAAGATGATTGTGCCGCATATGGCGGGATACATCGAGAAGTCGCGTATGGAGCATACTCCGCAGTTTGTGGACCTTAATCTGAAACTGAACTATACTTTTGTGCTGAAAGATCATATCAAGATGCAGGTGAACGGTGGAGTACAAAATATATTCAATAGTTTCCAAAAGGACTTGGATAAAGGAGAGTTCCGGGATGCAGGTTACTTTTACGGACCGACTCAGCCGCGGACTTATTTTGTGGGAATAAAGATAATGAATTAAATCCCGGGTTCACCACAGAGCCTCACAGAGTTTTATCGAGAAGAAATAGGAAAAACTCTGTGGGGCTCTGTCTATTTTATGGTGAACTCGTTTTTACTTATCAGGTATTCGTCGGAATGTTTTTATTCATATCTTTGCGATGTTACATTTGAATTAAAAAAAGAAGACCATGAATAAAGAAGTAGATCTTTCAGTATCCTGCCTTGGAAAGGTGAAAGGGCTGAAATATGACGTTATCATCTTACCGTGGGGAGCTACGGAACCCCATAATCTGCATTTACCGTATCTTACCGATTGTATTCTTCCTCACGATATTGCCGTAGAGGCAGCCGAAATGGCACTTGCACGTTCGGGAGTACGTTGTATGGTGATGCCGCCCGTACCTTTTGGAGCGCATAATCCGGGACAACGTGAATTGCCGTTTTGTATTCATACCCGTTATGCTACTCAACAGGCTATTCTGGAAGATATCGTATCTTCTCTTTATGTGCAGGGATTCCGGAAACTGGTCATCCTGTGTGGACACGGAGGAAACAATTTTAAGGGGATGATTCGTGATCTTGCCTTTGAATATCCCGATTTTCTGATTGCTGCCGCAAACTGGTTTGAAGTGGTTTCTCCCAAAGGGTATTTTGAAGCGGAGGTTGATGATCATGCCGGAGAGTCGGAAACTGCTGTGATGATGCATTATCATCCGGAATTGGTGAATCTGGCTGAAGCCGGTGACGGAAAGTCGAAACCGTTTGCCATCGCTTCGTTGAATGAAAAAGTAGCCTGGGTGCCCCGCCATTGGGATAAAGCGACAGCAGACAGTGGAGTGGGAGATCCCAGAAAAGCTACTGCTGAAAAAGGTGAACGCTATGTGAAACCGATCGTGGAGAAGCTCGCCGGACTTTTCGAAGAGATGGTGAAACACGACCTTTATGAATGATGGGGAAGGTATACTTATAAAAAACAGGCAGTGGCGGATTTCCGACACTGCCTGTTTTTTTAATTGTTACCTAAAAACTAATCTTTATTCCTATAAAAAACAACCTATTTATTAACTGCTGCAAAAATACAGCATGTAATTGGATTACGTTTTGATATAAATCAAAAAATATTTTTTACAGTACTCCCGAACGTACACGACTGAGTGTTTCCGGGGTCATCAGCAAGTAGGAAGCGATGTGTGATAACGGTGCCCGCTTGATAATCTCCGGATGGTGATGTAAAAGCAGGTTATAACGTTCACGTGCCGTTTCAAAACGCCATGAATCAGCTTTTATTTGTGATACAATGAGTGAATATTCCAGCACTCTGCGATAGAAAGCATTGATCTCTTTGGACTGTTCCAGTAACTTTTGCAGGATGTCGTAGGGAAGCATGTATATCACTGCCGGTTCCAACGCTTCGGCCATCAAGTGGGTGGGTTCTTGTTTCAATAAACTTTCGATGCACATCAGAATACATCCTTCGTATGAGAAGTGTTCGGTGACATCTTTCCCATTCTTATAATAGAATTGCCGTAACATTCCTTTTCCGACGAAAACCATGTGACGGCTTATTTGTCCTTCGTTCAACAACATTTCACCCTTTTCCAGTTCTTTACGTATCAAGACCTGTGCCAGTAGTTCCCGTCCCTCTTTGTTCATCTCCGGATATCTGGAGTTTACAACAGCATCCACTGTCTCTTTCAGGTTTTCCATCATGTATATATTGATAAGTTATTATAGATTGCGGAGACAAAAATACGAAAATCAGTTGATATAAATCAATTTTTCAAAGTAAAAAGATTCCTTCTACTCCAATGACTGCCCTGGAGAGCGAGAGTATGAAAAAAAAGTTCTCTCCTTTAACATTTGAAACTTAGCTGGTTAACTTATTTCGCATAAAATCCGTGAAAAAAATGTTGTAGAAAGATTTGCGTAGTTCAAAAGTTCCCTCTATCTTTGCATCGCATTTGAGAGGAAATGCGGTTAAAAAGGAAGTTTGGGTGAGTGGCTGAAACCACCAGTTTGCTAAACTGACGTACGGGTAACCGTACCGGGGGTTCGAATCCCCCAGCTTCCGCACCAAATCTCAACTTTAAGATGACAAGGGAAGAGCCGAGTTTATTGCTTGGCTCTTTTTTGAATCTAATTTTCAGTCGGTGGGTTCGTCTAACGGTTAGGACACATGCCTCTCACGCATGTAATACGAGTTCGATTCTCGTACCCACTACAAATTAATAATCAGCCTTTTACGATAACGTAAAGGGCTTTTTTATTGCTTTTGGGTTATGAATGATAAATATGAAGAGAGGCTTGGTACTGACCGTATGTTGCCGCTTGTATTCAGGATGGCACTTCCTGCAGTAATTGCACAAATTGTAAATCTACTCTACAATATTGTAGACCGAGTCTATATCGGACACATTCCCGGAATTGGTACACAGGCGCTTGCTGGTATCGGTGTGGCAGGTTCTCTGATTATTTTGATTTCCGCCTTCTCTGCTATTGTGGCGGGGGGAGGTGCACCCCTTGCAGCCATAGCTTTAGGGCAGGGCAATCGCTCACATGCAGGAAAAATATTGGGGAACGGTTTTGTGCTATTATTACTTTTTACGCTCCTGACATCTGCCTTATCTTATCTTTTTATGGAGCCGATACTTTTGTTTACAGGTGCGTCCAATCAGACTCTCGGATATGCTACGGATTATCTTTCGATCTACTTGATCGGTACTCTGTTTGTAGAGGTTTCTGTAGGGTTGAATACCTTTATTAATACTCAGGGCCGTCCCGGTATCGCTATGTTGTCGATCGTTATCGGAGCGCTACTCAATATCCTACTCGATCCTCTGTTTATTTTTGTTTTTGGATGGGGAGTGAAAGGGGCGGCGCTTGCTACTATTATTTCGCAAGCTTGCAGTGCTGCTTGGGTATTGGTTTTCCTGACATCCGGCCGTGCTTCTTTGCGACTTGAATCCCGATATATGAAATTGGATAGGAAAGTAGTGGGTGCTATACTGGCATTGGGCGCTTCACCGTTTATTATGGCGAGTACCGAAAGTCTGGTTGGCTTTGTCTTGAACGGGTCTCTGAAAACATTTGGTGATATCTACGTGAGCGCATTGACGATCATGCAGAGTGCCATGCTTTTTGTCAGCGTTCCGCTTTCCGGATTTGCATTGGGATTTGTACCTATTGTGAGCTATAATTACGGGCATGGGAACCGGGAGAGGGTTAAAGAATGCTTTAAGATAGTGATGACCTTTATGTTCTTGTTCAATTTTATTTTGATTCTGCTGATGATCCTGTTTCCGTCTGTCATTGCTTCAGCCTTTACGTCCGATGAAAAACTGATAGAAACCGTAGTGCGGGTGATGCCCGTATTTCTGGCAGGAATGACGATTTTCGGATTGCAGCGGGCATGCCAGAATATGTTTGTCGCACTGGGACAGGCAAAAGTTTCCATTTTCATAGCATTGCTCCGTAAGGTGATTTTGTTGGTTCCGTTGGCTCTGATACTTCCGCATCTGATGGGCGTGGTAGGAGTTTATGCTGCCGAAGGCATATCGGATGCTACGGCAGCTATTTGTTGCACAGCCATCTTCGCTGTTCAGTTCCCGAAGATTATGAATAAATTGGCGATGCGTTGATTACCGAGAGGATTGAGGTGCCGCTTTTTGTTTTTTCTTAGAGGCTATATACCATAAATAGATAGTCAATATGACAAAAACAGCCAGAATCGTGATCATCTCTGTTGGATGCCCTAACGGATCAACCCATATTTCGCTGAAGAAATCCATTCGTCCCAATATTTCCACCGGTGTCCAGAATACGATTACCGTGGCTATTGCCATGCGGATGTTTGCTCCCCAAGAGGCAAGTCGTAACTGCCGGCGAAACATGAACACTGAACCGACCAGGCAACCCATACCTATCAACATTGTCACCGGATGATGGTCCCCAAGGAAGTTACTGTCGTAACAGAACATTAGTAATAGGTAGCAACTCCATAACATCATGTTAAGTTCCATGAAGGTAACGATAGATGTATGACGGGTCATGGGGCGTGCCACGATTTCACTTTTCTTACTTCGGAACAATGCCGTCTGACACCAATTGATAAAGTTACAGCCTGTCTTTACACTAAATAGATAGAGCACCATGAACATAGCCCAGAATCCGAATGAGGTCGGCATAATCAGATATTCCGGTCGTGTTACTACTTCTCCATTTAGCATTTCGGGCTGTACTCCGTATCGGTTGGCATAGTACATAAATAAAAACTCTACCCAGCCTGTCCAAAAAAGCAGGCCACCGAACAGTCCCCAAAGCGTTTGTTTCGTGTCGTTTCGTGCAAAGACACCGATGATAACCATAAGCAATCCTACTCCTCCCATGGCAAATGCCGTATAATGGAGTGCAGTAGGAATGATCAGATGCTCCATCATAATCATTAGGGCATGTCCCAAAGGCATGGTAAATAGAACTAAAAGAAAAGAAGCAATTGTTTTCCACCAATATCTGGTTTGATTTTTCATTGTTGTTTGTCTCATTTTGGGTTATACTTAATTTAATTCATCACAATAGTAACTGATTTGTCCGCCACTGTCGCCTATTTCCGAATCGGCATTATACCAACTGATGATTTGTATCTTGAAATATCGTTTACCATCGGCGGTACGTACCACATAGGTGTGATAAGAGGGCGTGTAAACCGGAGGGGGGCCGGCGAAACTCATGGCTTCAGCCAATATCGGATTGGCGCTGGTCAATGTTTTAGCCGGACCGGTATTGGGGTCGAACCACGGATTCTCATTAAAATTCAGCCCATGCTCTATCAGATATTTGTTCCAGTCGTTTTGCGACATTGTGACGTATACTTCAGTATCATTGTCTACCGTCCATTTCAAATCAGCGGGTAGTTGCGAAACAGTTTTCCATTTGTCATAGCTTCCATATCCCAGATCAGCGGCAGCACCCTGACCGATGCCACTGGTACCACTGTTGGTGCGCAGGCGATATCCACAGAATGCGAGATCCCAATCTGTGCGCTCTTTCTGTTCTCCTTCAGTAATATCCTGATTAGGTGAAAGGGTATTAAACCGCTCTCCGGTACGTAAGTTGAAATAAATCCAATCGTTCGTAACACCGGTGGAATAACCGCATGTGCGGGGCAGTGTCTTACCGGTAAACGGTTCGGCATCATATTTTACACACGAAGTTATTATAATGCAGCAGAATGACAAGCATAAAGCTTTAAAAACATTCATTTCTCTCATTTCTTTTTCTTTAATGCATTTATTACGTCGTCTATCATAAACTCAATCTGTACGTGTCCGCGGGCACCGGGGGTGGCGGGTACATTGAACATGGTCACTCCCGAACCCAATGTTTTGGGCTTATAGTTTAAAAGGTTGTCTACGCCCAGTGTCACTTTTACTTTGTTGTAGAAGGTTTGTGAAACGGACAGATTACACAGCACATATGCCGGAAGATCGCAACGGAAGTAGGCATCCTTGCTGGTATTCTCCTCCTCAATCCATACACGATCCTGCACATCGAATTTCTTGTTACCCATAAATGATGCGCTGAAAATGGCCCCCAACCGATAGTTTTTGCGATTGTACTTATAGTCCAAACTGGCTGTAGCTGCGTGAGGAGAGGTGGTGTTAACCTGTACACCTTTAAGTTTGCTCACATTGACAAAACTGTAGGTGGCATTCAGTGTCAGGAAGTCAAACATGCGCCAACGTCCCAGTGCCTCCAAGCCCAGTAAGCGCTGTTTGCTGAGATTAGTGTATTCAAAATTGTATTGCATGTCATAGATTCTCCAGACTCCTTCTATTTTATCTTTAAAGTAGTTTCCGTAAACCGTACCGGACAAGAATAGCCGGTCGTTGGTGTATTCGGTTCCAACTGACATGTAGTTGTTTTTCTCCGGTTGCAGGTATTCGTTGCCTTTTATCTGAAACATACCCAGATGGTCCCAGTTGAAGAAAAGCTCTTTGATACTGGGTGAACGGTAACCCATTGAATAGTTGGCACGGAAACTCCATTGGTCGTTGGGTGAAAACTTGGCTGCGATTTTGGGCATTCCCATGAATCCGAAAGCATGGGAAAAGTTAGTACGCAACCCGGCGGAAATCATCCATTGTTTAGACACTTCCCATTCGTCCTGCAGAAAATATTCCGTTTCTTTCAGTGACCGTGTAGTCATTTTGCGATTCACAAAACGGTCGCTTGTCAGGTCGTCCGAAATATGTTCCACTCCAAAGATCAGATGGTGGGCTTTAAAGTAATTGCTGGTGATGGTCAGTCGTGGTTGCAAGATTCGGCTTTCATATACCTTCTGCCGTTCATTCCGGCGTTCGTGTCGTTTAAAGCGGTCATAAAAATCGCTATGTAAACTTCCGGTTACAGAAAACCAGTCCTTCACATGGTAAGTGGCTTTGATTCCTCCCGTCCAGTCACGTGCCTGACTAAAAGTCAGATCTTGTATCAGGTCGTATGTATTCATGAAGAATGCGCTGCCATAGAGCAAAACCGATAAATCTTTGTTCGGATCGTAATAAACCTTTTGTGAAGCTGAAATATGCTCGGTTCCTTCGATTCCCATAGGCGGACGCGCTGTAGCACTGGTTACAATGATATCGTGAGGTAGGAAGGGATTGGCTTCCTGTGTATATATCTTCTTGTCATTTTCCGCCTGATAAAGATAGAAAGCATCACTTTCGCTGTACCATACATCTGTTTGCGAGGTAAATGCTCCCTGCTTAAAACCTGCGGAGACCCAACTTTGCAGATTTGGGCGGTCAGCATTCTTTTCGAACATGTAGAGGAAGTCACTCTTTGATGGATTTTTATAATTACGTTCGTTCATTTGCCCGTAACGCACTCCGGCATCGATACTAAGAGGTTTGTTCGTCTTTTTAGTTATCAGATTGATAACGGCTCCTGCCGCACGCGAACCATACAGAGTACTACTGGCACCTTTCACAATTTCGATGCGGTCTATGGCATGCAGATTGAAACGTTCGTAATCCAGGTTTCCGGCCATGTCTCCGGTCAGTCGTTCTCCATCCATCAGGAATAACACATGGCGTGCATCCAGTCCCTGCATGCTTATTTCATTGCCAAAGCCTACTTTCTGTATGTTCAATCCCGGTGTTTCCTGTTGCAGAGCCTGCTGCAAGTTTCCATATCCGGCGTCTACCAGTGCTTTTCCTCCCAACACCTGCGTGGTCACCGGAGAAAGTTTGATGGGACGTGCCGTGCGTGAACCCGTTATCACTACTTCGTTCAGTCCCATTACATCTTCCGTCATGTGAAGGGTCAGGTTTCGGGTTGCTTGTGTTATTTTTCCTTTCAGGGGTATGTAGCCTACGGAAGTGATGTGATAATGGTATGTACCGGGACGAGGGAGCTTCAAGATGGCATTGCCATTTAGGTCAGTGATGGCATACAACGTCTTTTCCGGATTATCATTTTCTGCAAATGCTATATTTGCCGCTATTATCGGTTGCTCGGTCTTTGCTTCCAGTATTGTGAGTTGCACTTTTGTTTGGCCCATAGAGGCGGTACATATAAACAGAAGCAGACATGTGATCGTTACAAATTCTCTTTTTTTCATTTTTCTAAAAGGGTGTGTGATTCACAGTTTATGATAACCCATGTTCCTTCTTATACTCTTCCAAGTCTTTTTCAAATTGTGCGAACTCCTTTTCATAGTTGTTGATGCGCGTCTTGTCTATTGTTTGCAGGAAACACTCCGAGCGAACGTTCATCATGTTGTAGTCCACAATAAAATTAATCTGGTGAGTGTCGGTATTATAATAGCCTTTTACACTACTTCCTTTAGCATTGGCCGGAGTGCCGTCTTTTTCTTCCCCCCAAGTAGAGCCGTCCTCACCATAGAATTTGATCCAGCCTGCACCCGGATATTCGTCTTTTTCCCATGTGTTGAGTTGCATGGTTTGTACGTCACATTTAAAGTTGATGATCATCCCCATTTTGCCTACGGTGAAATTAAGAAGAGACACACTGAAAGTATTTGTATCTGTATTACTCCAGTCAAACTTAAATTTGGTGGGGCATCCTTTTTCAAGCAATGTTTTATTGACGCCATTCAGGGTGGCATGGGTATTCAATACGATTTCTCCGGTCAGAAAATCTTTTGCTTTCTTTACGAGCTCTTCCGAAGCTCCTCCTTTGGTTATTTCTTCGTCGGATGAACAGGATGCCAAAAATAAACAGATACTGCAAAGAATGATATAGGATAATTTTATTGTTTTCATCTTGAAAAATAGTTTTTTATGGTTTATATAATGAATATTCGGTTATTGTTTTTTTATATGAATGAAAGGTTGTTTTCTTGTTGTTGTGACAAGAAAACAACCTATGGTACATTAGTTCATTTTGTGGAGAATATTATAAAAAACTTTATGCTCCACTAAAATTCACTTTGTTCCTTCAAATGTAACAATTGCTTCGAATAGTGAACCTGAATATTGAGTATTTACGGTAACTGTAAACTTCAGGTAGTTTCCGGTAATTTCTCCTTCCACTAAAGCATCATAGGATAGGGGGAGTATACCGATCTTGAGTTTTACGGCACTTTCACAGGTCTGGCTGAAGTTTCCTCCGGATGCAGGGACAGTGATGTCCATCGCGTCGACCGTAATCGATCCCGGCATCGAACCTATTTTGAATGAATCAATATGAATATTGACTGTTCCGTCTCCATTATCGGTTACATTGGCAACCTTTCCATAAACCGGATTTTTTTCTCCATTCATGTAAACTCGGATCAGGTTACCCTGATAGTTACCTTCCAGACTTTCGGCAACAGTTGCTACTGAATATACGTCACTTGCTGCACTTGCAGAAACATTACTTGAAATAGCTGTCATTCCGAATAAAGCTATTCCCCAGATAAAAACTTTTTTCAACATAAGATTGGTTTTAAAATTAAAATAAAAAATAACACATATATATATGCTTGTTAGCTGTTAAATCTTCTTTGTCCAACGGAAAGCACCATAATCACTGTAGTCTCTGTATCCGGAGTCATTTAGATTTTTTTTATAAGTACTAAGGAATGTTTTACATGCCTCTTGCTTGAATTCATTTTCTGAAATAAGGATTGTGGCTTTCTGTGCGTCAGCCAGTGGCTTTAGTGTTTCGTACGCTGCACTATAGACATACTGGAAATTGGGATAAGTGATGGTACAATTCTCGAGTTGCAATAATATGACAGCCTGAAAACCGCGGAGAAAGCTTAAATCCATTTTTTTCAATGAAGGCAGGCTGGCCAGTTCTAATTGAGAGACAAGCCCTTTGCTCTGTTCCGGAAATTTGATTTCTTTTAAATTCTCACAATCGAATACATGTAGTACATTAGAGACTGTTTTATCAAAGTCGGTTGCTTCCTGATTGGTGACAAGTGTTTTTGATAGATCCAGTTCTGTCAAATATTTGTTGTTGCTTGAACCGAAACTTGCCAACTTGGCAGATTGTGAAAGATCAATGCCCTCAGGGGTCTCTGCATTCAGAATGAAAAGGGCTTTAAGGTTGTCACGAGGCATAAGATGAGCAACCGAACAATGATTCATGCACTCAACTTGCACATAGAATGGTTTGTAGAAAGGATTATTGATAAAATATTCTAATCCTTCAATTGAATGTATATTTTCATTATCCGCATACCAGGCATCTATGTTAATGCCGCTGCCTTGTTCGGTCAGGGCCATTGGCTTACTAATGTCAATCTGGTTTCCATCTTTTGTAAACAGGCTTGCAAACTTCGATTTCAGATAAGTGCGGAAGTATTCATCGGGAATATCACGCAAGGTGGTATAGGCTTGCAGGGTTCCGTTTGCATTTTGCATCTGCATGTCGGTGGCTGCACTGGCGGCATGGAATGGAACCAGATCCTCTATATTGTATTTGGCCGTTTCCGGTAAATAAAATTTGGTGAGTGGATGTAAGACAGTAGTGCTCATTTCATCATTTACCATTTTCACATCTACCAAACCTTTAAAATCATATATTTTATTACCTGATAAATCAATCGCAGTAATGTTTTTGGGCAATGCGGAGAAGTCGAAAACGGGGCCATACTCATTGTTCGATAGATTAATTTCAGCAAGGTTAGGCAATACTTCCAGTCCCGATAGATTAGCAATTTGGGTGCCCGATAGATCAAGCGAAGTTGTACTTTTTACTTTATCATCCTGTACCAGTTTGCCTTCTGCATTAAAGGTATATCCTTTTTGTTGCAAGATAGTTCTTAGTTCAGTATTTGTCACTTCCACTCCATTCCAATCAATGTTGTTATCGTTAGTACATGAAGTGAAACATATACCGGAAACTGCTATAAACGTGCTAATATACGTTTGAATTTTGTTCATTGTTTAATGATGGGTTTTTTGATAATTAATATTTGTTTTAATCCGGTTACAAAGTTATATGCGGTTTAAAATATGTACAATACCCATTTATGGGTATTCTGCTGTTGAAGTTTAATAGTAAACTTTTTAATATAAATATATTTTATTGGTTGTTGTAGTTTGTATTTTATAAGATGACTTTTTATAGAAGATATTTATGTTAAAAAGAATCGTGCTATTACTGCTTGTGTAGAGGACGGTTAAAGCGGTATTTCATCGAGATTATAAAATAACTTCCTATTTGTTGGGTGTGGTGTTCGGAAAAACCACTCGATGTCGTACTTCGGCTGTAGTTTTTCTTTTGATTCAGCATGTCTGCCCAATAGACTGATAATTCGGCCTGCTTTTTTTTCAGGAAGCGCCAGGTGATACCTGTATTCCATACTATCTGGTTGTCTTCTCCCTGCCGGATATTTGTACCATTACGAAAAGTATAGGTCGCGTCGGTTTTTAATTGTATGTTGCCGGGTAAATCGGCATAGGCATTGAATCCCAGAGAATAGTTACGGGTGTACGTATTTGTCTGCCGTAATGAATTGGAAGAGTGTTGAAAGCGCCAGTTCCCATTCAGGTCGATACTTCCCCATTTAGGGAAGTATCCCAGTCGTAAATTTGCGTTCAGTCCGGTGTTATGGGTAGTACTGTGGTCCGGTTGTTCACTTTCCCCTTCATTGATGAGACCGACATTTTGGATAAAAGATCCTCCTCCGGCGGCCGAAATATTAAAACTACGGATGCGTTTCTGGTAACGTAGTGTTCCATGGATGTTCCAGTTACCATTTATGTTTACCGGATAACTCTCTCGCCCTCCCGTTTGACGGTTATAGGTAATGGTACGGGTCTGGCTGTTTACCTCGTTTTGCCAGTTCAATGTAGCGAATATACCTTTTCGGATGTTTTGTGCTTCCAAACGGACAGATTGGCTATATGAGGGCTTCAGGTCAGGATTGCCGCGTGTGATATTTAGCGGGTCGCTATTGTCGGTCAGTGAAAGCAAGTCGGGTAGGGAAGGTTGTCGGGTATCTCCCCGATAGTTCAAGCGTATCAGACTTTTCCCTTTTTTCCACAGAATGGTGAATGTCGGTCGGAATCCGACTGAATACATGGTAGTATCAGCTTGTCTCAGCCCTGTCTTCTGATCCAGACTGCGTTGCTCAGGCTGAATCGATAGTCCGGTAACAATGTTCCATACCCGGGTGGAGTAGTTTATATGGAAAGAGACTTCGTGTCCGAGTGTGCGACTGTGGCTTCGGTTACTAAGGCTGTCGGTATATCCGGTTTCATACTGCGGAGGCAGATAGCCGGGAGGATCTGTTGTTTCATCCGTCAGACCGGATAGGTTATAAGTGTTACGGTCGCTCTGCTGTTTGCTATAGTTCAAATTGTAAGAGAGCTGCATTTGAACCTTTTTTGTAAAAGGGTGAGTGAATATCAGTCCGATATTCTGATTCCGGTTTCCGTTAGGGCTTCGCTGATATTGATTCCGATAGAGAACCGAGTCATTCCCTAAGCTATTTTCCAATCGGTAATAGGTGGTTGACGAAATAGTGAAACTTTCATTTTTACCTTTGCTGTCACTATATTGTGCCATCAGGCTGAGGCTGCTTCCTTTTCGGTTTATTTGGCGCGTGATGTTGGCATTGAAAGTATATTGGAGGCGCTTGTCTGTAGATAATGAATTCATTGTTATATCGTTGAGTCGCATATCATCGGGGATATTACCGATATTGCCCAAAGGGTCTGATGTTTCGAGATTGGGATTTTCGTCGAATGCGGCTTGCCGGTTGTTATTGGTGTTGTTCCCTCTACCTGAGTTCAGATTGCCGGAGAAGCTCACAAAGGTCTTTTCGTTTATTTGCCAACGCAGGGCAAGCATAGAGTTTATGGTATGGTTTCGGTTTGTACTTTCACCGGCAGAATATTGGTATTTATTTCCCGTACTCAGGTATTGTTCATAGTATCCGGCCGATTTATTACCGTTATTGTTATGATTATAAGTCGTATTACCATTAATGGTCAAATTTTTGCCGAATCTTTTCACAAAGTTAAGTGCTATGTTATCCTGTATATTGTCCTTGTAACTGGTTGTCATGTTACGGTTACCCGAACGGACGATCAGTGAAAGGTTCTCACCGCCTTTTTTAAAGTAGTTACCTAATAATTCAAGGTCCTTCTTATTATAGTTGCCCAGTCCGGCTTTACCCGATGCCAGCAAAGTGCTGTTGAATTCTTTTTTGGTTTGCAGGTCTAAGACATAATTTTCTTTTCCGCTACTGACTCCTGTCATTTTTTCCAGATCACTTTTTTTATCGTATACCTTTATTTTATTGATCAGTTCTACCGGTAAATTTTCCAATGCCAGACTGTTATTTCCGGAAAAAAAGGTTTCACCGTTAACGTTGATTTCAGTAATGGGCAGACCATTATAGACCAGAGTTTTATCTTTGCTGTTGTATTCCAACCCGGGAATACGTTTTACGAGATCTTCCAGATAACTACCTTCCGGTGTTTTATAAGCAGACGCATTGATTATGGTAGTATCGCCTATCTGCTCTATTTCACGTACTTGTGCGGTAACTGTTACTTCATCCAGTTCGATACCCTCTTTCAGTACAATGTTTTCCAGATGAATGTCAGGAACATTTTCTGTTAACTTATGGAATACTGGTTGCATTCCTGTATAAGAAACTTTCAATAAATAGCGTTTATCTTTGTACGCAGGATACCGGAGGCTAAACTTCCCATTTGCGTTGCTTGTCGTGCCTTTAACAAGCGTAGAATCTTTTTCGTTGATGACGAGAACGCTGGCGTAAGGTAAGGACTCTTTTTCTTTTGCGTCTGCTGCCATGCTCCATATTTGTCCGCTGACTCTTTGGGACTGTTGGGCATATAGCTCAATAGCCATTCCGGAAATTAAAAGCAATAAGATACAGGTTTTACGCACGTCCATTTCGTATGTTTAGTATGAATGGTTGCAAAATTAGCGAGTTTCAGGTTTGCGTTCAATACCTTTTATTAGGTATAATAATCAGATTTATGAGTCATAGTTCTCAATGCATGTAACCGGAATTATATATAAAGGGTGGGAGTGCAGATTATCGGATATAAAAAAAGGCTACTCTCACGAGCAACCAATCTTTGTTAACCTTAAATCTAATACTATGAAAAACACATTGCAAATGTACGGATTTGGATTATATCTGCAAATTATTCGGATATAAATCTCCATTTTGTAACGTTATTTAGCGAATTGTCGTTTTCTGTTAACGTTTGATGTGTCCTTTTTAGAGCTTTCGGTCTTCTTACTCCTGTTTCCCTCTTTTAATTAGGCGATTCCCTCCGAAGATGTAGGTTTTTTCTTTTTCCTGAGATCATTTGTTTCTCTACTTTTGTTCACATCAAACTGATATAACTAAAAAACTATACGATATGAAAACTTTAGCTTTCAAATATTTAAAATTGTTTCTGCTGGCAGTGGCAATGGTAAATCTTACTTCATGTGAGATAGAGATAGATGACTTTTATGACGATGATAACATTGGCGGTTCCTATTATAACAAGTCCCTCGATCTTTGCAGTCGTACCTGGGCAGATACGTTTTATGATGCTGACGGAAACTATTGTTATCAGGAGTTGAATTTTTATCTGGACCGTCATGGTGAAGATTATATTCGTGTGGAATATCCCAATGGACGTTATTCCGAATCGGTGTACTCTTTTACCTGGAATTGGGAAGACCGTTCTCAATATTCTCTCCGGATGGTCTATGGTCCCGGTGATGTTTCCTATCTGGATGATGTCTGGATCAGGGGGAATGTACTGAGCGGATACTTGGACGGACATGATAATTATGTTGACTTTACAGGAGTGAGATAACCCGAACCTTTATTGAAATAATTGTAGGCGGATTGATATATTCTTGATATATGTCAATCCGCTTTTTCAGTGTTTTTAAATATCTTTGCAGCCCGAAAAGGATTAAGGTAAAATGACACACAGAATTCAACAGGAGAGCATAAAGAGGCGCTTGGCAAAACTGGCCGCTCCGATTTTTATTGAAACATTACTGATAATGATGCTGGGAGCGGTCGACACCATTATGCTAAGCCGCCATTCTGATAACAGTGTAGCTGCGGTCGGAGTTGTCAATCAGATTATCATGCTGACTTTCCTGGTGTTTGAAGTGATCAATTTGGGTACGTCCGTGCTCTGTTCGCAGTATCTTGGTGCGAGGCTCGAAAAGAAAGTGGTACAGGTGGTAGGTGTGTCGTTACTTGTTAATTTATTGGTTGGAGGGATTATCAGTGTGCTTCTGTTTACGATGGCCCGCACCATTCTGCAATGGATGGGGTTGGGACCCGAACTGATGGCTGACGGTATGGATTATATGCGTATCGTGGGTGCTTTCGCCTTTTTTCAGGCCATTTCTCTTACACTTTCAGCTTCTTTACGCAGTGCCAATAAGGCTATATATCCGATGTTGGTAACAGTGGTAATCAATATTCTTAATATCATCGGTAACTATTCGCTGATTTTTGGTAAGTTCGGTTTTCCCGAACTCGGGGTAGAAGGGGCTGCAATCTCTACTGCTTTCAGCAGGGGAGTGTCTATGGTTATTCTGTTTATTATTCTGTTCCGCAAACATATCCATCGTTTCCCTTTGGCTTATTTCCGGCCTTTCCCTTTTGTAGAGCTGAAAAATTTGATGCGGGTTGGTCTGCCCTCTGCAGGTGAGCAACTTTCATACAGTTCATCGCAGGTAGTCATTACTTTTTTCATTAACATGCTTGGAGTTGAAGCGTTGGCTACCCGCACCTATTGTGTCAATATCATTATGTTTGTCTATTTATTCAGTATATCCATGGCACAGGGAGGTGCTATCTGTATCGGACATCTGATAGGGGAGAAGAAACCCCATGCAGCATTTCTGCTTGGGAAATATGTGATGAAGAAGTCGGTAATGATTACTTTGATTCTTTCATGTATTATTGCGGCTTCAGGCCACACTCTATTGAGTTGGCTGACTTCCAATCCCGAAATTATCCGTATGGGAGTGATTGTATTGCTGATTGATGTGGTACTTGAAATAGGCCGTCCCATTAATATTTTTGCGACGAATGCCCTGCGTGCAGCGGGTGATGTGAATTATCCTTTTTATGTCGGGTTGATTGTGATGTGGAGTGTTGCTGTCGGTGTCGGTTATTTATTTGGAATTTACTGGGCCTGGGGCATTTGCGGTATGTGGGTTGCTTTTGCTCTCGACGAGAACATTCGAGGAATTATTTTTGTCCGTCGCTGGTATGGGATGAAGTGGGTGAATAAAAGCTTTGTGAGGTCATAAATAGTTGCTATCTTTGCGGACGCTAATGTATCCTTATGCGTTTCACGGATACATTGGCTTATGGATACATTGGTAAATTTTCACATGGAGTGGTTATATAGTCTCTTTATCGAACATTCTGCTTTGCAGGCAGTTGTCGTTCTTTCCCTGATTTCCGCCATTGGGCTTGGATTGGGCAAAATTCATGTTTGTGGCATTTCACTTGGCGTTACTTTTGTCTTTTTTGCCGGAATTCTGGCCGGACATTTCGGATTGTCCATAGATCCGCAGATGCTGAACTACGCCGAGAGTTTCGGACTTATTATTTTTGTGTATGCCTTAGGGTTACAGGTTGGTCCAGGATTCTTTAGTTCATTCCGTAAGGGAGGAGTTACCCTCAATATGCTTGCTATTGCCGTGGTGATTCTGGGCACTCTTCTTACGGTTGTTTGCAGTTATACCACAGAAGTTTCATTGCCCAATATGGTTGGTATCCTGTGCGGTGCCACGACCAATACCCCGGCTTTGGGTGCAGCCCAGCAGACACTGAAACAGATGGGGCTTGAAAGCAGTACACCTGCTCTGGGATGTGCAGTGGCCTATCCTCTTGGAGTGATCGGAGTCATTCTGGCTGTTCTGTTGATCCGTAAACTGTTAGTGCGTCGTGAAGACCTTGAAGTGAAGGAGAAAGATGATGCCAACAAAACCTATATTGCCGCTTTCCAGGTACACAACCCCGCTATTTTTGATAAAAGCATTAAAGATATCGCTCACATGAGCTATCCCAAATTTGTTATCTCCCGCTTGTGGAGAGACGGTAATGTCAGTATTCCCACATCCGAAAAGATCATAAAAGAGGGTGACCGCCTGTTGGTTGTTACTTCCGAAAAAGATGCGTTAGCGCTTACCGTGTTGTTTGGCGAGCAAGAGAATACGGATTGGAATAAAGAAGATATCGACTGGAATGCCATCGACAGCCAGTTGATTTCACAACGCATTGTCGTTACCCGTCCAGAGTTGAACGGGAAGAAGTTGGGAGCTCTTCGTCTTCGTAATCATTACGGAATCAATATCAGCCGTGTATACCGTTCGGGTGTGCAGTTGTTGGCTACTCCCGAACTGACATTGCAGTTGGGTGACCGCCTGACAGTAGTCGGTGAAGCAGCTGCCATTCAGAATGTGGAAAAGGTACTTGGAAATGCTGTTAAAAGCTTGAAAGAACCCAATCTTGTGGCTGTGTTTGTAGGCATTATCCTGGGATTGGCTCTGGGTGCCGTGCCGTTTTCAATTCCCGGTATTAGTACACCCATTCGCCTCGGATTGGCGGGCGGACCTATCATTGTGGGTATCCTGATCGGAACTTTCGGTCCCCGTTTGCATATGATTACTTATACCACCCGTAGTGCCAATCTGATGCTGCGTGCTTTGGGATTGTCACTTTACCTTGCCTGCCTGGGATTGGATGCAGGTGCCCATTTCTTCGATACGGTTTTTCGTCCCGAAGGTCTTTTGTGGATCGGCCTTGGCTTCGGTCTGACCGTTGTGCCTACTGTGCTTGTGGGTTTCTTTGCTTTTAAGATTATGAAGATCGACTTTGGTAGCGTTTCCGGCATGTTATGTGGCAGTATGGCCAATCCGATGGCGCTGAACTATGCCAATGATACCATTCCCGGGGATAATCCGTCGGTAGCTTATGCTACGGTTTATCCGTTGAGTATGTTCCTCCGCGTCATTATAGCCCAGGTGTTGCTCATGTTTCTTCTGTAATCATTTTAGGGTGAATTTTAAAATTGTAAATCGTTAAATCGTAAATCATATGACTGCTCAAAGTAATATAACCCCCGAAAGTATCGTTGCCGATCTGCGTTATCTGCAACTGCTTTCACGCAGCTTCCCGACCATTGCCGCCGCCAGTACCGAAATTATCAATCTTGAAGCTATTTTGAATCTCCCTAAAGGAACCGAACACTTTCTGACTGATATACATGGCGAATATGAAGCTTTCCAGCATGTGCTGAAGAACGCTTCGGGAGCCGTAAAGCGGAAAGTAAACGAGATCTTCGGCCACACTCTCCGTGAAATTGAGAAGAAAGAGCTTTGTACCCTTATTTATTATCCGGAAGAGAAACTGCAGTTGATAAAAGCTACCGAAACAGATATTGACGATTGGTATCTGATCACGCTCAATCAGCTGGTGAAGGTGTGCCAGAATGTATCTTCCAAATATACCCGTTCGAAGGTTCGCAAATCATTGCCGGCCGAGTTCTCCTATATCATTCAGGAATTACTTCACGAGTCAACTATCGAGCCCAATAAGCATGCTTATATCAATGTGATTATCAGTACTATCATTTCAACCCGTCGTGCCGACGATTTTATCATAGCCATGTGCAATCTGATACAGCGTCTTACGATCGATTCACTCCATATCGTTGGCGATATCTACGACCGTGGTCCGGGTGCCCATATCATTATGGATACTTTGTGCGATTATCACAATTTCGATATCCAATGGGGGAATCACGATATTCTCTGGATGGGAGCGGCATCGGGAAATGAAGCGTGCATGGCCAATGTCATTCGCCTTTCCATGCGATATGGTAATCTCGGGACATTGGAAGACGGTTATGGCATTAATCTTTTGCCGCTTGCTACTTTTGCGATGGATACTTACGCAGATGATCCCTGCACTATTTTTGCGCCTAAGACCAATTTTGCCGATTCTACTTATAATGAAAAGACCTTGAGGTTGATTACCCAGATGCATAAAGCCATCACTATCATTCAGTTTAAGCTGGAGGCAGGCATCATCAATCGTCGTCCGGAGTTTGGTATGGAAGGACGCAAACTACTTGAGAAAATCGATTTTGAACGAGGGGTATTTGTTTATGAGGGCAAAGAATATTCGTTGCGTGACACAAACTTCCCCACGGTCGATCCGGCAGACCCTTATCGCCTGAGTGATGAAGAACAGGAGTTGATCGAAAAGATACACTATTCGTTTATGAATAGTGAGAAGTTGAAGAAGCATATGCGTTGTCTCTTTACCTATGGAGGTATGTATCTGGTGTGCAATTCCAATCTGCTTTATCATGCCTCTGTGCCTCTCAACGAAGATGGAAGTTTCAAACATGTGAATATCTGCGGAAAAGAATACTGGGGAAAGAATTTGCTGGATAAGATCGATCAGCTAATCCGTACGGCTTATTTTGATGAAGATGACGAAGAGGAGAAACGCTTTGCGATGGATTATATCTGGTATCTGTGGTGTGGTCCGGATGCTCCCTCGTTCGATAAAGATAAGATGGCTACTTTTGAACGTTATTTCATTGCGGACAAAAGTTTGCATAAAGAGACGAAAGGATATTATTATGCGTTGCGTAATAAAGAAGAAATCTGTGACCGTATTCTTGAAGAATTCGGAGTGACGGGACAACATACTCATATTATCAACGGGCATGTGCCGGTAAAAACCATAAAAGGGGAACAACCCATGAAAGCAGGTGGAAAATTATTGGTGATCGATGGCGGCTTTTCAAAAGCCTATCAACCGGAGACCGGTATTGCCGGATATACGCTGGTGTATCATTCGCATGGGCTGCAGTTGGTCCAGCATGAACCTTTCCAGTCTACTCAGAAGGCAATAGAGGAGGGGCAGGACATTAAGTCGACTACTTTTGTTATTGAATTCAATTCACAGCGGATGATGGTGAAAGATACCGATAAGGGGAAAGAGCTGGTAACGCAAATTCAAGATTTAAAGAAGTTATTGGTAGCTTATCGGATCGGGTTGATCAAGGAGAAGGTCTGATCAGGTTCACCACAGAGTCCCACAGAGGAATAATTTAAATATAAACTCTGTGAGACTCTGTGGTAAATCAATTAGAACAGAACCACTCCCGCTTCAGCGATCAGTCCCTTGTCATAAGTCTTGGCTTTATTATAGTAACGGCTGCCACCATAACCGCCGGTTACGAATAAACCGAATTTATCCGTAAACCGATATTCCAGATTGAGGCGTGCCTGTAAGGCATAGAGACGCGCCGGAATACCTTCTACTTTTTTATTCCGGAAAGTTTCGATGTGCTGAAAGCCTAAATCGCCACTTACAAACAGATTTTTGTAGAGAGGAAGTTCGAGACCTGCCCGGTAGAATAAAGCTGCAGAAAATTTGTCATTGAAGTCGAGATAATGTGTACCTCCACCGAGTATAGTGTAGAAGAGTTTGTTCTTAAAGCGGGCACCTACATTGATTTTGGTTCTGTTGCCTCCAAATACCATTAATTGTACTTTGGTTTGCGGATTTGCATTGACCAGTCCCAATTGGAGCCCTTTCATGTCATCTTTATAATAATTGAAAAGTCCGATTTGCAATCCTTTCGCTTTCGACGCAAAATTGAACAACCCCAATTGTGCTCCGTTCATTTGGCCGCCGGTCACGTTGGCGAGTGCGGAGAGTTGCAATCCATTCATTTTTTCTCCCACTACATTCAGCAGTCCCGACATCATAAGTCCGTCATATTCCTCACCGGTTACGTTGGCAAGGCCTGCCAGTTGTACACCTGCGGCTTTATCACCTGTGATGTTCATGATACCACTGATCATTAATCCGCGTGTATTGTCTCCGGCGATATTGCTTAAGCCGGTAATCAATACGCCTTTCGCTTTATTTCCCGTAATATTTACGAGTCCCGAGACGGACAATCCTGCCAGGTCGTTACCATTTACGTTACTGATACCTCCAATTTGTACGCCACGCATACTTCCTCCGGCAAGATTGGCGAGCCCGGAGATTTGAACACCGTTCATATCGTTTTGCACCATACTGCCGAAAGCATTGATACCTACACCATGTAACTTATGCATAGCCGAGAAAAGTCCCAGGTTGACATAAGTAGTCTGTGTACTGTCAAGTGGTTGCGTACATGCTTTTTTCCATAAAGAAAGATTAATTCCACCACTTTTATTTCCGCCTTTATTCTGTGCAGGCAGACAGACTGCAGCCGAAAGAAGAGCTGCGACAAGAATGATTTTCTTCATAAGCTAAGTTTTTAAAACGCAAATTACGCAGATTTGCACGGATTATCCTATTAAAATCTATGCAAATCTGCGTAATCGATGTCTTTTTAATGAAAATAGAAATTATTTTTAACCTTTGGCTTCCTGATACAAGAAGCGTTTGATACTCTTTTTCGGAGTCTTTTCAAACTCTTCCGGATAGATTTTCATTTTCGAAATCTGGCTATAAGCCGGGAGCATTTCATTCAGGGTAATCCGGTTTTCCTCCATTACCCGTTCCATATCTTCATTCTTCAAGCCATGCGCGAAGGCTTCGTCAAAATCCGGATAAACCAATCCTACCAGTTTGTCGTTTTGTTGTACGATAATACTTTCGGCCACGTATGGCAGGTTGTTCAGTTTATCTTCTATTTCCTCCGGATAGATATTTTGTCCGCTGGCACTGAGCAACATGTTTTTGCTACGTCCCTTGATTGTGATGTTTCCTTCGGCATCTTCCAAAGCGAGGTCACCGGTATGCAGCCAGCCGTCTTTGTCGATCACCTGGGCGGTAGCCTCTTCATTTTTGTAGTAACCCAACATTACGTTCGGACCTTTGCAAACAATTTCGCCTACCACATTCTCCGGGTCGGGCGAAAGGACTTTCACCTCCATGTTGAGTGCAGCTTTTCCACATGAACCCGGTTTGAAGCGTTTCCAGTCTTCGTAACAAATAATAGGACCGCACTCGGTCATACCATAGCCCACTGTATAAGGGAAGTCAATCATTCTTAGGAATTGTTCTACCTCCTGGTTGAAGGCGGCTCCACCTACAATGACAGCTTCAAAGTTGCCGCCAAAGCCTTTTATCATCTCTTCGCGTACCGTTGCTTTAATCTTATCATTGATAATCGGCACTTTAAGCAGCAACTTCATGGTAGGAGTCTCCAACTTCGGAAGTACGCTCTTCTTGATGATTTTTTCGATAATCAGCGGAACAGCCACAATCAGGTTGGGTTTTACCTCGGCAAACGCCTGGAAGATAATCTTTGGGCTTGGCATGCGGGTGAGGAAGTAGATCTGACACCCTACCGCAAATTCATACAGGAACTCAAAGGCCAGTCCGTACATGTGTGCCATCGGCAGCATGGATACGATCTTATCACCTGCTTTCAGTGGAAGTACCTCGAAAGCGAAAGTCGTATTCGACCATAAGCTGCGATAGGGGAGCATTACACCTTTTGAATAGCTGGTGGTTCCCGAGGTATAGTTGATAACAGCCAGTTCTTCAGGCTGATCCTTATGATATTTGATATGTTCCTTACGGAAATTTTTGGGGAATTTCTTCCCGAACATTTCGTTGAGGTGTTCACGTGCGTGAGTCAGTCGTTCGCTACGTGATACCAGCAATGTAAAATCGTTCATCATCAGGATACCTTCGAGCAACGGCATGGCAGACTCATTGAGGTTTTCCCAGACCACGTCTCCTACAAACAGGAGTTTGGCTTCCGAGTGATTGACGATATTGTGTACATTATCTGCTTTGAATTCGTGTAAGATGGGGACGATAACCGCTCCATAAGTGAGAGTCGCGAGGAAAGTAACTCCCCAATGGGAACTATTTCTTCCGCAAACGGCTATCTTGTCTCCTTTACGGATTCCGCTTTCTTCAAAGATGATGTGGAGCTTTTCTATTTTGCGGGCTACGTCTTTATACTGTAGGGTGGCACCCTTATAATCTGTCAGGGCATCCAGATCCCAATTGTTTTTGATACTGTTTTCAATGTAAGCTATAAAACTTTGTTCCATTGTTTTTTGCACATTTGATGATAAATTGTGCAAATATAGCCATTTAATTGAGATTTGAAAACTTAGAAGCTATTTAAATTTTTCTTTTGCAGCTTTCATTGTATTCATCACGGGATAACACGAAGGACATAAAGTTTTATTTTTTTCTATTTTAAAACTCTGTGTCCTCTGTGCCCTCTGTGGTGAATAATTATCCCAGATACCACTCGTACATTCTTTGTACCCCCTCTTCAATATCGATCTTATGATGCCATCCGAGGTTGTGCAATTTCGACGGGTCGGTAAGTTTTCGCATGGTTCCGTCCGGCTTACTGCTGTCGAAAGTCAGCTTTCCCTGATAGCCGACTGTGCTTACAATCAGTTCTGCCAGTTCGCGGATCGTTATTTCTTTTCCGGTACCTATGTTGATGTGGCAGTTGCGGATATCTTTTGTTCCGGCTTTGTAGGTATCCTTGAAGTCCACATGTTCCATTACGAATACGCTGGCATCGGCCATTTCTTCACTCCAAAGGAACTCGCGTAGCGGTGTCCCGGTTCCCCAGAGTGTCACTTCTTTTTCAGTAATACCATATTTCCGGAGGATTTGCAGAATCTCTTCGTTAGAGTTGACACCACTGATGCCTTCCACCGGACGCAGGTTCATGTCTTTACGCACAGCTTCCCAATCTCCTTTTTTCAGGCAATGTGCCAAGTGAATTTTACGGATCATGGCAGGCAGCACATGACTGCGTTCCAAGTCAAAGTTATCGTTCGGGCCATACAGGTTGGTCGGCATCACGGCGATGTAATTCGTTCCATATTGCAGGTTGAAGCTTTCGCACATTTTCAGTCCGGCTATTTTGGCTATGGCATAAGGTTCGTTGGTATATTCCAGCGGAGAAGTGAGCAACACGTCCTCTTTCATCGGCTGTTCGGCATCTCGTGGATAGATGCAGGTACTTCCCAGAAAAAGCAGCTTTTTCACTTGATGGCGGAAACTTTCTCCGATCACGTTCTGCTGTATCTGTAAGTTCTTGTAGATAAAATCTGCACGGTAAATACTATTGGCCATGATCCCTCCTACAAAAGCGGCAGCCAGAAATACGTACTCCGGCATTTCCTCATCAAAAAACTGCTTTACGGCCGCACCGTCCAATAAGTCCAGTTCCTTATGTGTGCGTCCCACCAGATTCGTATATCCCTTTTCCTGCAGGTTTTTCCATATAGCCGAACCCACCAGTCCGTGGTGTCCGGCTACATAAATTTTTGCGTTTTTATCCATTCTGTCAATCATGTTTAGTCGCAATCATTCTTTTCACTTTGGCCATATCATGGCGTACCATGATTTTTACCAGTTCCGGGAATGGTGTTTTGCATGGATTCCATCCCAATACGGTTCTGGCTTTGGTCGGGTTACCGAGCAATTGTTCCACTTCGGCAGGGCGGAAATATCTCGGGTCGACCTCTACCAGTACTTTACCGGTGGCTGCGTCAATTCCTTTTTCATTTACGCCTTCGCCTTCCCAACGCAGGTTGATGCCTATTTCGGCAAATGCCAGTGTACAGAATTCGCGGACGGTATGCATTTCACCGGTAGCGATTACGAAATCTTCGGGTACGTCATGTTGCAGGATCAGCCACATACATTCTACGTAATCTTTGGCATAGCCCCAGTCACGCTTGGCATCCAGGTTACCCAAATATAATTTATCCTGTTCGCCTTGTGCGATGCGTGCTGCTGCCAGCGTGATCTTACGGGTTACGAAAGTCTCGCCGCGGCGTTCACTCTCGTGATTGAATAAGATACCGTTTACGGCAAACATTCCGTAACTTTCACGATAGTTCTTAGTGATCCAGAAACCGTATTGCTTGGCTACTCCATACGGAGAACGCGGGTAGAACGGAGTCGTTTCGCTTTGCGGCACTTCCTGTACTTTTCCGTAGAGTTCGGAAGTGGAAGCCTGGTAGATGCGTGTCTGCTTTTCCAGTCCCAGGATGCGGACAGCTTCAAGCATACGCAATGTACCGAGTGCATCCGCCTCGGCGGTATATTCCGGTACATCGAACGATACTTTTACGTGGCTTTGTGCCGCCAGGTTGTATATCTCGTCGGGTTGTACTTGCTGGATGATGCGGATCAGTGAACTTGAGTCGGTCATATCTCCGTAGTGCAGGTTGACTGTACGTTTCTGTTTCATATCGCGCACCCATTCATCAAAGTACAAGTGTTCGATCCGGCCTGTATTGAAAGAAGATGAACGGCGCAGGATGCCGTGTACTTCGTAACCTTTCTGAAGAAGAAACTCGGCGAGGAATGAACCATCCTGTCCGGTAATACCTGAAATAAGAGCTTTTTTCATGTCTATTGTTTTGAGTTTATAATCTTTTTGACGATGCAATATTCGGTATTTTCATAAGAACGGGCAATCTATCTGCTGAATTATTTTCTTTTTTCAACGGAAAAAACTTATCTTTGCTGTAATTTATTAAAATAGAAATGAATATTGTGATTTTTAATATTAAAATATCTATTCTATTTTATATAATGGATTTTATTTTAAATAAATTCATATATGAATGATATATTTGATGAATTGGCGTTGTCCAACTACTGGAATGGAAAACTTCCGAAAGTGGAATTTGCCCGTAAAAGTTACACAAACCGTATATTCGGGTATGTAGGTAACCGCCTTGTAAAGGTCCTGACCGGACAGAGAGGGGTAGGTAAAGGATGCCTGTTGCGGCAGATCATCTACCAGTTGATTGCCGATGGTGTTTCATCACGGAACATTCTATATATAAGTAAGAAGTTCACAGATTCGGGCGTACTTTCCGGCTATCGTGATCTGGACGACTTGCTTTTTATCTATCGTGAGAAAATCCATCCGGTAGGTAAAGTCTATATTTTTATTGAGGAAATACAAAAAGTGGAGGGCTGGGAACATTTTGTCCATTCCCATTCACAGGATTTTGTAGATACTTGCGAGCTGTTTATCAGTGGTTCCAACCAGGATATGCTTTGGGGTGAAGCCGAGAAGCTTTTGGCCAGACATTACGTCAGTTTTGAGATATTTCCCTTCAGTTTTTCCGAGCATAGGATATTGGAGAGGGTAGAGGCTACCGGCAAAAATTACGCGGACTATATGGGTAAGGGGGCACTACCCATTCTTTTCAATCTTTCGGATGCGGAGGCCGGATGGAAAGCCATTTCCGCTCTCCGCGATACGATTCTGTTTCGTGATATCATCCGTCGATATCGGATTAAGGATGCCCGCCTGCTCGAAGATGTGTTCGTCTATTTGTGCACCCATCTCGCTGAGTTGATTACCATCGGTCAGCTGGTCAGTCACTTTGCTACCCAGAACCGGAAGACGAGTTATGATACGGTCGCCAATTATATCTGCTATCTGGAAGACACCTCTCTGATTCATCGCGTGGAACGTTATCAGATCCGCAGCAAAGAGATTCTTCTGGGTAGCTGCAAATACTATATTAATGATTGGGCATTCATGCGCCATCTTTATCCTTTTTTTGCCGGTTCTCGAAAATCCTGCTTTGAGAATCAGGTTTATCTGGAACTGCGGCGTGCCGGATATACCGTTTTTGTAGGTGTGCTTCGAGGAGGCAAACTGGTCGATTTTGTTGGCAGGAAGAAAGACCGCATTGTGTATTTGCAATGTGCACCTCTGCTCAATGATGATTTTCAAGTGGAGCAAATGTACAATACGCTGGAGATGATACAAGACAATTATGAAAAGTGGGTCGTTTCTATGGACGATACCACATTGCCCTCCAAAGAAGGGATTCGTCACATACAAGTCTGGCAACTGCCTGAAATACTATAGTCTGACAATCTTTTTTGATAGCTTTGATGTCCGGATGATGCCGTTTACGAAGTTAACATCTTGTCGTTTACGAAGTTAATATCATAACATTATGAAGTTAAAATCGTATCTTCGGGAAGTTAACTTCCTGAAGTCACGATTTTAACTTCGTATTAGTGCTTTTGTGATCGCTTTTCAACCCCTTGAGAATCAGTGTTCGTTTCCGGAGGAAAACAGCTGCATTCTTTAATTGATTGCAAGCAAACAGCATTTTCCAGAATATAAAAATGTACTGTTTGTCAGAAAAGTTCTTTTTTAGGTTCCGCTTCTTTTCTTTGCCCGGTTCAACGCTGCGATCATGTATTTTCCTTTTGCTCCGATGTTACTCCAGTTCGTGCTGCAAATCAGTTTCCATACAGGGGTTCCTTTTCTCCCGTAATCCGACAGTCTCAGGATTGCTTCGATCTCTTTTTCGTCTGTTATTCCGAATCGTTCCAGGTTTCCCATTAATCCCACGTAGTTGTGTGTCATCGTATTAAATGCGTATCCGGGCATACTGACCGGCGCAGCATTGACTTCCTCTTCCTTCCCCCTTGGGGGAGCTGAGGGGGGAAATTCTTTACTTTGCTTTACTTTACTTTGTTCGGTATTGCATGCATTTTTTGCATCAGAGCCTGCATCCTGCTCTACATTTTGCGGGCAGACGGTCTTTTCTTCATTGCATGTCTCTTTCGGTTTTATCAGTAGATAAGGCATGGCTGTCCAGTTCCTCTTTCTTCGCTTGGTTGCCTCTATCCATACTTTTTGTATTGCTTCAGAGGTCAGTACTTTATGTTCCGCATAGCTTCCCCTGTCTATCATTCCTTTCTCGATCATTATCTCGATAATCCCCTGCACCTCTTCTGCGTCTGCCTCTTTTCCCGTCTTGTTGGCGAAAATAAGGCATTGTTCCTCACCCCACGGAATATAATATCCTTCTTTATATATCTTGCATAGGAGTTTCAGTACAATCGCGAGTCCTTTCATGCCATATTTTGCTTCTATTACCTCCATTGCGTTCTCTTCCATAAAATTTACAGCTATTGGAAAGTAATTTATTCCATCGTATGTTGTTGCCATAATTGTTAAGTTGTTATGTTGTTGATTAATTGGTCACTGAAAGATTCTCCTATACGATCGCTCTCCATTCCATGAAATTCTCTATTTTGAAGGTCATCCACCTTTGTTGCTCCACATCCCGGTAGACCACTGTGTTTTTTATTTCCATCGGGTCATACTGCTTTCCGAAATCTTTTTCGTATCCCACCAATGTTCCTTTCACCAGTTTGAATGTTCCGTCCTGTTTCATATAAGCTATGGCTGCATGTCCATATTGCATATATTCTATAAGGGCTTCCAGTCGTTCTGCCATCCATTCGGAGCACTGTTCTGTGTAGTCCTTTTCGAGCATGATTTGTTTTTTCCATTTTCCTTTCATCATTTCGTTTTTCGATACTGCTTTCCTGTTCTTTTTCATAATTGATTTTTTAAAGTTTATTAATGAGTTATTGTCGGGCTTTTATTTTTACCCGTGGCAAAGTACGGTAATAAGTTTTGAATAGACTAATCCTGTAAAAGTACTTTAGAAAGGGACTTTTACAGGATTTTAACAATCGGTTATTCGCTTTCATTTCGCTTTTTCCGGAATGCTCTGGCATATTTTTTCAGCTCTGATAGAAAAGAACGTTTATTAGGCTCTGTAGCAATGCCTTTGCGCTGATATTCAAAGGTGAGATATTCTTTTATTGTTTCCTGTAGTTCTTCAATGGGTCTGTTTTCCATGTCGTTGATTCCGCCTTTGATAAAGCTTTCGGTAAGTGCCTCCATTAGCTTTCCTTTGCCTTTTGTGATGCGTAGTGGTTCTCTAACCTTTTGATTGAGGCTGAATTGCAAGTCGGCTTTACCCGCAAAGATTACTTTTCCATTTACTTCGATGGTTACTAAGTTATCATTCAATGAGATAACTACTTTTTTTCTTCCATAATGTTAGTTATTAAATGAATTTATGAAAGGACAAAGTTTGTATAAAAAAATATAAATATAAAAGAATACCGGAGTTTTTTTAGCTTAAAGGGAGAATCTTGAAGTGTAAGGATCTTGTTATTAGTTATTTATCTTAAGATATAGGTGTTGTTTCAAAAAACGTTCGTCTTTTGAAACAGCATTTTTGAGTTTTTTTTCGATGAAAAAATGAATATCGTAAAGTAGCTGAACAAAGAACTTTTTTTGCTCTATATGTATTTGAGAATCAATAATATAAAATCTTTGATAAAATTTTATCCACTAAATATTTTGTACATTAAAACAGACTCCTTACCTTTGTTCAATCAAACGAACGTTTTTTGAAACACATTCGTTCGTTCTCAACTTCTAAAAATGTTTCGTAAAATTTGACGGTTTGAAAGAGAAAAGATGTCTCGTTCAAACCGCGAAGCGCACCCGAAATAAAGGAAAATTCCCTCAAGTATAAATCGTAAATGTCTGAACAACAGAAGTATTGGTTTGCCGCCCGTACCCGAGATAAACAAGAGTTTGCTATTCGTGACTCTCTTGAAAAATTGAAGACTGAACTTGATCTCAATTACTATCTTCCCACTCAATTTGTCATCCGGCAGTTGAAATATCGTCGAAAACGAGTGGAAGTCCCTGTTATTAAGAATCTTATCTTCATCCAAGCTACCAAGCAAGATGCTTGTGATATTTCTAATAAATACAATATCCAGCTTTTTTATATGAAAGACCTGCTTACCAGGGCTATGCTGATAGTTCCTGATAAACAGATGCAGGACTTCATATTTGTCATGGATTTAGATCCGAATGGTGTCAGTTTCGATAATGACCATTTATCTGTTGGTAGCAGGGTTCAGGTAGTTAAAGGTGATTTCTGTGGTGTCGAGGGCGAACTTGCCAGCGGGGCCAACAAAACTTATGTTGTTATTCGTATTGCCGGTGTATTAAGCGCCAGCGTCAAAGTTCCTAAAAGTTATTTACGTGTCATTTAAGTTATGAATACACTCACTTCTCAAATTGAACAATTACAGAGTCTCGCGCACGAGTTACTCTATTTAGGTGTGGATGGTGCTCCTATTTATACCGATCATTTCCGTCAGTTGAACAAAGAAGTTTTAGAACAATCCGATGCGTTGTATCCTCAGCGCGGTGCTACTCCCGAAGAGGAGGCAAACATTTGTCTGGCATTATTGATGGGTTACAATGCGACCATCTATAATCAGGGTGACAAGGAGGAGAAAAAGCAAGTTGTTCTCAATCGTTGTTGGGACGTACTTGACCAACTTCCTGCTACTTTATTGAAATGCCAGTTGTTGACTTATTGTTATGGTGAGGTGTTTGAAGAGGAGTTGGCGAAAGAGGCGCATACTATCATAGAAAGTTGGAAAGATAAAGAACTTTTGAAAGAAGAATGTGAAATTATGAAAGAATTAATTAATCTTGAAGAGAATCAATATCCTAACAGTGAGATTAAGTGATTTGAATTATGATTAATTTGATTTTTCTTATTTTGTTTTTAATGAATGAATTCTTTGCATTTTATAAGGATACTGTGTAAGAAAATGTATTAATGTTATGAATATAGCGATAATTGGTACTGGATATGTTGGTTTAGTAAGTGGTGCATGTTTCTCTGAAATGGGCAATAATGTTACATGTATTGATGTTGATGAAAATAAAATCAATAAGTTGAAAAATGGAATAATACCTATTTATGAACCTGAGTTAGATGGTTTAGTATCCCGTAATATCAATGCTGGGAGGTTACGTTTTGCAACAGATTTGGCATCCTGTATAAAGGATGTTGAAATCGTATTTAGTGCAGTGGGGACACCTCCTGATGAAGATGGAAGTGCTGACTTGAGGTATGTGCTTGAGGTGGCCCGTACCGTTGGAAGAAATATTGATAAGTATTTGGTTTTGGTAACTAAAAGTACGGTGCCAGTTGGTACTGCCCAAAAAGTAAAAACTGTAGTACAAGAAGAGTTAGATAAACGTAAGATAAATATTGAGTTCGATGTAGTATCTAATCCTGAGTTTTTAAAAGAAGGTAGTGCAATAAACGATTTTATGAAGCCAGATCGTGTTGTCATTGGGGTCGAGTCAGATAGAGCTAAAGAGGTAATGACTCGCCTATATAGACCTATGCTTATTAATAGTTTTAGAGTTATTTTTATGGATATTGCCTCTGCTGAGATGACTAAATATGCTGCTAATTCTATGCTAGCCACTCGAATAAGTTTTATGAATGATATAGCAAATTTGTGTGAACTTGTGGGGGCTGATATTAACATGGTCCGTAAAGGTATTGGTGCAGATGCTCGTATTGGTAGTAAATTCTTGTATGCAGGTTGTGGCTATGGTGGTTCTTGTTTTCCTAAAGATGTGAAAGCGCTTATCAAAACAGCAAAGCAATATGGCTATAATATGAAGGTATTGAAAGCTGTAGAAGATGTGAATGAAAATCAAAAAACAATTTTGTATGATAAACTATTAAAACATTTTGATGGAAAATTAACTGCTAAAATTATTTCGATTTGGGGACTTTCATTCAAGCCTGAAACAGATGATATACGTGAGTCTCCAGCTATTGTTTTGATTCATCTATTATTGAAAGCAGGTTGTCTGATACGCGTGTATGATCCAGTTGCAATGTCGGAATGCAAAAAGATAATGGGGGATGTTGTTACTTATTGTATTGACAAATATGAGTGTGTTGTTGATGCAGATGCGCTTTTAGTAGTTACTGAATGGAAGGAGTTTAGGATTCCATCATGGGATATTTTGAATAAAGTGATGAATACTCCTTTAATTATTGATGGTAGAAATATTTATGATAAGCAAGAAATGAAAGAATATGGTTTTCAATATTATAGCATAGGATAAGTCAGGTGATATATGACTGAGGATCTTAAATCGAAAACTATTTCAGGTATGTTATGGAGTGCTGTACAACGTTTTGGTACTATGGTGATTTCTTTTATTGGAAATATTATACTAGCGCGACTTTTAACTCCTGAAGATTTTGGGTGCATAGGTATGCTGATGGTTTTTATTGAGGTCTCTAATACTTTTATTGATGGAGGATTTGGTTCAGCCATGATTCAGAAAAATAATCCAACTAAAGAAGACTGTTCGACTATATTTTACTGGAATTTAATTCTATCTATATTTTTGTTTATTTTGCTTTTTTATTTTGCTCCTTCCATATCTGTATTTTATAAGATACCTTTATTATGTGATGTGCTTAGAGTTCAGGGAGTTGTGCTTATAGTAAATGCACTATGTATGGTTCAGGTGAATTTGTTATATAAACAATTGAATTTTAGATTGCTTGCAAAAATAAGTTTAATATCAACAATCTTAGGATCTATTGCTGGTATTGTTTTTGCATTGTTAGGCTTTGGAGTGTGGAGTCTGGTATTTAAGATGCTAATACTTAGTTTTGTGCAATGTGCTGCTCTTTGGGTTATGAGTAAATGGCGTCCTTCATTACTTTTCAGTTGGCAATCATTTAAAGAATTGTTTAGTTTTGGAGGATTACTGCTATTGACCTATGTTTTAGATACAATATATGTTAATATTCAGTCGCTTATCATTGGGCATTTCTTTTTACCTAAGGAACTTGGTTTTTATACACAAGCCAAAAAAATTGAAGAGATACCTACTACCAGCTTGTCTACAGTGGTGAATCAGGTCTCTTTTCCTGTTTTTTCACAACTTCAGAATGAAAGGGAGAAACTTAAAACGGGAATGAGGAAATCAATATGCTCTATATCATTTCTAAATTTTCCATTAATGATTTTAATGATTTTGATAGCAAAGCCTCTCATGTTGTTATTATTTACAGAAAAGTGGATAGGAGCAATTCCATATCTTCAGATTTTGTGTGTATGGGGAATGTTTGTAGTTATTAATACAGGCAATTTAAATCTATTTAGAGCTTTGCGTAAGAGTAATATCTTTTTTACTGTTCAATTGATAAAACAAATTACTGGGTTAATAATTATATATGTAGGATTCCAATTAGGTATTTGGGGGATGATGTGGGGAATTGCTTCAACTGCTTATATTGCTTTTTTTATTAATTCTTTTGCATCAAAAAAGGTTATTGGTTATGGTCTTAAAGAGCAAATAAATGATATCTCTCCAAATTTGTTACTGTCTATTTTTACTGGTATAATAGTTTATATAATTTATTTATTTATTCAATCAGATCTTATTATCTTATCAATAATTATTTGTGTTTCGGCATATTTAGTAATTTATTTAGTAATAGCTCATTTTTTACGCTTGGAAGGATATGCTATATATTACAAATTAATAAAAGAAAGGTTTTTTTCTTGAAATAATTATCTGTTGCTGTTATAACTATTTATATTCTGTTTTTAATGCTTATTTATATTTTGATTTTATTTTTCATATTTCTTTGTGTGATGATAGAATGTTCTATAATAAGTATTAGAAATAAATTGTTGCTTTTTTATTTTATTCTATTCTTACTTTTATTAGTGTCGGCAATTCGTTATGATGTAGGAGTTGATTATGTTAACTATGCTGAATTATATGAAGAGTCTTCCGTGCCGAATATTAGAATAAAAGAGGCTGGGTTTGCATTGTTCTTTTACATCTTTAATTATTGGGGATTTCCGTATGAATATTTTATTGTTTTGTTTTCTTTTTTAACTATTTCCTTTTTTTCTCGATATGTTAAAATCAACTCTCCATATATATTCTTGTCTGTACTTATATTTTATAGTTTTGGACAGTACTATTTTAACACGTTTAATATAATAAGACAAGCTTTAGGAACTTATATATTCCTTTACTCTTTAGAACTTATATTGAAGAGGAAATTTAAGCCTTATATTTTGATTTGTTTAATTACTACTTACTTTGTTCATGCATCATTTATTGTATTAATACCGATGTATTTTATTTTACGACATTCCTATCCTTGGATTACAAAGTTATTGGTTTTAGCTGTTCTTTTATTAGGTTCTAGTATTGTAGCTCATTTAATAAGTATATCTTTTTACTCAATATATTTAGAATTTACTGATTTTTTTTCAGATATATCACCAACTACTTATTTCTTGCTTTTCTTATCTATTCTATTTTTTATATTAGATTTAGGTTGTAAAAATAAAACTCAGAAAGAAGTAATATTATATAATGTAAATTTTATTTCATTGGTACTGCTGCTATTGATATATCAGTTTAATGGTACTCCTCTTGTTATGCCTCTAAGCCGAGTTTCTTACTATTTTACTCCTATATACATAGTTCTTATTCCATTAAGCATATCTCGACTACATATACGAAATAATAGGGCTATATGTATTATTGGTGTTTCTTTAATCTTCTCAATTTTATTTTATTTTTCAATAACAATTAATGGAAAAGATAATAAAATAGTTCCTTATAAAACAATTATAAATAAATAATATATATAGTAATGAAGCCATTGTTAAGTATTGTTGTACCAACAAAAAATCGTTATTTTTATTTGAAACATTTAATTCTTTTAGTAAGCAGTTTTAAATCGGAGAATATTGAATTAGTGATACAAGATAATTCTGAATGCAATAGTGAAATATTAAACTTCTTAAAAGATGGAGATTATTTTAATGTGACGTACTTATATGATTCGCGAAATCTATCTATGTCTGCAAATGCAGATTTGGCAATTTTACATTCATCGGGTGAATATGTTTGTTTTATTGGAGATGATGATGGAGTAACATCGCATATATTAAGTTGTGTTTTTTGGATGAAGCAAAACAATATTGATGCATTGATGTCAAGTCAAACAGTATATTATTGGGGTGACTATAATAAAAATATATCTGGTGACTTTTCCCAAACTCTACTTTATAAAAAGTACTCACAAAGAGTTTATAGACGAGATCCACTTCAAGCCCTTGATAATATAATGAAACAAGGATTTCAAACAAGAGGTGATATACCTTTAGTATATACTGGTATTATAAAAAGAAGTGTGTTGGATCAAATTTATTCAAAGGGGCAAACGTTTTTTCCAGGTCCTTCTCCAGACATGGCTAATGGAGTAGCTTTATGTTTTTTGGTCCATAATTTTGTGTATATAGATTTTCCAATAGTAATTACAGGAACATCTAAAATGACAGGAGGGGGAATTCATAAATTGAAAGGAAGGATTGCTAATATTGAGGATGTACCTTTTATTGATAGAGACGTAAAAAATAAGTGGGAAAGACGAATACCACCTATATGGGCTGGAAGATTTGCTTGGCCAGAAGCAGGTATAAAATCATTAAGGTATATGGGGCATGAGGAATTAATTGCAAAAGTTAATTATGAATTAATGTTGGCAGACTTTACTATATACCATTTATCTTATTGGAGGGTAGCCATTGGCTTCTCAAGGGAAAAAAAGAGATTTCTCTATTATTTTGTAATTCGTTTAATTTGGAAATTATCTAGAGGGATAAAAAATATGTTTACGCGAAAATTTTTGGGGAAAATAAATGGAAATATAATTATTCATGACATTTCTAATATTGAGGAAGCTAATAATTACCTTGTACGGTTGGTACCAGATTTTAGATTGGAAATTCATTGATTATTATATATACAAATAAATAAAGATATGAAAATAACTATTATCGGTTGTGGAAATTCGGGATGTGCCCATGCTTTTAAGTTATCTGAAAATGGACACTCTGTAACACTTTTGAAAACGTCACATGCAATGCATGATGAAAATTTTGATATAATCCAAAAAAATGGTGGAATTTGGGGTATAGATCATACAAATAATAATAAAAAATCATTTCAAAATATAATTTTAGCTACTAGAAATGTAAAAGAGGCACTGAATGATTCAGAAGTAATAATGATAATGACCCAAAGTATTAATCATGAGAGTATTGCCAAGTTGATAGCACCTTTTATACCAAAAACGCTTAAATTATTGGTTGTAATTCCTGGTAATTTGGGAAGTTTATATTTTAGGCAGTATATTTTTGATGAGTCAGTGATTATTGCTGAAGGAGAGTCTACTCCTTATGATGCTAGAATTATTGAGCCAGGAACAGTTACTATTTTATTTAAGAATGTTCGTAATGCATTAGGCTTTTTACCTCAAAATCAGTCATCTCAAGGGTTAGCAATTGCTAGTAATTTATTTGATACGTATAGATATCTGCGTTCAAATGTTATTGAATCAGCACTACATAATCCCAATTTAGTAGTACATACGGTAGGAACTATTATGTCTGCGAGCAGAATCGAGTATTCTAAAGGAGAATTTTGGATGTATAAAGAGGCTTTTAGCCCTTCTATCTGGAATCTGATAACTAAACTGGATGAGGAAAAAAATACTGTTATTAAAAAATATTCTGGTGTACCAGCTAGCTATCTTGATGTAGCAAAATGGCGTAATGAGGAAGATTTGACAAAAGACTCTTTAGACGTTTTTAAATCATATGGAGAGGATGGCGGACCTAAAGGCCCGACTACTATATATTCTAGATATCTTTTAGAGGATGTTGCTAATGGGCTAGTTCTGTTAAGTTCATTTGGCAGTTTAGCGGGCGTGCAAACTCCAGTAACAAATGCACTGATTGAGATTGCCTCATCATTAGTTAATATTGATTTTAGAAGAATAGGAAGAACTCCAGAGAAGTTTAATATTAAATCAATGCAACAATTGGTTTCAATACTTTAATTTTATATGTTTTGCAGGAAGAATATGTTTTCTAAATTACTGTCTCGTTTGGTAAAGTTTATTATACCACTGATATCAATAATATCTCCCAAAGTGAGTGTTAAAATATTATATCGATTATGCTTTAAGCGGAATTTAAATTTAAAAAATCCTCAAACACTCAATGAAAAAATTCAGTGGTTAAAACTTAACTTATATAATAATGATCCACTTGTCAAAATATGTGCTGATAAATACACTGTGAGAGAATATATAAAATCTAAAGGGTGTGGAAGTATTTTGAATGATATATATGGTGTTTATAATAATGTAAATGAAATCCCATGGGATAAATTACCTGATAAATTTGTTTTAAAATGGAATTTCTGTAATGGATTTAATATTATCTGTCAAGATAAAAAGCTATTGAATATTACTAAAGTTTCAAAGCAATTGAGAGTTTGGGGAAAAAGTAATAAACATCTTTTGTATTCAGAATTTCAGTATAGAATCAAAAAAGAGCGGAAAATAATATGCGAACAGTTTATTGAACCTACAGAAGGACACTCTTCATTAGAAGATTATAAGATCTATTGTTTTAATGGTGTAGCTGAATATGTAATGGTTTGCTATGGACGAGAATCGGGAGATCCTAAATTCTACTATTTTGATAGGAACTGGACATTAATGAAATTAAGTGTAGACGCATTAAATATTTCTGATGATTTCTGTTTTCCTAAACCCAAAGGATTGGATGAGATGTTTTACTATGCTAATAAAATATCTAAGCCATTTCCATTTGTTAGAGCTGATTTTTACCTCCAAAATGGTAATGTTATATTTGGTGAATTAACCTTCACTCCTAGTGGAGGATTTGACACAAAACGAATATATGAAACTGACCTGCATTTGGGTCAGAAACTAATTCTTCCCAATATAATATAAATGTAATTTATGACAAGGAAGTGTAAAATTTTATTGTTGACAAATATTTATCCATCACTTGATTTGGACTTATTAAATAGTACTAGCGTTTGTCATTATTTTGCTAGGGAGTGGGTCAAGTTGGGATGTGAGGTGAGAGTTATTTATAGTTATCCTATTTATATGAGATTTTTTCATTGGTTAGCACATGTTTTTGAAGCACGAATAGCAAGTAAAGGTGCGGCTTTTGTTGCTACAAAAAGAATCACACAAGATACGACTTATGTTTTAGAGGGAGTTACTATACATCGTTTCCCTATTTATAAATTATTTCCCAGGATGCAATATTCGCCTAAAAGAATTAATGTGCAAATTGATAAAATAATACAATCTAATTTGGAAGTTGGTTTTGTACCAGATATTATAACGGGACATTTCCCATATCAAAATATTGAAATTATAAATAAGCTGAAAGAAATTTATGGTGCTAAAGCCTGTATGATTCTTCATGGTAATGGGGATAAGTTTAAAGAAATATATCCTAATAACTATCGTCGGCTGATAGATCGAATTGATATATGGGGATATAGGTCATTACCAATAAAAAAACAATTTGAAAATCAATATGGCTCTCCCAAAAAGTCTTTTATGTGTTATTCAGGTATTCCTGAAAAATATTTAAATAATAAATCATGTAAAAATTTTAATCTTTTATGTAATCATTTTATATATGTTGGTTCGCTAATTAAACGCAAACATCCAGTTGCATTAATAACAGCTTTGAGAATTGCTTTTCCTTTAGATGATTTTGATTTAAATATAATAGGTAAAGGTGCAGAAGTAAAGAAAATAAAACGAATGATTCAATCATTTAACTTGGAATCTTGTATTCATTTATTGGGACATTTATCCCGAGAACAAGTTTTTGAAAAAATGACTGCTGCAGATTGCTTCGTTATGATAAGTGAAAATGAAACATTTGGACTAGTTTATTTAGAAGCTATGGCACAAGGATGTTTAGTTATTGCATCTGAAAGAGAAGGTATGGATGGAATTATAGAGCATGGTGTAAATGGATTTCTTTGTAAAGCTGGAGATGCTATTGAATTGTCAAATATAATAAAGCATATTAATAATTTGTCTATTGAAGAAAGAAAAGTTATTTCTTTTAATGCTTTGAATACTGTTCGTAATTTGACAGATAGGCGAGTGGCGCAATTATATTTGGATGCAATTACTGAAAATATAAATTTTTAAAATATATCTTGTATGTTTAAAGACAAAGTACTTTTAATTACTGGTGGGACAGGCTCCTTTGGTAATGCGGTTTTGAAGAGATTTCTAGACTCAGATATAAAAGAGATTCGAATATTCTCTCGTGATGAAAAAAAACAGGACGATATGCGCCATCACCTTCAAAATAAGAAAGTTAAATTTTATATAGGTGATGTCCGTGATAAGCGTTCTGTAGATGGTGTTATGAAAGATGTGGATTATATTTTTCATGCTGCAGCTTTGAAACAAGTTCCCTCTTGTGAGTTTTTTCCTGTTCAAGCTGTTCGGACAAACGTATTAGGTACTGAGAATGTGCTTGATTCAGCCATCGAACATGGGGTCAAGAATGTAGTTGTGCTCTCGACAGATAAAGCTTGTTATCCTATTAATGCTATGGGGATCAGTAAAGCTATGATGGAAAAGGTCGCTATTGCTAAAGGACGTCAAATGGGAGAGGGGGGTCAAACTACCATCTGCTGTACCCGTTATGGCAATGTGATGGCAAGCCGCGGATCAGTGATTCCTTTGTGGGTGGAGCAAATGAAGGCCGGTAAGGATATCACAATAACCGATCCGAACATGACCCGTTTTATGATGACACTGGATGATGCGGTTGATCTGGTGATTTATGCTTTTCAGCACGGGCATAATGGCGACTTGTTTGTCCAAAAAGCACCTGCTGCTACTCTTGATACGTTAGCCCGTTCTTTAAAGGAACTTTATAAAATGGATACCCCCGTACGTGTTATCGGTACACGCCATGGTGAGAAACTTTATGAATCATTAGTGACTCGTGAGGAAATGGCCAAGGCGGAAGATATGGGTAATTATTATCGGATACCTTGTGATGCCCGTGATCTTAATTATGATAAATATTTTGTGGAAGGACAAGAGAAGGTCTCTAAATTCGAGGACTACCATTCACATAATACCCATCGTTTGGATGTGGACGGTATGAAACAGCTGTTATTAAAACTTGATATGATAAAAGAGGATGTATGCTTAAAGTAATGACGATTGTCGGAACTCGTCCTGAGATCATAAAGTTGAGTCGTGTGATGGCTGAGTTGGACAAATATACTGAACATATTATAGTCCATACCGGTCAGAATTTCGATTATGAACTGAATGAAATCTTTTTTCAGGAACTTCGCATCCGTAAGCCGGACTATTTTCTGGATGCTGCCGGAAAGAATGCCGCAGAGACGATAGCCAATGTAATCCGTAAATCGGATGAATTGATGGAACAAGTGAAACCGGATGCTTTATTGTTGTATGGTGATACTAATAGCTGTATTTCCGTGATTTCCGCAAAACGGCGTAAGATTCCTATTTTTCATATGGAGGCTGGTAACCGCTGTTTTGACCAGCGCGTTCCTGAAGAGATCAATCGTAAGATTGTGGATCATTTGAGTGATATCAATATGCCTCTTTCAGAGCATGCACGTAAGTACTTGCTGGCTGAAGGATTACGTCCGGAGACCGTGATCAAAACCGGATCGCCAATGACAGAGGTTTTGATCTATCATAAGGCGGAAATAGAAGAGAATGATGTTTTAGAAAAAGAGGGGTTGAAAAAAGGTGATTACTTTATTGTAAGTACGCATCGTGAGGAAAATGTGGATTCCGAAAAGAACTTTTCCGATCTGCTTTCTTCTCTGAACGCCATTGTGGACAAGTATCATAAAAAGGTGATTGTTTCCACTCATCCCCGTACCCGCAAAAAGTTGGAATCTATAGGCTTTATTAATTCCAATCCGATGATTGAGTTTATGAAACCTTTTGGCTTCATGGAGTATATCAAACTTCAACAGAATGCTTTTTGTGTTATTTCTGACAGTGGTACGATCACGGAGGAATCTTCTATTCTTCATTTTCCGGCTATAACTATCCGTCAGGCACACGAGCGACCTGAAGGTATGGATGCAGGGACGCTGATCATGACTGGATTGAATAGTGACCGTATTCTGGAGTCTATCGAAATTGTAACTTCCCAATATGCAGAAGGTGCAGACGTAATTCACTCTATTCCCGATTATGCTTCGGATAATGTATCTAAAAAAGTAGTCCGTATCATTCTTTCCTATACAGATTATATCAACCGTACGGTTTGGCATAAAGAAATCTAGTTCCTGTTTTTTATTTTTTATGGTTAAAAAGAAGATTTTGTTGTTCGGCGCCACAGGTATGGCCGGGCATATGGCTTATTATTATCTGCAATGTACGGGGAAATACGATCTTGTGAATGTAGTTTATCGTACCCAATTGACTGATGATAGTATTGTTGTGGATGTGACGGATGGGGATGCTGTCAGTCGGCTCGTTCGTGAAGTCCGTCCCGATTTTATCCTGAATTGTATTGGCGTATTGATAAGAGGTTCCAGAGAACATCCGGACAATGCTATTCTGATAAATGCATGGTTCCCTCATTTGCTCAAGAAACTATCGGATGAAGTGGGAGCAAAGTTGATTCATATCAGTACGGATTGTGTTTTCTCCGGTAAAAAAGGCAACTATTCAGAAACTGATTTCCGGGATGCTGACGATGTTTATGGTCGTAGCAAAGCACTCGGTGAGATAATCAATGACAAAGATCTGACAATCCGTACTTCTATCATAGGTCCTGAATTGAAGGAGAATGGCGAAGGCTTGTTTCATTGGTTTATGCATCAGCATGGTTGTGTGAATGGTTTCCAGACTGCTATTTGGGGAGGTGTGACCACTCTGGAATTGGCGAAAGCTATTGATGTGTCCATCGATCAGGGAGTAACCGGTTTAATACAACTGAGTAATGGCCTTGGTATAAGTAAATATGATTTGTTACATCTGTTTTCCCGTATATGGCACAAACAAGATGTTGAGATTCTGCCATTTGATGGAAATGGAATAGACAAGTCGATCGCAAAATCCACAAGATTTAGTTATGTTGTACCCGGATATGAAGAGATGCTTCGGGAACAATATGATTGGATGCAGAATAAACAGGAGCTATACCGAACTCTATATTTATGAAAATATTATTGGTCTCCCAATACTTCTGGCCAGAGACATTTCGTGTTAATGATTTGGCGCAAGAGCTTGTATTACGGGGTAACGAAGTGACAGTCTTAACAGGAAAACCTAATTATCCTCAAGGGGCTATTTATAAGGGATATAGTTTTTGGGGCTATAAAAAAGAATATTATAAAGGTATTGAACTGATTCGTGTTCCGTTAATACCTCGTGGTAAAGGTTCAGGGTTGCGTTTGGCATTGAATTATTTGTCTTTTGTATTGTTTTCTTGTTTATACATACTTTTTCATAAGCGAAAGTTTGATGTTTCTTTAACATTTGCAATTTCTCCTATTACTCAGGTGTATGCAGCTCTACTTCACAAAAAGCTGTTTGGTAGTCGTGCTTATCTTTGGGTTCAGGATTTGTGGCCTGAAAGTGTGTCCGCTGCGGGTAAGATGAATTCTGGTTTAGTATATCGGATGTTAACTAAGATGGTACAAAGTATCTATCAAAAAGTCGATGGGATTTGTATACAGTCGGAAGCCTTTAGTCAGTCCATACTGCAAAAAGGAGATTATAAGCATAAAATTAGTTATATTCCTAACTGGGCTGAAGATTTGTTCACTGATGATTCTTTGATTAATAAGGAACATTTTAAGTCGTTGATCCCTGATGGATTTGTCGTAATGTTTGCCGGTAATATAGGAGAGGCCCAAGATTTTGATTCAGTATTAAAAGCTGCCATTCGGACCAAAGAGTATAAAGATATTAAGTGGGTAATTGCTGGCGATGGACGAAAAAAAGAGTTTGTAGAGCAGCAAGTTAAAGAGTTGAATTTATGTGATACTGTTTTTTTATTAGGACGCTATCCTTTGGAAGACATGCCGGATTTATTTATTCATGCAGATGTAATGCTTGTCTCTTTAAAAGACCAGAATATTTTCTCTTTAACTATTCCATCAAAGATACAATCTTATATGGCTTTTGGAAAACCTATTATTTCTATGATAAATGGTATTGGTAATGAAATAATAAAGGAGGCAAACTGCGGCTTTACAGCTAATGCCGGAGATTTTGAATCGTTGGCAAACAATGTGAAAAGATTATCTCGAATGGATAAAAATATGCTGTATGAAAAAGGGAGAGCCGGGAAGGAATATTATCAATTATCTTTTGCAAAGAAAAAGATAATTGATAATTTAATAGAAGTTTTTCAATCTGAGTGATTTATTTAAATAATGGAATTAAATGAATATTCTTATTACAGGGGCTTATGGATTTGTAGGCACTAATCTGATTAATAATTTAAAAATTAAACACAACCTTTACGGACTTGATATCGTGTGTCCGACAAGAGAAGGTGTACTGAAAACATTTTGTTGGAAAGATATTGATCCAGAGTCATTCCCATTACAAACTCTCCCCCAATTTGATGCAATCATTCATCTTGCCGGAAAGGCTCATGATACGAAAAACCAATCAGCTGCTCAGTCTTATTTTGATATTAATACCGGTCTGACTCAAAAGATATTTGATTTCTTTTTGGAGTCTTCTGCGAAGAAATTCATATTTTTTAGTTCAGTAAAAGCTGCGGCTGATAGTGTAGTGGGAGATATGCTTACTGAGGATGTTATTCCGGCTCCTGTTGGTCCTTATGGGGAAAGTAAAATAAGAGCTGAAGAGTATATAAAGGAACATTTTGCATTTCCTTCTGTCTCTCCCTGTGAGTGTTCTCCTTTTCGGGAGATGACTTCGGTTACAGAAAAACAGGTTTATATATTAAGACCTTGTATGATTCATGGTCCGGGGAATAAAGGAAATCTGAATCTATTGTATAATGTGGTGAAAAAAGGAATTCCCTGGCCATTGGGTGACTTCGAAAATCGTCGTTCGTTTACTTCAATTGATAACCTATGCTATGTGATTGAGGGATTATTGACTAAAGATGTACCTACGGGGATTTATCACATGGGGGATGATGAAGCTTTATCAACAAATGAGCTGATTGCCATCATGTGTGAGGCAATGGGAAAACAGCCCCATATCTGGAAGATGAATAAGGGCTTTATGGAAGGATGTGCCGGACTGGGAACTTTACTCCATTTGCCACTGAATACGGAAAGGCTTCGTAAACTGACGGAGAATTATGTGGTAAGTAATGCTAAGATCAAAGCTGCTCTCGGGATTGATAAAATGCCTGTGACAGCTAAAGAGGGATTGATTAAAACCATTCGTTCATTTGAAGAAACTAAATAAGTTATGTACTATTTAATAATCTTAGTTCTGCTATTCCTGGCAGAACTTTTTTATTTCCGTATTGCTGATAAATGCAATATCATCGATAAACCGAACGAACGGAGTTCGCACACCCGGATCACTTTGAGAGGGGGGGGGATTATTTTCTTCTTTGGCGCATTAGCTTACTTTCTGACGAATCAGTTTGAATATCCTTGGTTTATGCTGGTTCTGACATTGATTACTTTTATCAGTTTTGTAGACGACATTCGTTCTACTTCTCAGGGGTTACGTTTGGTGTTTCATTTTACGGCGATGGCTTTGATGTTCTATCAATGGGGGTTGTTCAGCCTGCCTTGGTGGACCATTGTGGTTGCTTTGATTGTTTGCACAGGGATTATCAATGCCTATAATTTCATGGATGGTATTAATGGCATTACAGGTGGATACTCGTTGGTAGTGTTGACGGCATTAGCATTTATAAATGGGGTATATGTTCCATTTGTAGAGCCGGCTTTGATTTATACCATGCTTTGTGCTGTGTTGGTCTTTAACTTCTTCAATTTCCGGAAACAGGCAAAGTGTTTTGCGGGGGATGTAGGTTCGGTTAGCATTGCTTTCGTGATCCTCTTCCTGATCGGTATGCTGATAATCCGTACGGAAAATTTCAGCTGGATTGTCTTGTTGGCAGTCTATGGGGTGGATAGTGTGCTGACAATAATTCATCGGTTGATGTTGCATGAGAATATTGGTTTGCCACATCGGAAACATTTGTACCAGATTATGGCAAATGAGCTGAGAATTCCTCACGTAGTGGTTTCATTGGTGTATATGTTGGTGCAGGCAGTAGTTATAGTCGGGTATTTTCTATTTCCGGGGAATGAATATGGGTATTTGTCGGGTACCATTATTGCGCTGAGTTTGGTCTATATTCTATTTATGAAGCGTTTCTTTTGCTTGCATCAAGCGAAGTGATATTGTCTCAACATCACACTGTACTAAACATAGGCCATATTGTATTAACTAGAAAAGCCGTGTCAATCAAAAAGAGTAAATATGCTTATCAGGGAAAAAAGGAAAAAACATGTTGGTAGGGGGAGCTGAAGATTTGTAGTCATATTATTTGTGACTGTTTTGCTCATTCTGCACCCTTGCTTCTACCTCTTTATTCCATTGCTTCAATAAAACTTGCTTGATTGTGGAGGAGAGTGTATTAAACTCAACCAATTTGTTACCTAAAAAATTTAAAGCAAGTTTTATAAATACAGGTTTACTAACAGGCATTTTACCTTCATGCCCTTTATACAGAATATCGACCTCATCAATGAGTTGTAGCTTGTCTTCTGATAGATTTATAAATTCCCCATCAGTCATAGCCATAAGAAAACGATTAGTAATTGATCCAAAAATAGCATCACCAAACTTTTCCTTCATCTCATCTTTGGATGATTCTCTATTGCAGAAGTTTATAGAGTTATTTAGATATGGAGTTACCATGCTCTTCCATCCCTTTGAATAATATGGTTTTGGCTTTGTGTATTGATGCCTCTGTATGAAAATACAAAGATCAAGCTCTTTGTTAAGTTCAGTTATTATGTCTGAATAAAGTTCTTTTCTTGTATAACGGTTTAGAGGTATTTTTTTATTTCGAATGTAAAGAATAATGAGATATGTGCCATTTTTTTCAAACAAATCATCGTTTTTGCATATGTAAGCTATTTCTTTGTTTTTCAATATAGGGTGGACACTAGATTTGTTATAAGTTTCCATCCTTCGAATAGCAATATTCAAAATTGGTTGAAAATCTTCTATAGAATTAGTTGCAGTCCATCGTTCCCCTTGCCCATACGGGTTTGAATACTCTGGTTTAATACCATCTTTTATTTTATGTAGAAAACTCCCATCATTATGATATGACATTTCTGCCCGATAGATAAATCTTGATCTATCTATCTCTTCTTCTGTTAAATACCCTTTTTCATCATTGGAATTTTTAGATACGATAACCATACCGTTATAGTAGTCTGTTATTTTCAAATCAACTATCCCATCTTTACCCATCTGAATAACATTAAATAGTCCATAGCAGCGACCGTCCATTTTAAAATAAACCTTTATTTTTTCTCCTTTATTCATGATGTAGATTAATTGTTTGATAATTAATACAAAAATACGAATAAATATTAAACTTGTGATTCATATTATGATAATTATTTTGTCTCTCCATATGTGAAATGTTTATCACGGAAAAAAGGGAGAATATCTTGTTGGGGCGTGTGGTGAAGCCAACAGCAGCTAGTTCAGTCCACTGCATACACAGTTTCCGAAACCAGTGCTTTTTATCTCTTTCTTTGCAGCAAATCATTGCAATGACAGTAGTTTATAACAATCTAAAACAACACCAATATGGAAATTGTAGCCATCGAAAAAAGAACCTTTGAATAGATGATGCAGAGGTTTGAGGGTTTCACGAAGCAAGTAAACGCATTTTGCGGACAGAATCGAAGTAATGGAAATTGGTTAGATAACAAGCTGGTTTGCGAATTGCTTAAAATCTCTCCCCGTACCCTGCAAACTTACCGAGATACCGGAGTTTTACCCTATACGCAAATCGGGCGTAAGTGTTATTATAAAGCTACCGACATTGAACAGTTTATCAATCAGCAACAAATCAAGAAATAACGGCTATGGAAAGAGAACTTTTTGATTTGGAAATGCTGGTCGGGAATAGGGAGAGTATTAACCTAAATCCCACCGTGATGATTCATCGGAATGGTGAAAGCCACTGGTTAAGCATCATCTATATGAACGAAACTACCAAACAAGCAAGTCCATCAACTTATGAGATCCAGGAGGACGAGGACGGATATTTTATGTATCTCAATGGAAAACGAACTTCGATTACCCATAATCCAATATTAGATATACTAACTATTGCCATGATGGGCGATTATATGAGAAACTAAGATTCATCTCGTACCTTCCAAAACTAGGGGGACACGGAGAAAATACCATTTATCAGACTGAAAGGGAAGATTCTATATAAGGAATCAAATGTATTTACTTTTTTATAGAATCTAATAACTTAGGAATTTCATCATAATCTTCAAACCAAATAATGTTTGTCCCTAAACTTGACATCATCATCTCTTGAACAACATGATGAGTTTGTATTATTTTATTGGCAGATATTATATCTATTCTCTCTTTATCTCCATCATCTATAAGATTATCATTACTTAACCGTTGCATAAAAACATAATGTCGGTTATTTTTGGAATGCTTTTGAGCTGCAATTTCTAATAAACGACGTAAATTAGGGTCACTTAGTGACAATCCAATCATTAAACAGTTATTTTCACGTAACGTTGCTAATTGGACAAGATTAGACCAATGGTAAGGTTCTGAATAAACCTTATGATATGCTTCCTCTGAAAAGATTAAAGAAACATCTTTTTCAATATCTCCTCTACTTGAAATAAAACCATGTACATGATATATAGGCAGCTCGTCTGAATCATGTTGCTCTTCATCCTTATATATCGTTTTATATTCCAGCTTTACTTTGTCTAAATATTCTTCGACTAAATCATCAAAATTATATGTAATTACAGATTTAATTTTTGCACCACTTCTTTTTGGAGTGCATAAATTTATAATCGCATCCATCAATGGTGACGGTTTTCTTGGTGAATCATAGAGAGCTTTTTTTACAGCTGTTATAAAATGTACATCATTGTCTTTTTGAGATAATCCTGCTTTCAGATAGCGAGCTGCTGCTAAGGTTGAACTGTTATTAATTTCAATAAATTTCTTTGTAATAGATTGAAGAGTATCATCCGATACAACATCATTGTTGAAAACTTTATTAACAAAATTAGCATATAAAGAGTTTAATAAAGTCCCCCAGTTTGGGAAACCTGCACTACAAGATACGCCAGCACCTAAAAGCAATGATATATTACCTTTTTTATATGCTTTCTTTATCTCATTGAGGATATCTAATCTTGACTTTTTCCAATCATCACTACTTTTTCTTATTTCATTTTCTATATCTAACTTAAACAAGCTATTCACAATAGACTCTATAGCGTCAGCATTTTCTTCTATTAATTCCTCTATTTTCTTATTATCCCAGAAAATAATTTTGGGGGATTCGTTTGTTATCCCTTTATAACGTATTCCTATTGGAGGGCTAGGGCAAATAATAATAATATATTTAATAGGAGAAGTATGCAATAACTCTGTAAATCGCTTTAACATAGAGCTCATCATCTCATAGTTCATATGATGAACATACTTTATCTCAAAGCCAATCGGACCATCATAGATATCTATACCCGTTTCAATATAGCCATCTAATCTAATCTTACCAATCTGGAAGTCAGTAATAAAGTTTTTCCCTTGCTTACTAAAATGTAATTTGAGCAAGTTTTGAATCAACAGCTCAAAGTAAAACCCAGATCTGGATTTATTAGCATTATTTATTTTGTTAATAATATTTTCTATATACATATTTTTATTGGATGTATTTAAAATTCGTGGTCCTCAAATACAAAGATATAGCATTCTTTTTATTTATAATACTGATTTTTACCAAAATCCTCTGGCACATCATCTTTCGGCTACTCATAACGATTTTCAATGCGGCTGGAGAGGATTTTCATATCCTCATTCTCCTTTTGGTTAGTGATTTTGGCATAAATTTGAGTGGTTTGAACTGAGTGATGTCCCGTCATTTTACAGTGTGTTTCAATCGGAACGCCTTGTGATATACATACTTGTGTGGCATACGTGTGTCTTCCCATATGCATAATCAGCAGCAAAGCAGGCATAAGAATGATGAAGCCGGTTAGTATGTAACTAATTTGAAATGAACCAATTTACTCTAATTTGCTAAGAAATGAAAGCTCAGAATAAAGCGGATTCAGGCAGGTTTTCAGTTACTAAACCGTTAGCAGGTTAGTTACCACAAACGAATAGGTAACTCTTCTCTTCGTTTTGTGGATTGGCTTATGTAGATGTATATAGGCTTTTTCGCATCATATCGGATGTTCGGCAGATGGCAGGCTTTATATTCGGCAGAAGAGAGGCAAAACCAAAGGGGAAGCATTTGTGGCGTTGCATCCAATTGCCGAGCAAATACTAATGTTTTATAATACGACTGATAATGAAAAGCCTGTTTTTTAACTCGCGGTGTGGTATCTATATCGGGCAATATTCAGATGCAAGACTTTGAGATAGCGGAACTGTTCGGGGTGATGATCCCGACAATACGTTCCCATGTACGTGCGATTCTAAAAACAGGTGTCGCAACAGGTGATTACACCCATGGCGCAACGTTGGTTTGTTGTAACTTTTTGTCGAATTATAACGGGCTGGGAAGGCATGAGCAAAGGAGAAATAATTATATACCAAACAGCCGATGGCAGCACCTCGCTTGATATTAAGTTGGAACAGGAAACTATCTGGCTAAATCAAAAGCAGATAGCCGAATTGTTCGGGACGAAGCGACCAGCCATTACCAAGTATCTGAAAAATATATTTCTATCGGGAGAATTGGAAGAAAATAGGGTATGTTCCATTTTGGAACATACCACTCCACACGGTGCTATGGCAGATAAAATGCAAACAACAGAGGTGAAATACTATAATCTCGATGTTATTCTATCTGTAGGATATAGAGTAAACTCTAAAAATGCAACCCGATTCCGTATTTGGGCGAACAAAGTGCTGAAAGAATATCTGATTAAAGGATATGCCGTTAAGGAGAATATCAAGCTGGAGCAGTACGAGGATTTGAAGCAGACCATCAAGGTATTGGCAAATGTTCTCGACCACAAGACGTTGGAATACTCTGAAGCAACCGGATTGTTACGAGTGGTTACTGATTATGCTTACGCTCCCACAGTACGCTATCATCGGCTAACTAACGACACTCATCAAAGAAAAGCAGCACATATAACTAAATCCGTCTAAAATTCAGTATTCTACCTCATTTTTCTATTTGAAAAACAGGGAACGGATAAGTAACCGAACGTTTTCCAAAATCTGCTTTTTATTGCATTTAAGGAGTTAGACAGTTAAAGTTACTAAAAATGACACAAATAATTGTACTAATGTGAATTACGCTCAATTTCTAATTTCCACTTTTCAGGTTTACATTTTTTGCATCATGGTTACATAGCATCGTTTATATGCGTAACATTTACCCGACTGCCATCATATTAAAAAGTGAGTTTGCAAATTCAATTGAACGAAGAGCTTAGAATTATGATACAGATAATAAGCGTGTTATAAGTTTTTCTGAGAAAACTGCTTTCTGGACCGTTTTTTCCTTTGCCGATAATTTGTAAATCTTCATCTTTGCAGTGTTGATCAACGAAACATGAATGAAACGTAGTAGTAACATTAGTAAAGAAGGAGAAAAATTATGCCTTTATTTTATAGAGCGAGACAATCGCAGTTGAAAACTAAAGAGGGAAAGAAACAGTGGCACCTCACTCTGGTGAAAGTTGGAAAAATGGTAACCTCACAACAGTTGGCCGAAGTAATAGCTGAAAAATCATCGTTGACACCGGGTGATGTTCATAATGTGATTCGTAACCTGATGACTGCCATGCGTAAAGAATTGTTGAATAGCCGTTCGGTACGTCTGGAGGGATTAGGCACTTTCACGATGAAAGCTTGTACACAAGGGCATGGAGTGGATCAAGAGGAGGAGGTGAATCCGAATCAGGTGGCGGCTCTTCGTTGTCTGTTTACTCCGGAATATACTCGTCCCGCAGCTATCGGCACTACCCGTGCTTTGCTTCAGGGAGTGGAATTCCAGAAAGTCAGTGCGATAGGGGGAGCAATTAATGGTGGATCGGGTAGTGGAGATGGAGATATTGTAGATGATCCGACAGCTTGATAAAGTTTATTGCAGATATAATAATGATTGCAAATGAAAGGAGGTATGAAGAATATGAAGAAAACGGGATGGAATATTATATTGAAGTTGATTATTGCTGTGGCAAGTGCTGTAGCCGGTGTAATCGGTGGGCAGGCTATGACATTATAAAGCGGAATTAATAACCAAACAGGGTGAACTCCCGATAGCCATTAAAGGCTTTCGGGAGTTTTTCTTTTCCCCATGATCTTGTCTATAATCAGAGCGATGGCTCCATCACCGGTTACGTTACAAGCTGTACCGAAACTGTCCATAGCGATATAAAGGGCGATCATCAATGCCTGAGCCGATTCATCGAAACCGAGCATGGACTGGAGGATGCCTAAAGAAGCCATAATAGCACCTCCGGGGACACCGGGAGCAGCAACCATCGTGATGCCAAGCATGAAAATGAAACCTGCAAACAAGGAAAAATCGAAAGGCATGCCTTGCATCATCATTAAGGCTAAAGCGCAGGCCACAATCTTCAGGGTACTTCCGGATAAATGGATAGTGGCACAAAGCGGGATAACGAATCCGGCTATATCGGCTGATACACCGTTCTTCTTGGTCTGTTCGAGTGTAACAGGGATGGTGGCAGCTGATGACTGAGTGCCTAAAGCGGTGAAATAAGCCGGCAGCATCCGTCCCAACAAGCGGAACGGGTTTTTGCGGACAAACAATGCTGCAACAGAATACTGGAAGACCAACAGAAAGATGTGCAGTACAAAAATGACGCCAATGATCTTAATAAATACCATCAGGATGGAGAATACTTGTCCGGAATGTGTCATGTTGAGGAAGATGCCAAAGATATAAATGGGCAGTAATGGGAGGATAACTGCACTGATCATGCGTACGATGATCTCCTGGAAGTCGCGTGCTACGTTTTTCAAAGCGTCACTGTGCAGACTGGCAAGTCCTAAGCCGAGGGTAAAGGCAAGGACAAGTGCGGTCATGACATTCATCAACGGTGGGATGGCGACCGAGAAATAAGGTAGAATACCTTGGGCCTCACTTACCTCGTCGAGAGGTGCTCCCGGCGTAATAAGTGAGGGAAAAACGGCAGCTCCGGTGAAATAGGAGAGGAAGCCGGAGAAAAGAGTGGCACCGTAGGCAATGAGTGCGGTGACAAGTAGCATTCGTCCGGCTCCTTTACCAATATCGGCAATGGCAATGGTGACCAGGCCGAGGATGATCAGAGGAATGGAGAAATTGAGGAACTCTCCAAAGATGGAGTTGAAGGTCACGAACAGCCGTACCAAAGGCGTCGGCAGGAAATTTCCGATAGCGATACCAAGTATAATAGCTATGATGATACGTGGTAAAAGTCCGATGTGTATTTTCTTCATTACGAGTTTTTAGAAGTTTGTTACAAAAGTAATATTTTATTCTGAAACTATCCGAACAAATATTTTCGATATGTGTTATAGATAATAAGAAATAGAACAAAATATCAACTGATTTAGATAAATATTACAATTATGGCAACTCAGAATAAAACAGATATAGGCCTGATTGGTTTAGCTGTAATGGGAGAAAATTTAGCCTTGAACATGGAAAGTAGAGGATGGAGCGTATCGGTGTATAATCGTACGGTGCCCGGTGTGGAAGAAGGCGTGGTGGAACGTTTTATGAATGGAAGGGCTAAAGATAAGCATATAGAGGGGTTTACGGACATAAAAGATTTTGTGAATTCAATTGCTGTACCTCGTAAGATTATGATGATGGTGCGTGCCGGTAGTCCGGTGGACGAATTGATGGAGCAACTTTTCCCATACCTTTCTCCGGGTGATATATTGATTGACGGAGGTAACTCAAATTATGAAGATACGAACCGCAGAGTGAAACTGGCAGAGTCGAAGGGATTTCTGTTCGTCGGTGCCGGTGTGTCGGGCGGAGAAGAGGGGGCTTTGAATGGAGCTTCTATTATGCCGGGCGGTTCGGAAAAGGCATGGGAGGAGGTAAAACCTATTTTGCAGAGTATTGCTGCCAAAGCTCCCGATGGAAGTCCGTGCTGCCAGTGGGTGGGACCTGCCGGGTCGGGACACTTTGTGAAGATGATCCATAACGGAATAGAGTATGGTGATATGCAGTTGATTGCTGAAGCTTATTGGGTGATGAAGAAATTATTGGATATGCCTAATGAAGAAATGGCGTCTGTGTTTGCCCGTTGGAATGAAGGTAAGTTGCGGAGTTATCTGATAGAAATCACAGGCAATATACTCCGTCATAAAGATAATACAGGAGCCTATCTGATCGATAAAATTCTGGATGCTGCCGGACAGAAGGGGACAGGCAAATGGTCGGTGATCAACGCCATGGAATTAGGTATGCCATTGGGATTGATTGCTACGGCTGTTTTTGAACGTAGCCTGTCGGCACAGAAGGAACTCCGTGAGACGGCTGCCCGTCAGTACCAATGTGAGCATTCGATGGCTGTATATAATAAACAGGATACGGAAAAAGAAATATTTGCGGCGTTGTATGCTTCGAAACTGGTTTCGTATGCACAAGGATTTGCGGTATTGCAGCGTGCTTCCGATGCATTTGGATGGAATCTTGATTTGGCTTCGATTGCACGGATGTGGAGAGGTGGATGCATTATTCGTAGTATTTTCCTGAATGATATTGCTGCTGCATTTGAGGCAAAAGAAAAACCGGAACATTTGCTGCTGGCTCCATATTTTGAGCAAGAAATCAAAGGATTGTTGTCCGGATGGAAGAATCTGGTGGCGCAGGCTATGCGTGAAGAACTACCTGTTCCGGCTTTCTCCTCAGCTTTGAATTATTTCTATTCGTTAGTGTCGGCTGACCTTCCGGCCAATCTGATACAGGCACAGCGCGATTATTTCGGTGCTCATACATTTGAGCGGAAAGATGAGCTACGAGGAGTCTTTTTCCATGAAAACTGGACTGGATATGGAGGAGATACAAAGTCGGGTACGTATAATGTATAAGCAAAAAAGAAATATGAGTAAATTTGTAATGACTATCTTTGGTGCTTCGGGTGACTTGACGAAGCGTAAGTTGATGCCGGCGTTGTATTCGTTGTACATAGGCAAGCGTCTTCCGGAGGAATTTGAAATTCTCGGGGTGGGACGTACGGTTTATGAGGATGCGGACTATCGGACTTACATTTATAATGAGATGGAGAAATTTGTGAAGTCTGAAGAGCAGGACAAGGAGAAGATGAAGGCTTTTGTTGCACATCTTCACTATCTGGCAATAGACCCGGCACTGGAAAGCGGATACGGACAACTTCGGCTGCGAATTGAAGAACTAAGCGGGGACAGTCGGCCGGATGATTTGTTGTTTTATCTGGCTACACCTCCATCATTGTATGGCGTGATTCCGTTACATCTGAAATCAGTACATCTGAATGAAGGTCGTGCGCGGATTATTGTTGAAAAGCCTTTTGGGTATGATCTGGAGTCGGCCGAGAAACTGAATCGAATTTATGCTTCCGTATTTGATGAACATCAGATTTACCGAATCGATCATTTCTTAGGTAAAGAAACTGCTCAGAATTTGTTGGCTTTTCGTTTTGCAAATGGTATTTTCGAACCTTTATGGAACCGTAACTATATAGATTATGTGGAAGTAACCGCCGTGGAAAATCTCGGAATCGAGCAACGCGGCGGTTTTTATGATACTACGGGTGCTCTTCGGGATATGGTGCAGAATCATCTGATCCAGTTGGTGGCACTTACTGCTATGGAGCCTCCCGCTGTGTTCAATGCAGATAACTTCCGTAATGAAGTGGTGAAAGTATACGAGTCTCTGACTCCTTTGACTGAAACGGATCTGAACGAACACATTGTCCGGGGACAATATACAGCCGGAGGAAACAAAAGAGGGTACCGGGAAGAGAAGAATATAGCATCGGACTCGCGCACCGAAACTTATATCGCCATGAAACTGGGGATCAGTAACTGGAGGTGGAGCGGAGTGTCTTTCTATATCCGGACAGGCAAACAAATGCCGACGAAAGTGACGGAGATTGTCGTACACTTCCGTGAAACTCCGCATCAGATGTTCCATTGTGCGGGTGGTAATTGTCCGAGGGCAAATAAACTGATTCTTCGCTTGCAGCCCAATGAAGGTATTGTATTGAAATTTGGTATGAAAGTGCCGGGACCGGGATTTGAGGTCAAACAGGTTACAATGGATTTCAGTTATGATCAGTTGGGAGGGGTGCCCGGAGGAGATGCTTATGCCCGCCTGATAGAAGACTGTATTCTGGGTGATCAGACCCTCTTTACACGAAGTGATGCCGTAGAAGCATCCTGGCATTTCTTTGACCCTATTTTGCGTTATTGGAATGAACATCCCGAGGCACCGCTATACGGCTATCCGGCAGGAACTTGGGGACCTTTGGAAAGTGAAGCTATGATGCATGAACATGGTGCCGACTGGACCAATCCATGTAAGAATTTAACAAACACAGATCAATACTGCGAATTATGAAACCCTATATTTTCCCTTCGTCCATAGAGACGGCACGCGCACTGATATTACATTTGGTGAAACTGATGTTAGATGAACCGGACAGAACCTTCTGCATTGCATTCAGTGGCGGAAGCACTCCGGCACTGATGTTTGATTTATGGGCGAATGAATATACGGATATCACTCCTTGGGAACGATTGAAAGTGTTTTGGGTCGACGAGCGTTGTGTGCCTCCTGAGAATTCGGATAGTAATTATGGGATGATGAGGTCGTTGCTGCTGAGTATCGTACCTATTCCGTACGAGAATGTGTTTCGTATCCAGGGAGAGAATAATCCAAAGAAAGAGGCTGCCCGCTATTCGAAACTGGTAATGAAGGAGGTGCCGGTGAAGAACGGTTTTCCGGTGTTCGATGTAGTATTGTTGGGAGCAGGTAATGACGGGCATACATCGTCTATTTTTCCGGGGCAGGAAGAACTGCTTTCGACAGATCATATATATGAGGCGAATTTTAATCCGAATAACGGGCAAAAGAGGATAGCTCTGACAGGAATGCCGATTTTGAATGCGCGTAGAATCATCTTCCTGATAACGGGAAGAGTGAAGGGACCGGTTGTAGAAGACATCTTTTATTCGGGAGATACGGGTCCGGCTGCTTACATAGCCCATCATGCTGACAATGTGGAGCTGTTCATGGATAACGCGGCGGCGGAAAAGATTATCCGCAGATAAAAAACAAAAACCGTCCGACCTTCACAGGCCGGACGGTTTTTGTTCTATTTTTGAATACGTTATTTACATACAACAATTAAACAGTATGATAATTAAAATAACAACTCAACAAAATGGAATCCGGGAGAATCACTTCGGCCGGATTGGCTTATCTCACTTAAATGTGACTTACGTAATAATTATGACTAATTAATGTATGGCAAAGATAGGTGGTTTTTTGCTTTGGGGCAATCACTCGATTTAGGTATTGTGAAGAGGGTTATCACTATAAGTAGGGATTGAGCCGGCCGGAAAGGAGGAGTGTGTTTTGTTTTATGCTCTTTAAGTTGTAAATTTGCGGAAAAACAAGAGTAATATGGAATATAAGTTTGACGAACAGAGTGTGAAAGAATTAATGGAATGGGCGCAAGCTGCACAGCTGCCTCAAGAGCTGGAACTGAGTAAGGCAGAGCGTATTTTTGATGTGAAGCTTTGTGTGGAATCTGATTTATCCTGTATCAGAGCTCACTATCCGGATGCTTTTTACAATCCTGCTATTACTCGCCTGTATCGTATCAAGGAGAAGCTGGAGGAGAAGTGACTTCCGGATATGAGTAAGTGACTTAAAAGTATGTAATCAATTTGCGATTCTGTGGAATTTTTCCACAATAAATGTGGAATACTCCTTTATATTCCACTATTCCAATGAAAGCTGTTTTTATATAATTACTTGAAAATGAGTTGTCGATCTGGATTGGCATATGTCTGGCATGTGTATTGCATTATAATATTCAGATGTTTAGTTATAGTTAGTAGATCTAGAACAATTAAGTTTTCAAGAATTATGAAAAAGGTATTAGTAGCATTGGTAATAGTAATGGGATTGGGATTTTCAGTAGTAAAAGCAGATGAACCTCTAAAGAAAAAATCTGCGAAAGTGGAACAGAGGGACTCACGGGAAGATTTTACGCCAATCGAGGTTAATAATCTTCCTGAGGCAGTGATTGATGAGTTATCCTGTGAGGGAGCACTGATTAAAGAGGCTTTTATAGCCTATAGTCGTTCGGAAGGTAAACTTTACAAAGTGATTATATTATCGAGCGATTTTCATGAACAGGCAGTGTTCTTGAATGAAAGAGGGAATATACTGAATAGATAGTTTCCCAATCTTTGAAGAAAGCACACAACTGAATTTATGTTAAGCCTCGGTTCGAAAGAACCGGGGCTATTTTTTTGTTCAAGAGAAATGATTCTGTATTTGAGAGGTAAATAGAATGGTTTGAAATTTATAATTGTTTCCGCCTTTTCTCTTTCATACTTTTGTACTGTAAGCTTACAAGAGACAGGAGATTTATAGGCGGATTCTGAAAAGCCTGATAGAAAGAGTAAGAACAAAAAAAGAGTTTTATGGCGAGAATCAATGGTAAATTGGCAGGGGATTTTTTTATGAAAGGCATGATTAAGGCGCTACCTGATTGGTTTGTTGTATTAGGTTCATATGGTAGCAATGGAAAAAATCAAAGAATGGTAGGAGCGCTTTCAATAGATGATGAATTGAATGCATATTGGGGTTGAATATGGGAATTCGATATATAAACTATCAGGATCGTTTAGAAAATGCTTATTGCGGCGGGTATGCTTTGGCAGCCATGATTAATCTGTTCGATTCGTCACTGACTCCGGATAAACCGTATGGTAAAAGTATTTATGATCAGATTCAGGCCATACAGCGTGCAACTCTCAATAATAACAGGAAATGTTTTATTGATAGGATGACTCGATATTTGCATGATCGGAATATTGAAGGTACATACTCTCTGCCTTCCTCGGTCTCTATGTATGCAAAAAATATGGGATTGAATCCGAGAGTCTGTTATAATGAGTCAAAGTTGAAAGAGAATCTGGTATCCGTAATAAATAATATAGGTTTAGAACAATTTAATGTTGATGATTTGATAGGGGAAGAGATATCTCTGATAGTCTCTTCGGGAATACCAGTTGTTGAAAATGTTACTAATTTTTCTATCATGAACTCTCTGGCATTGGTGGAAGGGGGAATGCATTGGATTGCTATTGGCGATATAAAAGTCACGAGTGGAGAAAATATGTATTACGATCCTGAATCAGTGGGGAAACCTCCTTATGAATATTCTGGCTTAAACATTGTATTGAATCATTTTCAGTGATTTTTTATAGGCGGGTTCCGAAAAGCCTTGAATAGAGTAGGAAAAGCTTAAGGGTATTATAATATGAAAGTATGTATGTCGTCTAAAAAGAGAAACAATGGTTCTGTTGCTAAAATTCAAGGTCATTACTACAATAATAATGATGACTCTTGTTTTCAGGAAATAAAGGAAATGGCCCCAATTTCTATTAAAGCTTGTAAGGGGAATCAGTTGCTTATTACGCTTACCGTTTTGGATACTTGGTGTGAGAAAGCCGGTGACGGAGCATGGTTTGCTATTAAAGTTAATAATAAAATTGTAGCACGGGGATTGTATTCCGTGGCAATGGATGGACAACGTGTTCCCATTACTTTACAGGCAATGGTTGATGTCACTTCGTTGGAAGAAGATATTACGATCAGGGCTATGTGGTGTAATTGTGAGGGAACTTCCGGCAGAGCTTGCTGCATAGGAGAATTCTCAGAATCAATACTTACTGTGTTAGTGAATGACTGGAATGTAGTTAATTCAAAATTAGAAGAAATGACTAAGAATTTATCTAAAATTCAGGTCTGAAATAAGGCGGACAACGATAAGTCATGGATTATACGGGCAGTGAATTAATGGCGGCATTTGTTCACTGCCCGTTTTGTCGGATTTATCAAAAAAGTAAATAAAAAAGTCATATCTACTTTATGGAAGTTATAATTATGGGTGGTATTATTTACGGGTTTCAGAATAATTCATATCTTTGAAGCTGTAACTAAAACTAATCAATAATGAAGCAAATACATTTAGATTGCCTGGCAGTGAAGCTGTTTCTCTTTTTTTCTCTTTTTAGTTTGCCGTCCGGGGCACAGAACATTTTTCAGAAATACGATCGTTTCCTGACGGAACCTCGTTCATACATGTGTTATCGTGTGGACGGTAAACTGAAAATAGATGGTAAACTGGATGAAGTTTCATGGCAGAAGGCAAAATCGACAGCTCCGTTTGTAGATATCAGTGGCGAAGGATTCCCTACGCCCAAATATGAAACTACAGCTAAGATGTTGTGGGATGATGAATATTTGTATGTCGGGGCAATTTTACAGGAAGACGACATCAAGGCACGTCTTACTCAGCGGGATACCATTATTTACTATGATAATGATTTTGAGGTTTTTATAGATCCTGATTGGGATGGACACAACTATTTTGAAATAGAGACCAATGCCCGGGGTGTTATATTCGATTTGATGCTGGACAAGCCTTATCGGTCGGGAGGCAACTTTATGGTGCAATGGGATTGTCCGGGATTAAAGTTGGCTATTCATCGTGAAGGTACGTTGAATAAATCGAAAGACAAAGATAAATATTGGAGTGTGGAGATGGCTATTCCTCATAAGGCATTGACTATGAATTTTAACAACCCGTTGAAAGCAGGCAATTGCTGGCGAATTAACTTCTCACGGGTACAGTGGTTGAAAGCCGGAGGGCCTGAAGAAAATTGGGTTTGGACACCTACGGGAAAGGTGGATATGCACATGCCGGATCGTTGGGGATATTTGTTTTTCGCTGACGAGGCAGTAGGAGCGCCCGAACGTACTGTTGCGCTACCGTATAATACTGCTGTGTATAAACTGCTTTGGGCTATGTTCTATGCACAGCAGGAGAGATATGCAAAAGAGAAAAACTATTTACGTACGGAAAAAGATTTTTTCCTGACGGATGCGGAGTTGAAAGGACTCCCGCAGGGTGCGCAAATCTCAGTTGAGGCTACCCGGAATACATACCAGATAGCTATTACTGTTCCGGGTGAAAACAAGCGTTACGTTATTAATAATGAAGGACGTTTCTGGACAGAGAAGATTGCTCCGCGTCAGGTGAAGAACTGGGTATGGACACGTATAAATAAGAATAAAAGTGAAGCAGATTACCGTCAGTGGTTTGCTTTGCTTAAGGAGTGCGGAATCAGTGGGGTGATGTTTGAAGGGTATGATGAAAATCTATATCGCATGTGTAAAGAAGCCGGTCTTGAGGCCCATTTCTGGAAATGGACAATGAATCGTGCGGAACTGCTGAACGTGCATCCCGATTGGTTTGCGGTGAACCGCAAGGGGGAATCTACGCATGATAAACCTGCTTATGTGGATTATTACCGTTTTCTCTGTCCTAACCATGAAGGAGTGGCGCAATACCTGGCGGATGATTATGTGAAAATAGCTCATTTGCCTTATGTAGATGGGGTACATCTGGATTATGTTCGTTTTCCGGATGTGGTTCTGCCTGTCAGTTTGTGGAAAAATTATGGCATAGAGCAGACGAGTGAACATCCTGAATATGATTATTGCTATTGTGAGGTTTGTCGTGCCAAGTTTAAGGCGCAGACGGGACGTGATCCGTTGGAATTGAAGTATCCGATGGAAGATCAGTCATGGATCAATTTTCGTTTGGATGCCATTACCCGTGTTGTAGACCGGATTACTGAAGCGGTGAAAGCTGACGGAAAAGCAATTTCTGCCGCAGTATTCCCGGGACCTTCTATGGCCAAGAAGATGGTACGTCAGGATTGGGGAAATTGGACACTGGATGCTTATTTCCCGATGATCTATAACGGCTTTTATTACGAAGGGCCGGAGTGGATCGGACGTTCGGTTCAAGAGAGTGTGAAGACGGTTGACGGACGTGCGAAAGTGTATGCAGGATTGATGTTTCCTGATATAAAAAATGATTTTGAGAAAGCATTGGATGAGGCGTTTGATAATGGCGCGTCCGGTGTCTCTTTCTTTGACGGACCATCGGACGAATATCTTCATAAATTTAAAGCCTATCTGGATAAGAAGGGATTAAAAACGGAATAAAGCCTGTGAAATATGAATGCTTTAATCAAATGTTATAAAGGATAACAATATGCCTATTATCGAAATATCATCCTTGTCCCATCCCGGAGTAGAGATATTCAGTACCCTTACCGAAGCTCAGTTGCGTAATCGCCTCGAGCCTGAAAAGGGGTTGTTTATAGCGGAAAGTCCCAAAGTCATTAAAGTGGCTTTGGATGCAGGCTATGAACCTTTAGCGATTTTGTGTGAGCAAAAACATATCACGGGGGATGCTGCGAATATCATTGAACGCTGTGGTGATATACCCGTCTATACAGGTGACAGAGAACTGCTTGCTACGCTGACCGGATACGTTTTGACACGTGGTGTACTTTGTGCCATGCGTCTTCCGGTTCTGCGAAGTATGGAGGAAGTATGCCGGAGAGCCAGGCGCATCGTGATCATAGACGGGGTGGTGGATACTACCAATATCGGTGCCATCTTCCGTTCGGCGGCCGCTCTCGGAATAGATGCGGTATTGCTTACGCGCAACTCTTGTAGTCCATTAAACCGACGTGCGATCCGGGTGTCTATGGGGGCGGTCTTCCTTGTACCATGGACTTGGCTGGATGGTCCTCTCAGTGATCTGGCTCGGTGGGGCTTCCGTACGGTTGCCATGGCGCTTACGGATAATTCTATTTCCATCGATGATCCTGTGCTGACAACCGAACCCAAGTTGGCTATTGTGATGGGTACCGAGGGAAACGGGCTCTCGCATGAGAGGATTGCCGAAGCGGACTATATCGTTCGCATCCCTATGTCACATGGGGTCGATTCGCTCAATGTGGCTGCTGCGTCTGCCATCGCTTTCTGGCAACTTCGTGCTGAGAAAGAGTATTAGTGAATACAAAGAGTAATGTATAATGTAGAAGAACAGAAATGAAAGATAACGAGTAAGGCAGCCTCATAAGGCTGCCTTACTTTATAAATTGTAATAAGGAATATATTAATTCCCTCTGTATGTAGAATACCCGTTGGCTGACATAGTAATGGGAATATGATAATGCTTTTTGCCTTCAATTCTAAATATAACTTCGACAAACGGATAGATTGATTTTAAGCCTTGTTTCAGGAAATAAGGCTCTGTATAAAATTTAAGCATATATATACCTGTATTATCCTCTATGTCTGGTAAAAAATTGGAGATTCTTCCATTTACATCAGTCTTGCCGGTTGCAATCTGTTTCCATTGGCTTGGAGTGGAAGGATTTAATTTATAGAGGGTGATGTCAACTCCTTGTGCCGGTTCTCCTTTACTAATATCAAGTATGTGTGTACTTAGCTGATGGCTTTCTGTTTGGGCATAGATAGAGAAGGGCAGGAGGGATAAAATAATAATTACCGAGAATTTCTTGATTAGTTGCGTCATATCTGTTTTCGTTATTATGATTATATAATTAACAAATAAATTGAATTTATGTTTGGTTTGGATCAAAGATGGATCTTTATGATCTTGGTGAGTAGTAGATTATACAGCCCCCGAGTATTGCTACCAAGGCACCAATAATATCATACTTAGTCGGAGTATATTTGTCGAAAATGAAAGCCCATATAAGAGATAAAGCAATAAAGAATCCCCCATAGGTTGCATATACTTTTGCGAAATTAGCGGTTTGTAAGGTGGCTATAATACCATATAAAACGAGAATTATCCCACCTGATATACCATACCATACCGACTTACCCTCTTTAACTGACAACCATACCAGATATCCGCCACCAATTTCACAAATGCCGGCAAGTATGAAGACTAAAATAGTTCTTAATATAAGCATATATTCATTTTTTTATTATTGGGTCACAAATATAGTTTAAAAAGAGAAGGATGAAATCAACTGGCTTCGATTTACATTCTCAAATTTGCTATGCCGGGAGGGATGCCGCTTGATATCCCGTCAATGATTGTACACTGAATACAGGGTACATCATGACCGGAACATCAATGCGGCAATTAATTTTTAGTCGATTCCCGGCTCTCTCCGGTCTTAATCGTAAAAGGGCTGTTAATTGTTGGTTAATATTTCTACAGCCTGTTTTAACGTGCGATCAATATGGGTATAAGGTGAAAGGGCCATTTCATAAATTTCTTCTTCGGTTAGTGGTTCCATTAGGAAGTCCGGTTTAATCCCGATCCCTTCTATTACAGTATGAGTTGCATCCTGCATTGCAAGTAAAGGCATATAAAACTCTAAGTAATCACCGACTTTACCTCTCAGCCCTCCGTTAAACTGATCCGAATCTCCTAATCCGGCAGTTGCACCGGCACTATAATGTCCTACGACAGTGACATGTTTCCCCTGGCTTTTTAGCATTAGGGTACTGATTTCAGACATACTTGCACTGTTCTTGTCTAAGAGAATAACTACCGGTATTTCTTTTTTTATCCCAATGTCTGTTGGCTTTGTCATGCAGGGTGTCCATGGGGTATAACTGAATGGATTATTGTCTTCTTTGAACCTTTGGTAGCCAAAGATGGCGTCTTTGGTGATAAAGCGATCTGTAAATGTTCTTGCATCAAGAACCATACCACCACCGTTTCCTCTAAGATCCAGTATTATCTTTTTTATATCCCCGTTTTTGAGGGGTACCAGGAAATTCTTATAGAAATCTATCTTATATTGATTGTTGATAACATTATCTATATCCGAGAGAAAAATTGTATACTCACATGCCAATTGTAAATGCTCGGTCGAGCGTTGTTTAAACCACTTGGTATAATTCGGATTTAGTTTAAACTCTTCCAGGCCGCTTAGCTGTAATAGCTCTAAATTTATATTGGGTGCATTCTTTTGGGCTTTGAGTAATGCCTCGACAAAACTCTCGTCTATAGTTTCAGATTGCTTAAAGTTCTCTATTTTTTTTATTGCATCTTGCGCGATCTCGGACATCATAAAAGAGTTAAACTTATCTATATACTCTATAGACTTCTCAATCAGGACACTTTTTACAGCAGGGTCTTTTATTTTCGCTTCAATGGTATCTCTTATCTCTTTTCCTGTTAAATAATACGGACTTTTATCATCTATAACCAAGTATTCATCACCAAAAGAAACTATATAATCATTACTTATTGTAAACGACTTAAAACCGAAATAGTATATGTCGGGATTGTCTGATAAGAAGCCACCTAACATATCATTTTTATGTCCAAATACTCCTGTGTCAGGTTGTATCTTAGATTTCATATATTCATACTTTAGATCAAAAGGATAAGCATATATCTTGTCTTTACTCTTCATTCCACCATAAAAAATGGTGCTTTTGAAATAACTATGTGACACGGGAAGTGCTATTTTTACATAGAAATGCCGGTCTATGATAGGATCAATGATTTCTGTAAAGTATTCTATTGCTTTGTTACAATCATCTGATATTTCAGCTTTGGTATACTGTTTATCCCTGTTAAACGTTTTTAATTCTTTGAACTTTGGAGTATATTCTTTATATATTGCTTCCCAGTTCAAACTACTCTGCTCGTAAAAATAATTGTATTTCTGGTTCATTGTATTCCAAAACACATCGAACAGGTCAGAATATGATTTTATATCACTTGCTGTATACCGTGTTGGTTCTTTGGTTGATTCTGTAACGTCTTCAACGCAACTTCCAGAAATAAAGAGCACAAGAAATAAAAGAAAGAAGTGACGTAATGTCCAATTATATTTTTTAGTTTTCATAATCTATAGTTTTAGAATTTATAGGCGACGCCCAATGATATTATGTTTGAGATTCTTCTCGATTTACGATTCGAAGAAGTTTTTGCTTTGTATATGTCGGTTAGACCATACTGATAGGTATATGAAGCAAAAACATCGATCTTCTTAAAAGAATAACCGATTTCTCCTGTGCCCTCTATCCCGAACAGGTTTCTTTTCAAGTTATTTTCATTTCGCTTGAAATCATACGTTTCATTCACTTGAGCTCTGATATAGGAACCGTCTTTCTGTAATTGTGCAAAGATCGGGTATTCTCCTTTCCGGTGCATTCTTGTAAAGTATTCATAGTAAACACCGCCTTGAATTTTGAGCCATACACCATTCTCTTTATAAGGGTTATTGAAAATATATAACCCTACATTCAGCGGTACATTCATAAAGTTGTTTTTATACAGTGTATGCGTTCCCGTAATATTATCCGTCTTTTTATATTCATAGTTTCTTTGTATGAATCCCAGACCTGTTCCCACAATAAAGTCTTTAAAGAAGTTATATTCAAGATTTACACCGGTTGCAACCCCTGTTTGGGTATTGTAACGTGTATTGACCAGATTGGAAACGTCGCTACTTAAAATACTCTTGGAGATACCGACATCCAAACTAACTTTTAATTTCTGTGCTTTTACAGATGAAGGAATTGTTATAATTCCTAACAGAATGAAAATTGCTACTTGTTTTTTCATAAAATTAATGTTTAAATTAAACAAAGAACCAAACGGATGTTGTGGTTCGAATAAGTAAATTATGGTGGATTAAATTAGGTATAATACGAACAGGTATCGACTGTGTATTAATGTTGTCACGAGAAACGTGCAACGGAACTGTATCATCAATGGGATTTTATGCTACTCAGATCCATAGCATGCTCAATCATATTCAGGTATCTTATGATTGAAATATCACTTGGCGAATTCTCCTTGTGGAAAGAATTCGCCTACATCTGATTATCTCTATAAACTTTAAATTTCTTCATATATATTCAGGTTTTGATTAAAATAGGTACTTCTATATTTTACAAAACTATTATTCTATGCTGAAAAACAAACACATTTCATTGCTTTTTTTTAAAATTTATATGAAAAATACCACAAATATGTTAGATGATATTGGTAATATTACTTTTTCGGTATCCATCTGACTGATGCTATTTCGTCTTTTTCTCTTCGATTTAAAAGAAATCTCCCGGTTTTCGGAAGGCCAATATGCTCATCAGAAATTCATAATTGTTTCCGCTCTTTTTATCCCATATTTTTGTATCGTAAGCTTGCAGAAATAGTTAAAACGTATAGGCGGGTTTCGAAAAGCCTTTGATAGAGTAGAATAATATTTTTAGGGTTATGAATGAAAAGATAGATACAGCAGGTTTCAACATAGGAAATATTGCGGGTAACGGAAAAGCGGGCAACCTGCTTAATGTGAAAGGTATGAAGAGAGGAAATTGGAGTTATTTCTTTTCACCAATGGTGAGATTTGAGGAGAATGGTCAGAATTTTCTTTTTTCTCATAGTGCTGATGGAAATAAGATTAAGTTGTCATCTCTGACGTCAGAGGGAGAAGGTCAGGTTTTTATCGATGATAAATGGCATTGGTATTATAATTCTCAGGTTCCGTTTGTTGAGAATGGAAAAAATTACATATTCTGTTATAGTAACAGAGGAAATCGGTGGTTTATTTCTGAGTTATCTACAAAATGGAACGGTCAATCAGAATTGAGATGTGGCAATTGGGCACGCTATTACCCAAGTGTGACTGCATTTGTGCATTTGGGCAAACCTATTGCATATTTCCACAGCGAGAAAGATAGACGTTGGTTTATGTGGGAACTTTCTACAGATAGAAAAACAGACAAAGATTTAAATAATGGAAATCTTGATTCGTTTTATGATACGGTTACTTCGTGCAAAGAGAATCAAGCATGTTATATACTTGCACAAAGCAGCAAAACCAAGGAGTTCTTTATTTGTCCGGTACTTTAGTTGATGTGCTTTAAATGTTATGGGCGGGTTCTGAAAAGTGATCACAGGGTAGGAAGAAATATCCGAGGTAGTATGGAAATATATTGCTTGAGTAGTAAATCGGTAACCCTGGCACCTAAAGTAACTATCTCCAATATTGTGTAAACGGAAAACTACGCGATTCTCCTCGTTGTTTTTTTATAACCGTGTAAGGCTCCGGATCGAAAGATTCGGAGCTTATTGTGTATTTATTCCCCAAAGTGTGTGTCTATTCCCCATTTATTTCCCAATCTTTTTTTTATTATATTGAATGTAACTTGCTGTTTTATAGTTGCTTTGCGGCCTGTTAGTATTCTGGCATGTCCTTTGTCTTTTATTTGGCATAAGAGTTAGTTTTAATTATTCATACTAAAAAATTACGATTATGAAAAAGGTATTAGTAGCATTAGCAATGATTATGGGATTAGGCACTTCAGTAGCATTTGCCGGCGTATCGGGTGACACTTTAGCAGTAGAACAAACTCTGCAGACTCCTCAGGACGAATTTACAAAAGTTGCCGCAAAGGAACTTCCTACTCCTGTCATCAATGCATTGGCCAAAGATTATGAAGGTGCTTCTATAAAGGAGGCTTTCGTTTCGGAAAGAGAAGCCGGTAAGGTATATAAAGTGATTGTGACTGTAACCAAGGAAGATCAATCTACAGAAGATATCACTGTTCTTTTGAATGAGAAAGGTGAGATTGTGAAGGAATAGTGAGCTTTTCAACTTAATTTCTACTTTTATGGCCCTGGTTCTTAGGAATCGGGGCTTTCTCATTTAAGAGAAATCTCCCCGTTTCCAGAAGGTTAATCTGCTTATTTAAGATTTATAATTGTTCCCGGTTTCCTTCTCATATATCTTTCTTAGATAAAAATAGTCTTTGATTCGTTTTTATTAGTCAATAAGAATATGTAATGTTTATATACGAAGATAAGAAAAATGCTTGATTTTTCTCTTTTCAGATGGACTCTTCAAAGAGTTCTATTCTTACAGTCTGATAGACAACTTTGTTAATGATCGTATCTATTTAAGTTTCCGACAGCCCGTTCTATACCCTGACGATCAACCACTTGCATCGGATTATGGCAATGGCAGAAGAAATATCAACCTTCTGTCGGTTCTTCTTCAAATTTGGTGGTAAATTCTTTATTTCTTTATTTTCAAGTTGATAATTGTCCTTTTTGCTTACTTTAATAAGAAAAATAGACACCGGCTGAATAAGATAACTCAAGTTTTGGAAGTGAATTTGCGCCGTCTGAATCGGTATCTTCATCCTTATACCTTTCTTCAATTAACATTGTTAACGCCTTTTGCAGGTTGTCAGATTCTTGTGCGCAAATAACGAGTCTTTTGCATTTAAAGAACTTGTTATTCACATCCAAAGAACAAGCTTTAACTCTGTGTTAAAACAAAGCTTTTGAAGATAGAAATCATACTTTTTTAAAGATATTGATTTTCAGATGGTTTATCCTAAAATTCGCTTTTTCACCTCGCGGATGGACTCTTCGGTGGAAAGCCGGGATACTTGCTTTTTTGTCAACTATAAACGAGGGCTTACACTTCCGAAAACGGAATTAGATTCCATGAGTAAAAGAAAACTTACCACCTAATTTGAAGAAGAACCCTTCTGGCTATTGAAATCAGTATGATAGATGTTACAGAAGAGCCTATTTCATGTCCTGATGCTTTGGAAATAGCTTCTTTACGTATATCTGACCTCGCTACTATATTGTTTCATTGTATCTTATTTAAGGTTGTAGATAAAATTGTTTATTTTTTATCTTTTTTATTTAACGTCTTTTGGTTTAGTATGATCTTCATTTCAAATGTTTTTATGGTATAAAGGACGTGAATTTTTTAGAATATTCGGATCCCGGAAACAGATCTTTAATTATTTATTTAAAAAACAATTGAGTATGAAAATTATTTTAAATTTCTCTAAGTGTATTATGATCCTTTCATTGCTTAGTCTGACATGTACTGTTCTTTCTTGTGATGAAATGGACATTGACCAAGGGCCTCCAATCTCTTCTACCCGTAATTTGATGATTAGTTTCAAAATCGATACAATTACGTATGGTCAAATTCCGGCCGAACACGCTCGAAGAATACTGTCTCTTGACGAGTCTACTTCAGTTGTAACTGATAAGAGTAAACGTTCTTTTAGAGTTAATGAATTATTCCAAATTAGAAAAGCAAGCGATCAATTGCTTTCAATTACTAGTTACTCCGCTAAGACGGTCTATAATCTCACACTTGAGGCCTATGTGGAAGGTGGCTCCCAGTATATTCCTATTGCCTATTTAGACTCTATACCGGGATTTTCACAGTTTGAATTTAAGCCTTCGTTAATAAATGGGAATTTCATATATAAAAATGGAGACGGTATAGATACATTATCTCTTTCAAGCCTGAACGAGAAACAAATGAAATTTCGTTTACTCAGTGATGACAAGCATTTTAAAATGCTTTCTAAAATAGATGCACAGTGGGGTGTTTCCTTTTCAAATTATGATTGGAAGCCAGGTTATGAAAACGGTTCGTGGCGCGAGTTAAGGGCCATCTATGCCCGTGAGTGGGTTGTTATCATCACCAACTATGCCTATATGATGACTACACCCGAGTATTCTTTTATAATGAGAAATTTTAGTAAAGTATTTGGGGGTGAACTTTATGATAATAATCGTGTTAAATTCACACCGGAAAAGTATTTGTCAGAAGAAAAACGTTTTAAACAGTCACATAACTTTGTTTGTGGACGATCTAAACCGTCTGTTGGAGGTTTAGGCGGAGGAAGTGTATGGGGGGTAAGTCACTGGAATTATTATGGTCATTATGCCTCTTTTAGCGGCTGGGAGTCAATTACACATGAATTCATGCACTGTATGGGATATGGGCATTCTAGTAATATGACTTATTCTTCAGGGGGAGTAGGATGGACTGAGTTTATGTGGCAACTACATACCTATTTGAGAGGTAATAATTTGCTGCCATATACAGATCGAGATCTATTAGGCTTTCATAAACCTGAAAATGCGAAATATCGTGATGGTGGAATAGACCCTGATAAACTAAATGATAATAAAATTTTGCAGTTTTATAATAAAAGCAAAGTTACAAAGTATTTTTTAGCTAATCCATTAACTAAATAAGTAATAACCATGAATAACAATTAAAGGTCTGTTTCCAATTATTATTCATTTATTTAACCCTTATTGGTTTTATTAATAGATAAATAGAAAACTACAGAACTCTTCTCGTAGTTTTCTATTCTCTTTTAGGCTACCTTCGATCTTTTTCATAATCCTACAAGTTTTTCGAATAAGGTCTGTCCATTTGTATGTTCTCTGACATTTGACCGGTTGAGAATATTTATCTGGACCCTTTTTCTGTTTAAGAGGGGATACTATCGTCAGTTTAGATAATATAGCTTTAGTTCAATGGGGGCGCTGATGTAATATATCTGTCTTTATAATAAATCAGCGTTAATCCTATTTCGTGTATATTAAGAGATTAATTTCTTTTTGTATTTTGAGTTGAGTACGGTTTTTAATATGGGTAGCGATTGCTTCCGATATTGTATCAATATCCTCTACCATCTTGTCGAATGGCCGACTTGTGCATATCTGTTTTTTGTTCGGTGCTTAAGTTTCTATATCAATACAGGAAATGCCTAAAAGTTCTTTCCAAGTTCTTTCTCCGACTGCAGTGATGCTTTTACGCACTTAAGATCCGGGCAACTTGGTAAAGTCATAGGCTGTTTTGACCCCTTGTTTTTCTAACTTGGCAACTTGTCGGCGACCGATCCCCCATATATCACCAATTTCAGTAAGCTGCAGGGCCTTGATGCGCTTTTCTTCTGTGCCAATGATACATAAGCGATTGTAGGCAGGATATTTCTTTGCAAATTGATTGGTGACCTTTGCAAGTGTTTTAGTCGGAGCGATCCTGAACTAACAGGTATGCCGGTTCCACGAATTACTTTGTTTATGATATCTGTTCTGAATGATTGAATGTCCCGAATCCCTTCCAAGTTAAGAAATGTTTCGTTTATACTGTATGTTTTCCATTTCCGATACTTGTGGAACAGTCAGCCCATTTAGAAGAGATACATAAACGGCATGAAGTCGAATTGAAATTAAAAGAGGCGGAAATGAAGCGGTGTGATGTTCGTGGGTGTCCAAACCGGATTCCACCAAGTGATTATTGAGGTGGGGTCTCTTTTGAAGACATAGTCTTATCTTTCTCTTTTTCTGCTTTTCTAATAAATGAACTTAATAAAAATAATCCTAGTAAGATGGGCATAGTTCCTACAACAAGAATGCTTACTGAAAAACCTATAAAGGATCCTGATACAGCAGATACTATAATCATAAGTAGAATAGAATATAATACCATTTGACATCGAAATTTGGAGTCTTCCTTTTCTATTGGAGTTACTATAAATAGTAATGTGAAATTTAACATAACATCAACTCCGGCAATAAGAAAAAGGCTCTTCCAAATATCAAGAACCTGAAATGTTGGAAAGAAAAGATAACCGGTAAGATATATAGGGAAAAAGCTTATTAAAATTGATTTGAATACATCCTTTTCTTCATCATCATATAACTCTAATAACGATTTAATATTATCCATATTTTTTTTGGGTGTAAATATAATAATAAAAAATCAAATAACAAAAAATGAAAACAATTGATTCAATTATTATTCATTGTTCGGCCACAAAAGCCGGGCAGGATCTGCGTGCAAAGGACATTGACCGGATGCACAAACAGAGAGGTTTCAACCAGATCGGGTACAATTTTGTAGTAGACCTCGATGGGACTGTCGAGAATGGATGTCCGCTTTCCATCGACGGAGCACACTGTAATACGAAAGGATTCTCAGATTCTTCGTATAACAAACATAGCATTGGTATTGCTATATTGGTGGTCTGGATGCCAATGGAAAACCGGCCGACACCCGGACTGACTGGCAGAAAGTTTCACTTCGTAACCTGGTTGCAAAGCTTTGTAAAGAGTATCCTATTATCGAAGTGCTCGGATATCGGGATACATCGCTTGACCTGAATGATGACGGTGAGGTAGAACCGTTTGAGTATATCAAGGCTTGTCCTTGTTTCGATGTCCAGAGGGAGTTCTCTAATTTTATGAAACCTGTAATCGTACGGCCATGAAAAATTTGCCTTATATAATCATACTCATTCTTTCTGTATTGCTCCTGTTCCGTCCGGCAAGGGTGGAACATGTATCGGGTGAAGTAATCAGAGATACGATCATTACAAATCGTATTGATACGGTTCGGGATACGGTATATTGCCTATTACGCAGAAAATCTATAAAGACAGCCTTTATACAGCCTACGTGTCGGGCTACCGGGCAAAGCTGGATAGTATCGAGGTGTACAGTAAAACAAGGACTGTGTTTGTCAGAGAGCGGGCAAAGCGGAAACGGTTCGGGCTGGGGGTACAGGCAGGATACGGCTTTTCTGGGAATAAGGCAAGTCCTTATATTGGAGTCGGAGTGAGTTATAATTTGTGGGAATGGTAATCCTTATTAATCAAGGAATATTATCGTGGCTCAGAAGTAAGTTGTTAAAATATGGTGTTTTTTATTATTAGAATAGGGAGTTTCCTTTATAATACTGTCTTTATGTTAAAATAATAAAACCTATTAAAACAGTTATGAGAAAATTATTTTATGCAACAGTAGCATTTGTTGCGTTTTTGATTGGATTATTTTTATTTATGTTTGCTTCATTTACTTCTTGCATCAGTAACAATGAATTAACACCGCCAGAAATGTCTGTGGATGTTAATGAAATAACTTTAAGTACCTTGTGGGTAGATGTGGATTGGCCACCGAGTGTTCATAAGATTAATGTGTACGGTACAAGGGCGGTTTCTTTTAAATCTGAAAATGAGAAAATCGCAAGGGTGTCTCCCGACGGGGAGGTTGTTGGAATGCGTGCTGGTTCTACAAATATTGTTGTTCAAGGAGACCTGAAAAGTATAAAGGTAAAAGTTAATGTTATCCCTCGCCCTTCCAATTTTTTAGAGCCTTTATACAACTTTACATTAACTAAAAAAGAACTTATTCAGCAAAAAGGAGATGGATATGATATGCAAGTAGATCCAGATATCTTTTATTATAGGTGGGGAGGAGTATCGCCAGTAGGAGAATATTATTTCTTTGATAAACAGACAGGTTCACTTTTTACTTCATATTTAATTGTGAATAAAAGTAAAGTAACAGAGCAGGATTTATATACTTTCTTCGAAGAACGATATTTAGCATTAGGCAAAGGGGGATGGAAAAGTTTGGATGGTCGTTTGATAGTCCAAATATCAGAATATGATGATCAACATTATAAAATAAAGTATTCGGCAAAAAAAGAAGAATGAAATATATATTGTTTTAGAGAATGATGGTAGCGGTTTAAGCAGAAGTATTATTATAGTTTATATCAGATTAGATTAATGACCGAATAAATGAATAAGATAACTGAATAAGCCTCCTTCAATACTACAGTTGCTTGTGTATGGTGGGCTATCTGTTTTCTAATAATAGCAGTTACTGGTTTAGAAAGAAATACTATTTCCGCACTATGTAGAAGCATCTTATCATTAAGTTGCTGGCCTCGATTCTTATGAGTCGGGGCTTTTTCATTCAAAAGAAATCTTTCTGTACCCGAAAAACTGATTCCATTATCTCGCAAATTTATGATCGCTCCTGATTCTTTTATATTTATAGACTTTAATATAAGTGAGGGGAGTATGCTTAAAATTTGATTTTATGGTCTTTGTATTTGCAATTTGTTAATGTATTGTAATGTAGAAAACATTAATTTATTTAACCTTGTTTTCTTTTGTATAATAACCATTAAATGACATTAATTATGAAAACTAATTTATTCTATGGATTGCTGTTTCTTACTTTAATTTATTCTTGTACAAATGATGACGTTTGGGATGGAATAGAAAGTACCAACATTCATCCTCAATCTGGATCTGTTCTCAGTGATTTTGATACTTTTTCTAAGATTTTATCTAAAGCTGTTTCTAATAACAGTGATCTCAGAGCCTTTATTAAAGAAGAAGCTTTAAAAATGACAGATAATGACTATGACGTTTTTTATCCGTTAGTTAAGAATAAAAAGGTTACAGCTGATAAAACATTTAAAGAAATTCTTAAAGATTATGATTTTAATAATAGTTTAGACGCTGTAGAAGAAAGATTACCTCTATTAACCATATATATTCCGGAGCTTCCCTCTGGGTTTAGTGCTGAAAATTGGAATTCTTTCGGTGATTCTCCTTATGTTTGTACTAATTTAGTAGAGAATGATTCTATTTCTTTCTATTTTGGGGGCGATCTTCATTTTAAATTAGAATCTGATTTAGTGCCTGGATTTCCTGTCTTAGTACTAAAGAGTAATGAGCGTATTGTTAAAACAACAAATACTACAAGAAGCGATAATCCTAATATAATAAATGGAGATTACTCTTTTGTTGATAGCGCTTTTGATGGAATCAATAAGCGTGAGGCTGCGGTTACAAGGGCTTCAGAGGATGAAAAGGCTATGCAATGGAAATATAATTACTCCACAGAACATATCCGTTTAGCTTATAAAGAAATGGGGGTAAATGATGGGTTATGGCAGCGGGATAATATTTATTATGGATTAAATAGGAATAACACTGAAGGGGAAATAAAAAGAAATATAATAGAAAATATCGCATGTTTGCGTTTTAGCACGCAGGCATTGTATAAGATTGCGGATCAAACAAATGATCCTAAATTTTATCAAGATTTACATTGGAGTAGAAAATTTGAGAAGTCCTCTCCCAAAGATAAGTCATTTTGGGGAGAAGGTAGGTTTGAGTTTAAAATAGACGTTTTGATTGGAAATACTTCTGGGCTTGGCAGTGTTATTACAAAATATTTCTCAGTAGAGCCATGGAAATTATTTCATCTTACATGGGATGGTATTCCTATGCCAAGACCGAGTGTTAAAGACCGTATTTTAGATATGTGGGTCTTTAAAGTCACGGGATCAGTACCGTATAGTTATAATCCTGATATAGATTTAATTGGATGGGATTTAGAAAGTAATTCTGTTTCGTGGAAGTTTGATATATATGAAGTTGATGAACAGGAAGTATTTACTACGCAGGAGAAAGTTTCAACAGAATTTGCTGGTAATGTTGGACTTAATGTCGGTATAGGAAAGAAAGTTGGATTAAACTTTGGAGGTTCTGCCAAGAAAGTAAAAGAGAATACGTTTACAAAAGTTATGAATAAGGGTTCTGACCATTTGGGAACGCTCGAGGTTAATTTTTATGATCCGATACTTAAAAATAATCGTTCATCGAGGGATATCGAGAATTATTATAGTGCTAAAAATCCAATGGTAGAAATGACTTTAATTCCTAAGAAAATCTATTGATTATGATAAATATATTAAAAGTACTGCTACTGTTTTCTGTGTTTGCTTTCTTTTCTTGTAACAAAAAGGAGATTGAAGATAGGTCTATTACTTGGGGTAAGTACACATTGATGGAGATAGAAGCTAACGAACCTGTCGATATTAATTTAGATGGGGTTAAACATACTGATCTAAAAAAAGAGATCGGTACATTAAACACATGTGCTTTATTCCTCTATGGCAATAAATATCCTTCTGTTGATCTTTTATGGCCGGAGCCTTTAATCAATCAGCAAAAATTGCTTCAAGAGTTACCTTGTCATTATAGTGAAGGGATGAAAATCGACTATGTTAATGTATCAATTCAGTATTATGTGGATATTAAATCAGATACTCCAAACAGGTATGTATTAAATAGAGGGCAAAAAATAGCTAATGATGCCAGCGTGTATACATTTGAATATCCAGAAAAAATGATAGTTAATACGGATAAACAAGTTATCTGTTTTGAGACAACCCAAACCTTTCTCACACAGGAGGGATGTAAAAGCGTTCTTTTGAAGGTTAGGTTTGGGTTGGTGCACTAAAGTGCTTTAAGACTAACATAGGATTATTTTAGATCAATTGCCCTGACTCTTTTGAGTTGGGGCAATTTCTTGTGTGCCTATGATCACAGCCGCGTTATATCACTCTGCAATTAATCGGTTTTATCAAATTAGTGCGGAGAATAAAGGCATCGTTTTTAAGCGATGCCTTATACAACTCTCCACGCTCAACAACACACACTCAACTACACTGTAGAGGCTGTATATAATGTATTACTGACTAATTAGAAATAAGTTCGGTACCGACATAAAAAAAGTGAGGGGAACCACCCCCTCACTAAAGTCAAACCAAAATAATTCGAATTATGTCCGTATTATCTTGATTCTGCAAATATACAGTATTATTTTAGATTATCTAATATTTCCCGAATAGCTTTGTCTGCGTGTTTTTTCATGATTGTAACGTAATTGAAGATCGGTCTGTCTTCTTTCATTGATTGTCCGATGCAGTACTCTAAAGTACTGAGTGGGATACCAAGATCAAATCCATGCTGGACGAAACTTTTTCGTGCTGAATATAATGTGAAGTCATGTTTGATATCGGCAATCTTTTTTAGCGTATCCAGTTTCCGTGTAAGTGTATTATAGCATGATACATAGGTTTTGTACTTTCCGAACACTATTCGACCTGTATTCTTATTCATGTATTTTTTGATGATAGGTTTGGCTTCTTCTGGGATTGTGAATGATGTAATATGATCCCCGTCTTTTGTGTTTCTGGTCTTAGTTCTCACATAGTTTATTTCATCCGTACGGAAATCGTAAGCGAGCATATCAACGAGGTTCATGCCTGCGAGATAGTATGTGAGCATAAAAATATCATGTACTACCGATTCGTTGTATTTTCTTGGCTCCATGTCTCTGATCTTTTTTAGCTGTTTGACCGTGATATATGTATCTCTCTTCCGGGAAGATGGTATCTTAGCGGTAACGAAAGGATCTACTTTGTATTCTACATACCTCATTTTGATTGCGTAGTTGATCATGACCTTTAAAAGAGTTGTGTAGATATTGATAGTTGTTCCTGACAGTTTTTCTCTTTTCAAACTATTGAGATAGTTATTGATCCGGACTGGAGTAATATGTTCCATTAGAGAGTTTGGTCCAGTAAACTGTAGAAAACGATTTGCTGCTAACTTGTAGAGCTTGTATGTTTTTGTCCGGTCTTCCTCGTCAATTTGTGATAAGAACTCTTCAACAATGTCCTCAAATTTGCGATACTGTTCACCAGTGATAGGGTTTGTTATTATCTTAACCAATTGTACGCAAGTTAATGAATCAGCATGCTCTAATTCAAGATAGCGTTTGAAATATGTGTTGTACCATTCCTGTAATTTTATGTTGAGGAAATCTTTGTCTGGGCGTTGGACTATCTTTCCGTTCTTAAATTCGTTTTCACGAACGACGATTTCTGTTGTGATGAATCTTGTATCAGAGTTATGTGCTACTCTGATTCTTATTTTATGTGTCCCGTCTGATAGTTTTTTAGCTGGGACAATTACCAATGAAAATGTAGCCATACTTTATTCTGTTTTCGATCGTATCATGTTTTCCGACCATAATCCGACCATTTTTCGACCATTATATAGCGTCAAAAGTGACATTATGATTTGTTTTAATTCTCTAATATGGGCTACTAATAGATATAAAAAAAGTTCGATTGTGAATGTAACTTGCTGAATTACAGTAAAAAGAAAGCCGGAAGCTCATGCTCGCTTGCAGGCTTCCGACTCAACACAAAAACTAAACTAGACTTAACTAAACTATTCTATTCTTGGAAGTTTCACAACTTCCGTTCTGTTTGTTACAAAGATAGAGATTTTTTTGTTTATATATAAATAATAATCGACAAATGCTCACATTTTACCGATAAATCAGCTGCAAATCCTTTCAACTTCGTTCGTCAAGGAAAGCTTGGAAAGCTTGTTTGTAGCTATCGCTGACGGGGATGTAGGTCTTATCGAATACGATGCGGCCGCGGTCGATGATGCGTATTTTGTCCTTTTGGACAATGAAAGAGCGGTGTACACGCATAAAGCGGGTGGGGGGAAGCAGCTCTTCCATGGACTTCATACTCATAAGTGATAGGATGGGCTTGGGAGCATCTTCGGTATAGATTTTGATATAGTCCTTCAGGCCTTCTATGTACAATACCTTTTTGAGCTCTACCTGTACCAGTTTGTAGTCGCTCTTCACGAAAATACTGTCTATTTCCTCGGGTTTCTGAACGAGTTCGAACCACTGCAATGCCTTGTTGGCCGCCTGCAGGAAGTCGACATACGAGATGGGCTTGAGCAGGTAGTCCAGTGCGTTGACCCGGTATCCGTCGATGGCGTATTGACCGAAGGCGGTGGTAAAGACAATACGGGTACGGGCATCTACCATTTTAGAGAATTCCAGGCCGTTAAGCTCCGGCATCTGGATATCCAAAAACAGCAGGTCAATCTGATGTCCCGGAAGTTCTTTCATGGCTTGTACAGCGCTGGAATACTTTCCTGCCAGTTCAAGGAAAGGGGTTTTGTTGACGTAACTCTCCAGCAGGCTGAGTGCCAGAGGCTCGTCGTCTACTATGGCGCAATGTAGTTTCACGGCTGTGGATGATTAAATATTAATAATTTCGATATATATTCTTTGCCATCTTCAGAGATGGCTTTGTCCCATCGGTAGCGTCCGGGGTAAGACAGTTCGAGGCGCTTGCTCACCTGTTCGAGGCCGATGCCCGATCCGCTTTTATCCATATTGGTTTTGGGATGGCAGCTGTTGCGTATTTCACACCGGATCTCTTCTTTATTCTCAGAGATAAGGATGTGGATGAAGCTCGGTTCGGTAGGGGAGATGCCGTGTTTAAAGGCGTTCTCAATAAGGGAGATGAAGATCAGCGGGGCGATCTTCGTCTGGCTGTCCGGTTGTATGTCGAGTTGCGTAATGACCTCTACGTTTCCGGAGAGGCGGATACGCATTAGTTCGATGTAGTTGCGGATAAAGTCGACCTCTTTGCAGAGGGGGACGTAGTTCTGCTGGTTGTCATAAAGCACATAGCGGAGCAGCTTGCTGAGTTCCTGTACAGCCTGCTGCGCTTTGTCGCTGTCGAAGGCAATCAGTGCGTAGATGTTGTTCAGCGTATTGAGCAGGAAGTGCGGGTTGAGCTGATTGCGCAGGTTTTTCAGTTCGGCTTCGGTGCGGCTTTTTTCCGCTTCGCGGCGGGCGGCTTCGGCTTCTCCCCAGCGGGCACTCATGCGGATGGCGGCACTCAGGCCGATGGTGAAGATAAGGCTCAGGATGTCCCGTACAAAGAAGATCCATCCGGGAGGCATGTGAGGTTTCTTTATGGGGGGTACCGGGGCATTCAGGCTTTGCCAGATGTGCAGCAGGAGGCCGATTATGCAGACCAGCAGGATGTTATAGATGATGTACTTGTTCTTCTGTTCCCGGAACAAGAGGGAGGGGACCAGCAGGAAGTAGTTCAGATAGAATACGGTGACAAAGGAGATGGGTACGACGGAGTGGCGCAGATAGGCACTCCAATTGATGCTGTTTCCCGCACGATCGATAAAGAAGAAAGGGAAACCGAACACGATCCCCCAGCTGATAATATGTATCAGTATTTCCAGAGGGCGGCGGGCTGATGTCAGAGACTGTTTCATGGGGACAAAGATACTAATTTTAGTTTACGTTTGGGACGTTTTGAACAATGAACGATAAACGGGGATCACCACAGAGGACACAGAGTTTACTATATATATAATGTATAAAGAATATATAATAGGCAATGAAAGCAATCAGCATCATAGGCTTTACTGATAGAATATCGGGCTTTCGTCGTTCTTTATACTTTTTTTTACTTTACGTTCTCAGTGTCCTCTGTGATAGATTACTCGTATCGGATTGCCTCGATCGGGTCGAGGTCGGCTGCTTTCTTGGCCGGATACCATCCGAAGAAGACCCCGGTGACGGTGCACACAGCAAACGACAGGAATACACTCCAGGGCTGGATGAAGATGGGCCAATGGGCAACGCTTTTCACGAGCCAGCTGGCACCACAGCCAATGATTACTCCGATAAGGCCGCCGGTGATACTGATCAGGATGGCTTCTATCAGGAATTGGCTCAGGATGTCGATTCCCCGTGCACCGACTGACATGCGCAGGCCGATTTCCCGGGTACGTTCGGTGACGCTGACGTACATGATGTTCATGATTCCGATTCCGCCTACCACAAGCGAGATGCCGGCGATGCAGGCAAGCAGGGTGGTCATCAGGTCGGTGGTGGAGTTGAGCATGCTGCTCAGTTCCTGCTGGCTGCGGATGGTGAAGTCATCATCGTCCCCTTCCTTGAGTTTATGATTGCGGCGGAGGAGTTCTGTGATTTCTTCCGTAGCATTGTCCGTCATATCCTCGGTGAGGGCAGAAGCGTAAATGCCTTGCAGATAGGTCTGTGCCAGCAGGCGCTTCATCACGGTGGTGTAGGGGGCCAGTACGATGTCATCCTGGTCCATACCCATGGAGTTGTAGCCTTTGGACTTCAGTACGCCCACTACGCGGAACGGGATTTTATTGAACCGGACAATGCGTCCCACGGGGTCTTCTCCACCGGGGAAAAGATTGTCTACAATGGTTTTTCCTATCACGCACACCTTGGCGCTGGACTGGATATCGGCTTCGCTGAACATCTCGCCGTTGTCGACCGAGAGCTGGCGTATCTCCAGATAGTCCGTACCCACGCCACTGACGGATGACGGATAGTTATTGTTACCGGCTATCAGTTGACCGGAGCTGGAAACATTCGGGCTGACGGCAGCTAAAAAACTGGTTTCGTCCCGCAATGATTCGTAGTCGGTCAGTTTCAGTGTCTGCATGGCACTGGGGTCCTGACGGACTCCTCCGCGCATATCTGCTCCCGGATGGATCATGATCATATTGGAGCCCATTTCGGAGATTTGTGCCTGAATGCTTTTCTTTGATCCCTGTCCGATGGCGAGCATGGTGATGACAGATGCCACACCGATAATGATTCCAAGCATCGTAAGGAATGCGCGCAGCTTGTTGTTGTTCAGGGCACGCAGGGCTATTTTAAATAAATTGGTTCCATTCATAATGGTAATGGTTTTGAGTTCACCACAGATTACACAGATTAACACAGATATTTTAGTTTAACTCTCAGTAAAATAAATTACTAATCTGTGAGAATCCGTGTAATCTGTGGTGAGTTGTATTCATTTCTACACAGTATTATTCTTCCTGCACAGGCAGTGCGGCCAGTGCCTCGGCTGCCGAAAGAATGTTCGGGTTGACACTATCATCCTTGACCTGCCCATCGCGCAGCACAATGTTGCGGCTGCTGTATTGGGCTATTTCCGGGTTGTGCGTCACAAAGATGATGGTACGCCCCTCGGCATGCAGTTTCTGAAACAGCACCAGAATTTCAAAAGAGGTGCGTGTATCGAGGTTACCCGTCGCTTCATCCGCGAGGATGACTGCCGGATTGTTGACCAACGCGCGGGCGATGGCTACACGCTGCATTTGTCCGCCGGACATTTGGTTGGATTTATGTTCCAACCGGTCGCCCAACCCTACCGCGCGGAGGGCTTCGATGGCCCGCCGGCGCCGTTCGGAGGCGCTGACTCCCGAGTTGTACATCAGCGGGAGCTCCACATTCTCCACGGCGGTCGTCTTCGGCAGCAGGTTGTAGCTCTGAAAGACAAAGCCTATCTTGCGGTTGCGCAATACGGCGCGTTGCGGCTTGCTCATGGTACGCACCGAGATACCGTCCAGCAGATATTCTCCACTGGTGGGTGTGTCGAGGCAACCCAACGTGTTTAGCAACGTCGACTTTCCCGAACCGGAAGTACCCATGATGGTGACAAACTCCCCTTCGGTGATGGTGAACGAAACTCCGCGCAGCGCATGTACCGTTTCGTCTCCCACCCGGAAGTTGCGTTTGATGTTCTGAAGTTCGATGACTGTTTTGCTCATACTTATTTTCCTTTCTTCTTACTGCCCGGGTGGCTTGGCATGAACGGGCTTTGCTCTCCGCCACCGTCCGGTCCGGCTTCGGGTGCTACGTTTCCACCGGGCATGCTTCCGATGGTTGCTTCGGTCACTACTACCATTCCTTCGGAGGCTCCTCCGGTGATTTCGGTATTGATACCGTTGGTGATACCTGTCTGTACGGGATGTGCCGTGAATGTATTTCCTTCACGTGTCCACAGTTTATGTTCGCCCTCACAGTCTTTTACCACATCCTTGTCGCTTATCAGAGGCTTTTCCGGGGTGAAGCGCAGTGCGCGTGCGGGCACGGAGAGCACGTCTTTGCGGTCCAGGGTATAAATGGTGACATTGGCTGTCAGGCGGGGTTTCAACTTCAAGTCCGGATTGTGGGCGGAGATCACTACTTCGTAAGTGACTACAGTGGTCGACGTACTGCTCGTGCTGGTGCTGCTTGCGTCTCCCAGTCGGATTTGCGTGACCGTTCCTTCGAATACGTCGTTCGGGTAGGCATCTACGGTGAATGTAGCCCGTTGTCCTTCTTCCACACCGCCTATGTCGGCTTCATCCACATCGGCCACAACCTGCATCTGAGTCAGGTCGGCGGCAATGGTGAATAGGGTCGGTGTTTCAAATCCCGAAGCTACGGTCTGTCCTTCTTCCACATCGCGGCTGATGACCACGCCGTCGATCGGTGAAGTGATGGTGGCATACGACAGGTTGCGTTCCGCTTTGGCCAACGAAGCCTGGCTGCTCTCGAACGAGCTTTTTGCCTTTTCATAGTTGTAGAGCGACTGCTCGTAGTCGGTATCGCTGATCAGCGCCTTTTCGTGCAGTCCCCGGCTGCGTTCATAGTTCTTCTTCTGATATTCGTATTCCGCTTTCGCTCCATTGTAAGTGGCGCGTTGTGAAGCGAGTTCACTCTGCAACGTCACGCGGTCCATCTCGGCAATCAGCTGTCCTTTGGTCACTGCCGCATTATAGTCCACATAGATTTTGTCGATGATTCCGGATACCTGTGTACCGACTTCCACTTCCGTTACCGGTTCGATGGTTCCTGTGGCGGTCACCGATTCGGATATCTCGCCTTTGCTCACGGTCGCCGTGGTATAGGTCACTTTGTGCTTGGCCGTCGGGCTTCCGAAGAGCCAAAGCCCTCCGCCTGCCAGTACGACGATGCCTGCGGCGATAAGGATGATCTTTTTCTTATTCATATCGTTTATACGTATTAAATGTTTTTGTTCTCTGCGGTGAGTCCTGTCAACTCGTCTCCCTGATAGAACTTCAGCAGTTGAGTGTTTAGAATGGCCATATATTTGGACTGTAGCAACTCCTGCTGTGCTTGCAGCAGATTGTTCTTCTCCGTAAGCAGTTCTACCGTATTCTTCATGCCGGCATTAAACTGTTCGCTGATCAGTTCATAGCTGGTCTGCGTGCTGCGCAACTTTTCTACAGCTGCCGCATAGCGTTGTTGTGCGCTGTTGGCATCGAGCCACAACCCTTCGATGGTCTTATACAGAGTTTTCTGTTCATCGAGCAGCGTCAGTTGGCTGGTCTGATACTGAAGTTTGGCCTTTTCTACGGCGCTTTTCGTCTGCCGGTTGTTGAAGATAGGTACGCTGATGCTGAGTCCGATGGAGTTATTCCATCCGTTTTTCACCTGTTCCCCGAAGGTGAAGTCGCTTCCGCTCGTATGGTTTGTCCCTATTCCGGCTGTCAGGCTGACGCTGGGCAGATATCCCGACCGGGCTATTCCGATGCCCAGTTCCGAAGCCTCCACACTGAGTTTGCTTGCCTCGATCTCCGGCCGTAGGGCCACGGCAGCCTGAAACACGTCCGCTTTGGTGGGCAGGGGCGACAGTACATTTTCGTCACCCAGCACAGGCAGATATATCTGCATCTCCTGTTCGCCGTCCAGTTCGAGCAGTTGTTTCAGTTGCAGTTTATAATCCTGAAGCGTGGCCTGTGCCGTGACCAGTTGATAGCGGTCGGTGCTGACTTGTGCTTCCAGTTGGGCATAGTCGCTCCGGGCGATGCTTCCCGCATCCAGCAGTTGTTTGCCACGGTCCCGCTGGGCTTCGGATACTTGCAGGGTGTTTTCGTTCACCTTCACCGACTCGGCCGCATACAGTATTTGTATGTAGGTCTGGGCGATGGACTGCCGGATGTCATTCTCCGAAGTAGCCACGTCGAGGTCCGCCACTCGGTTGTTGAGTTTTTCCTGCTCGATGGTCTTCAGGCGTTTGCGGCCGTTGTATACGGTCCATTGTGCATTCAGCCCGTAGTTTCCGTTGTAGGTTGTCTTGTTGCTGCTCTTCAGTACTTCCGATCCGCTGATGATGCTGCTCGACTCTTGATAGGGACGGTTCACCAGATTCTGGCTGCTGGAGAATGAAAGGCTGGGGAAGAGGGCCGCTTTGGCTGTCTTCACGTCCACCTGTGTGCTTTGTGCGTTGATTCTGTTGCGACGGATGCTGATGTTTTGCTGCAAAGCATAATCGATGCAGCTTTGCAGGTCCCACCTGGCAGGTATTGCCACCGAGTCGGCAACCTGCATTTGCCCGGAGGTTCCGGTTTGTTGCGCCCACAATCCGCCTTCGGGCAGGGTGGCTGCCAGGCAGAGGGCTATCAGGGTGATTCTTTTTACGTTTGTCATACGCTTGGTTCTTTGATTTTACTGAAACAAAGGTACAGCGTATAAGAAAGAGGCGCAAAAGCGATAGACGGGAGCGGAGGTTTTAACGATAAAAGATGAACTATAATCGATGAATGAAGTTTACCACGGAGTGACACAGAGTTCCACAGAGAATCTTTTTTAAGATTTCCTGAGTGGGAAATGTTCCGGTGACCGGTAACTGCCCTCACAGGTAAAAAGGAGGTGTGTTTCAGGACCTTTGATAGAAGTGTAACCTGTCAGGTCACACTTCTATCAAAGGTAAATATTTACTTTTGTAAGTCGGAACGTTTAGAACGATGAACTGTTTAGAAATGAATACGATTCACCACAGAGTACACGGAGGACACAGAGTTTTAATCTCTTGTTTATTAAGATGTTTAAGAGAAAGATACTCTCTGTGTTCTCTGTGTCCTCCGTGGTGAATTAAACTCAAAAACAAATGGAAAGAAAACAATTTTTTATTCTTGAGAAAGATTTCCTGAACACACGGGAAGTGGGAGACTTGATAGAAGCTCTCGGACCGGGAGGAGTGGGAGCCTATATGGCAATTCTGATCTACTTGCGTCATCAGCCTGCCTATACGACGTGTTACAGACCTATCTCTTGTCTACCTCACTTGCTTGGAGTGTCCGGAAGAAGTGGCGATCGGAAAATAAGGGGCTCCGGCTGCCAGAGATCTGGTCCCTGACTGTCAGTGAGGTGTAGCCCGGCTGTCGGTGAGGGGTTGCCCGGATGGGTATCCGTCGTAAAATGTTATCTTTGCACGTATCTAAAAACACAATAGAGTCATAATTACACCCGTAATCATTCCGTTGCGGAAACTCCCGATAGGGATACAAAGTTTCGAAAAACTGCTTATCGACGAGTACGATAAACCCGTTTGGCGACTATTGGTTCACCAGCGGAACCCCTACTTTCCTGGTGGAAATGCTGCAGAAGACCAATTTCGATTTACGGGAGATGGAAGGAATCGAGGTGCCCTCCACTTCGCTGAACGATGACCGTGCCAATGTGGACAATCCCATTCCTATGATTTATCAGAGTGGCTGCCTGGCTATCTTTGTAATAATCAGAAACTTAGATTCGATTCTGTGTCATTCTATATCCTCTGTGGTGAGTAAGAACCGTTTATTTTGCTTGTTTCATCAACATTTTTAAGATTATCTTTGTTATTATTTGTATAGACACTAATTTTGATATGTTATAAAATTACCCTGTATTATGAAGAATGCACTGCTCCATATCTGGAACTTCTATGTCGAAGGTTTTCGAAGCATGACTCTGGGCCGCACCCTGTGGCTGATTATACTGGTGAAACTCTTCATCATGTTCTTCATTCTCCGCCTCTTTTTCTTTCCTAACTTTCTGAGCAGCCAGCCTACCGACAAGGACAAGGAAGAATACGTTGCAGGCGAACTGATACAACGCGGGCAATAAACGGCTGAAGTTTAACTCTAACTACTAATGATATGATTGAAAGTATTGACACTTCACTTATTGACTGGTCGAGAGCCCAATTTGCTCTGACAGCCATGTACCATTGGATTTTTGTGCCACTCACTCTCGGCTTGGCAGTCGTTATGGGTATCATGGAAACCCTTTATTATAAAACAGGCAATGAGTTCTGGAAACGGACAGCCAAGTTTTGGATGAAGATTTTCGGTATCAACTTTGCCGTAGGTGTAGCCACGGGACTGATCCTTGAGTTTGAGTTCGGAACCAACTGGAGTAACTATTCCTGGTTTGTAGGTGATATTTTTGGCGCGCCGCTTGCCATCGAGGGCATTTTGGCTTTCTTTATGGAGGCCACGTTTATTGCCGTCATGTTTTTCGGGTGGGATAAGGTCAGCAAAGGTTTCCACCTGACTTCTACCTGGCTCACAGGACTGGGAGCTACGATCTCCGCCTGGTGGATTCTGGTAGCCAATGCCTGGATGCAGCATCCGGTAGGTATGGAGTTCAATCCCGATACAGTGCGCAACGAGATGGTCGATTTCATGGCAGTTGCCTTTTCGCCTGTCGCCGTTAATAAATTTTGCCACACGGTGCTCTCGAGTTGGGTGCTGGGAGCTGTTTTCGTGATAGGCATCAGTTGCTGGTTCTTGCTGAAGAAGAGAGACAAGGAGTTTGCCATAGCCAGTATTAAGATTGGTGCCATTTTCGGGTTGGTAGCTTCGGTGCTGACGGTGTGGACCGGCGATGGTTCCGGTTATGCCGTTGCGCAAACACAGCCGATGAAACTGGCAGCGGTAGAAGGATATTACGAAGGACAGAACGGAGCCGGGCTGGTAGCTGTCGGGGTGCTGAATCCTGATAAGAAGACTTATGACGACGGTCAGAATCCGTTTTTGTTCCGTATAGAGATTCCAAAGATGCTCTCCTTCCTGGCCGAGCGTAAAGCAGATGCTTTTGTGCCGGGCATCAAAAATATCATTGAGGGGGGATACGAACTGAAAGACGGCACGAAAGCGCTTTCGGCTGCCGAGAAAATAGAACGGGGTAAAAAAGCGATTACTGCATTGGGCACTTATCGTGAGGCTAAAAAAGACGGTGACGAGGCTGCTATGCAGCAGGCATCCGCCACGCTGAAAGAGAATGTTGCCTATTTTGGTTATGGTTATATTAAGGATGTGAACCAATTGGTTCCCAATGTGCCGCTCAACTTTTATGCCTTCCGCGTGATGGTGATCTTGGGTGGATACTTTATCTTGTTCTTCATTGCGATTCTCTTCTTTGTCTATAAGAAAGACCTGTCGCAAATGCGATGGATGCAATACATCGGACTATGGACCATTCCGTTTGCTTACATTGCCGGACAGGCAGGATGGGTAGTGGCCGAATGTGGTCGCCAGCCTTGGGCAATACGAGACATGCTGCCCACGTCGGCAGCCATCTCAAAGTTGGATGTAGGCTCTGTACAGGCCACATTCTTCATATTCCTTATTCTGTTTACGGTAATGCTGATTGCGGAAATCGGCATCATGGTCCGGGAGATCAAGAAGGGACCGGCGGTTAATCATTAATCACGAACCATTAATCATTTAAACTATGGGTACATACATTTTTCTACAACAATATTGGTGGCTGGTAGTCTCACTGCTCGGGGCTATACTCGTATTCTTGCTGTTTGTGCAGGGTGGCAACTCTCTGCTGTTTTGTTTGGGTAAAACGGAGGAGCATCGCAAGATGATGGTAAATTCCACCGGACGTAAGTGGGAATTTACGTTTACCACACTGGTCACTTTCGGTGGCGCGTTTTTTGCTTCATTTCCTCTGTTCTACAGTACCAGTTTCGGTGGCGCCTATTGGCTTTGGATGATCATTCTTTTCAGCTTCGTATTGCAGGCTGTCAGCTACGAATTTCAGAGCAAAGCGGGCAACCTGCTCGGGAAGAAGACTTACCGGACTTTTCTGGTGATCAACGGTGTGGTCGGCCCTCTGCTCTTGGGAGGTGCGGTAGCTACCTTCTTCACAGGGTCCGATTTTTATATCAATAAAGGAAATATGGTGAACGAGATTATGCCTGTCATCAGCCATTGGGGCAACGGCTGGCATGGGCTCGATGCGCTGACCAATATCTGGAATGTGATTTTGGGACTGGCCGTGTTTTTTCTGGCACGCATCCTGGGAGCTCTCTATTTCATCAATAACATAGCCGATAAGGAACTCGTCGGCAAGTGTCGTCGTTCGTTGATTGCCAATACAGCCCTGTTTCTGGTGTTCTTCCTAACTTTTGTGATCCGCACTTTGCTGGCCGACGGATATGCTGTCAATCCGGAAACAAAGGAGATCTATATGGAGCCTTATAAGTATTTCAATAACTTTATCGAAATGCCGGTAGTGCTGATTATATTCCTTGCAGGGGTTGTGCTGGTGCTGTTCGGCATTGGCAAAACAATGTTGAAGAAGACATTCGATAAAGGGATCTGGTTTGCCGGCATTGGTACGGTACTCACCGTCCTGGCACTGTTGCTTACTGCCGGATATAACAATACAGCTTATTATCCATCTTACACGGATATACAAAGCTCGCTCACCCTTGCCAACAGTTGTTCCAGCCAGTTTACGCTGAAAACCATGGCTTACGTTTCTATCTTGGTTCCGTTTGTCATCGCCTACATCTTCTACGCCTGGCGCAGCATCGACAATCGTAAGATCGATGCAAAGGAAATGGACGAAGGCGGACATGCCTACTAAGATTTTTATCAGATAAAAGTACAGGGTATCGGAATTTTATTACTTTTGTAGCGATGCTTATCTGCTCTTGACAAACGAAGGCGGATAAGCATTGTTTTTATCAGTAATTAAACAGACATACTATGAAACGAGTATTTGTATTTCAAGACTTTAAGTCTCAGAAGTTCTGGAGCATCGATGTTCGGGGAACCGATGTTGTTGTGAACTATGGCAAGTTGGGAACAGACGGACAAACACAGGTAAAGAATTTTTCGTCGGTCGAAGAGGCCGAAAAGGCCGCTGCCAAATTAGTGGCGGAGAAGACGAAGAAAGGATATGTGGAAACCCGGGAAGAGGTTGCCAAGGAAATGAAGGTCGAAGCTAAAAAGTATGCGCTGAGCTATGACGAGGCAGAAGAAGGCGTGAACTTGATGGATAGGATATTGAAGGATAAAAAGCTGCCGTCGCTCAGGCAGATCACGATCGGCTGTTGGGGGTATGACGGAGAGGACTGCTCGGCTATTGCCGACGGCATTGTGGCGAATAAGGAAAAGTTTGCCCATCTTGAGGGCCTGTTCTGGGGAGACATGGATTCTGAAGAACAAGAGATTTCCTGGATTGAGCAGGTGGATTTAGGTCCGGTGTTGGACGTGATGCCCTTGCTGAACAATCTCAAGATTAAAGGCACCAATAATCTGAGCATTGGCAAGAAACCTCGTCCCAACCTGAAGTCACTTGAGATTATCAGTGGTGGTCTGCCCGATTCGGTGGTGGAGGACATTCTGGGATCCGACCTCTCTAACCTTGAAAAGCTGGTCCTTTATGTAGGAGTGGAAGACTACGGATTTGAGGGTGATCTGGCTGTATTCAAGCCTCTCTTCTCCAAAGACCGTTTTCCTAAACTGAAATGGCTGGGCATTGTCGATGCGGAAGAACAAGATGCTGTTGTGGAGATGTTCCTCGAATCGGATATTCTTCCGCAACTGGAGACGATGGATATCTCTGCCGGAGTATTGACAGACGAGGGAGCACAACTGTTGCTGGATCATGTGGACAAGATCAGCCACTTGAAGTTTATCAATATGAAATACAATTACCTGAGTGACGAGATGAAAAAGGAGTTGCAGAAGGCACTGCCGGTGAAGATCGACGTTTCCGACTCACAGGAGTATGATGATGATTACAGTTTCCCAATGATTACGGAGTAAATGAATGAAGATATGTGTTGTCAGTAATTCGACTTCAAAACGTACGGACTACTTTATCAAAGCGGGTAGAAGCCTTGGGGCGGATACCTGCTTTGTCACATACGATGAGTTGATGGCTACTCTTCCGGAGTATCGTGATACGGTTGTGAAGCTGGAACCTCCGGTGTTTCAGGAAACGGACTTCCGGAAATACAATTCGCTTTGCCGGGATTACAGGGAAATGTTGAGGCGCTTAGCCGCTGTAGATAGACCGGAGGGCGTGCATTTTCTGAACGAGCCGAGTGCAATTCTCTGTGCTTTGGATAAGGTCCGCACTCAGCAGAAACTGGCCGGGGCAGGCTTGAAAACAACCCCGTTGCTCTCGGCGGCACTACGCACTTTTGATGAACTGGCCGAACTGCTTTACCGACAGAAGAGGGGAGGGTTTCTTAAACCTCGCTATGGCTCCGGAGCCGGAGGGGTAATGGCTGTCAGATACAATCATCGCCGGGACGAATGGGTGGCTTATACGACCATGCGTTGGGCGGGAGATCATGCTTGTAATGAAAAACGTATCTGCCGGTTGACAAACCGGAAAGAGATTGCTGTGCTGGCAGAAGAAGTCATGCGATGCGGAGCTGTCCTTGAAGAGTGGATGGTAAAAGAAAAACTGGAAGGGGAGAATTATGACTTGCGTGTTGTTTGTAGGGAAGATGAAGTCGACTATGTCGTGGTACGTTGTAGCAAAGGTGCCATAACCAATCTTCACCTGAACAACAAAGCAAGGCTGTTCGGAGAGCTTTCGCTTGCACCTTCCGTCCGTGAGGAGCTTTTTTGCCGGAGCATTGCCGCCACGCGGGCTCTGGGACTGCGGTATGCAGGCATAGATGTGCTGATTGCACGGAACACGGATACACCTTATATTATAGAGGTGAACGGACAGGGAGATCATATCTATCAGGATATGTTTACGGAGAATAAGATATACACCAATCAGATAAGAACGATAGAATCACTTTTCAATGGAAATAGATGAACTGCCATCCGGTAAGCAAGACCGGAAACCGGATATAGATATGAATGGAATTGTGGGCACGCATGACATACTGATGCTCTGTTTCGACACCTTGCGCTATGACGTCAGTGTGGCCGAAGAGGCTTCCGGGGGAACTCCCGTACTGAATAGCTATGGCAGTGGCTGGGAGAAGAGGCATGCTCCCGGCAATTTTACCTATCCCTCGCATTTCGCCATTTTTGCCGGATTCTTGCCTTCACCTGCCGAACCCCATGTGTTGCGCAGCCGGAAGTGGCTTTTTTTCCCTTTTCAGGCCGGCACGGGGCGCATACCTCCGGAGGGCAGTTATGCTTTTAAAGAAGCTACATTCGTACAGAGCCTGTCCAATATCGGTTATGAAACCATCTGTATCGGCGGAGTCAGCTTTTTCAGTAAACGGAATGACATCGGAAGGGTATTTCCCGGTTATTTCAATAAAAGTTACTGGCTGCCTGCTTTTGGCTGCACGGATAAGAACAGTGCCGCCAATCAGGTGGACTTTGCTGTCGGTAAACTGGAAAAGTATCCGGCGGACCGGAGAGTATTCATGTATATCAATTTCTCGGCCATCCATTATCCCAACTGCCATTATGTAGAGGGTAAGAAGAAAGACGACAAAGAGTCGCATGCTGCGGCTTTACGATACGTTGACAGTCAGTTGCCCCGCTTGTTCGAGGCTTTCAGAAGACGTTCGGATACATTGGTCATTGCTTTGTCCGATCATGGCACCTGTTATGGTGAGGACGGTTACGAGTATCACTGCATTTCCCACGAGAAGGTATATACGGTGCCTTATAAACATTTTATTCTCAGAAAATGAACGATCAGCAGCAGATTTCACGATATATCAGCTATATGTACAGTTATCCGCATAAGACGGCTTACCGTACTTTTAATCCTCCGGTCTCTCTTGCCCCTTATTTTGAACGGTTGGCAGGGGGGCAGGCAAGTCTATATTTTCATATCCCTTTCTGTGCCCATAAGTGCGGTTATTGCAATCTGTTTTCACAGCAGAGCTGTGATGGAGGGCGTATCTCGGCATATCTCCGTACGATGCGCCGTCAGGCAGAACAGTTGTCCGTGGCGGCACAAAATTTGAAATTTACTTCGTTTGCAGTTGGGGGAGGTACTCCGCTTATTCTGAACGAAAAGCAGTTGGATGAACTGTTTTGCATAGCCGAGCTGTTCGGCGTACGTCCTTCGGAGGTATTCACTTCCATCGAAACTTCACCGGAGTATGCCGACAAGAAAGTTTTGCGGCAATTGCGGACGAGGGGGGTGGAACGGTTGAGCATGGGTGTACAGAGTTTCAATGATGCGGAGTTGAAAAAACTGAAAAGGAGGCCTGTGCTTGCTACCGTGATCGATGCACTTCAAAATATTCGGGAAGCGGACTTCCCGCAGTTGAACCTCGACCTGATTTATGGCATTGAGGGACAGACGGTAGATAGCTTTATTCACTCGCTTACCACTGCGCTTACTTATCGCCCCGACGAATTATTTATTTATCCTCTTTATGTCCGGCCGGGTACACGTATCGATGTACGTTCAACGGATGACATGTGTTATGCTATTTACAGGTCAGCTCGTGAACTGTTGGTGGAGCAGGGATTTGTGCAGACTTCCATGCGTCGCTTTGTTAAACGGAAAACAGTGGAACTGGAGTTCTCCTGTGGCGATGAAACCATGCTGTCCTGTGGTTCCGGGGGACGGAGCTATCTGGGAGATTTACATTATGCCACTCCATACGCTGTGCGGCAGGAAGCCATAGCCGGAGAGATAGACCGTTATATCCGGACTGCTGATTTTTTGACGGTAACCAATGGTTATTTGCTTTCTGCGGAAGAGGTACAAATAAGGTTTATTATAAAGAACCTGATGTATTATCGGGGGCTGGACACGGCGGAGTATGAACAACGTTTTGGTAAGGAGCCGGACAGAACGCTCTTCCGGGAATTTACAGACCGGGGGTGGATTGAAGAGAAAAACCGGGTTCTGCTTCTTACGGAGGAAGGAATGGCCTACTCCGATTACATCGGCCAGTCTTTTGTTTCACCTGCCGTAAGGAGACTGATGTCCGAGTATATATATCCTTGATCAACTTTGCACGATGGGGGCTTTGAGTACTATCCGGAATATCTATTATAGGGGCAGTCTGGAATATTGCAACTATACATGTTCGTATTGTCCGTTTGGCAGGAAATCCGCATCTGCCGATACGGACGGTGACCGGGAAGCGCTGCACCGTTTTATTTCACGTATCAGTCAGTGGAAGCATGGGGCGTTGCGTATTCTAATTATCCCTTATGGAGAAGCGATGATACATCGGTATTACAGAGAAGGTATCATTCGTCTGGCTGCCATGCCCCATGTGGCTGGGGTTTCTTGTCAGACCAACCTGTCCTTTTCAGTTTCCCGTTTTCTGAATGAAGTTGAAGAGGCTCGGGCAGATGTCACCAAAATCAAATTCTGGGCGAGCTACCATCCTGAGATGGCGGATGTCACAGATTTTGCGTCTAAAATAGAAAAACTGCATGCGGCTGGTATTGAGGTCTGTGCGGGAGTGGTTGGTGATCCTTCGGCAAAGGAACAGATCCGGAGGTTGAGGCTGCTGCTGGATCCGTCGGTCTACTTGTTTGTGAACGCAATGCAAGGTTTACGGAAGCCGCTTTCGGAGGAAGATGTCCGCTTTTTTAACGAGATGGATAATCTGTTCGATTATGATCGGCGGAACGCAAAAGCATGTTTGAATAATTGTTCCGGAGGCAGAGAGAGTCTGTTTGTTGACCGGGAAGGGGGGATGTATGCCTGCCCGAGAAGTGGGGTGCGGACAGGGAATTTCTACGATGATTCTACTTCTTTCCTTCAGCCTTCTTGTCTCCGTAAAGTATGCGATTGCTATATTGCTTTCAGCAATCTGCGGGATACGCCTCTGAGAAGAATGATGGGAGAAGGAGCATTGTGGCGTATACCGGAGAGGAAAAAGGTCAGGGCTGTATTCTTTGATATTGACGGTACATTGACAGATGTGCAGGGGAGGATTCCCGGGCGTACCGTTTCTGCACTAAAATATATGTCCGGCCGCTTACCTCTGTACCTGAGTACTGCCTTGCCGATGGCACACGCCAAGAAGCGGCTTGGTGATGTGTTCGACTTGTTTTCGGGAGGGGTTTTTGCCGATGGGGGCTTTCTGTGTTATGAAGATACCGTTGAATGTGTTCCGGTTGAACATCCTGTGACTCTTGATTTCCCCGGTTGCCGGATCACTCGTTATACTTGGAAAGGAGAAATCTTTAAGTATGCCGTGCTTGCGCCTACTGTCCGGGAAGCTACTCGGTTGTCGGCCGGATTGGAGGGGGAGGCATATCAACTGTATCAGGAAGGCCGGTTGCTGACAGTGGTGGACAGCAGGGCGGGAAAGAAGAATGGACTGATAACTCTATGTTCGAGATTGGGAATCTCTTTGCGGGAGATTCTGGTGGTAGGTAATACGATGCACGATTGGCCGATGATGTCTGTTGCCGGTTATTCTTGTGCAGTGATGGATGCGGAAGAAGAGTTGAAGAAACTATCGGGATATATTCTGAATCCCGATAGTATTCCTGTCTTTTTTGATATCTGACTTTATTTGGCTACGTTGTTTATGGGTTTTCCACCGATGTATGCTTTCAAGTTGTCAACCAGAATGGTCATCAGACGTTCACGGGCGGCGGAAGTAGCCCAGGCTATATGCGGGGTGATATAGCAATTTCTGGCAGTCAACAATGGGTTGTCCGCACGTGGAGGCTCGGTGGAGAGTACATCCAATCCGGCGGCATAAATCTTATAATTATTCAGAGTGTCTGCCAGGTCTTGTTCGTTGATCAAAGGGCCGCGACTGGTGTTGATTAAGATGGCGTTTGGTTTCATCAGTTCAAGGCGGCGGGCATTAACCAGATCACGGGTTGATTCCGTTAACGGACAATGCAGACTGACGATGTCACATTCACGGAAAATCTGGTCGAGTTCCGCTTTTCTGATTTCGGGAGGCAACTGAAGCCGTGACTTGGAGGTATAGGCCCACACTTTCATTCCGAACCCGATTGCGATACGGGCTGTATTATATCCGGTCTGTCCCAGTCCGATAAGACCGATTTTCTTTCCTAACAGCTCTATAAGCGGGGTATCCCAGTAACAAAAATCCTGATTCCGGGTCCACTGCCCTCCACGCACTTCGTCTGCATAGTGTTGCACTCGCTGAGTGATATTCAGGATATGGGCAAAAACCATCTGTCCGACGGATGGAGTGCTGTAAGCCGGGATGTTGGTAACCACAATACCGCGTTCTTTGGCTGCCGCAATATCAATAATGTTATATCCGGTGGCTATTACGCCGATATACTTCAGGTTAGGCAAAGAGGCCATGTGCTCTGCGGTGATCACGGCTTTGTTGGTAAGGATGGCCTCGGCGTCCTTCGCATGTGTAAGCACCTCTTCGGGGGCTGTGCGATCATAGATTTCACACTCACCTAAAGTTCTCAATTCATCCCAGTTCAGATCTCCGGGGTTGGCGGCATAGCCGTCTAAAACTACTATCTTCATAAATTATTAGGTGTTAAGTATTAAGTTTGTGTACTTGAATACTGAATTAATAACTCTTTATCTAATAAAACAATTACAGATGTTTAATAGTTCTTTTCATTTCCCCAGAGTTGTTTCATTCGTTCGGCATGTTTCTGTTCAGCCGGGTTGTGTTGGGGCTGCCATATTTGCTTATTCTTGATTTCGTCTGGCAGGAATTGCTGTTTTACGAAATTACCTTCATAATTATGGGCATATTTATATTCCTGGCCATATCCTAACTGCTTCATCAGTTTGGTGGGAGCATTGCGCAGGTGCAGAGGTACAGGCAGGTTACCGGTTTCACGCACCAATGCCAGTGCATCGTTGATAGCATTGTAGGCTGAGTTGCTTTTAGGGCTGGTTGCCAGATAAATGGTGGTTTCCGCCAATGGGATTCTTCCTTCCGGCCAGCCTATTTTCATCAACGTGTCAAAACAGGCATTAGCCAATAGCAGTGCATTCGGATTGGCCAGGCCAATGTCTTCCGAAGCCGAGATGACCAGACGCCTGGCAATGAATGCCGGGTCTTCTCCTCCTTCTACCATACGTGCCAGCCAGTAAATGGCACCGTCGGGATCGCTGCCCCGGATCGATTTGATAAATGCCGAAATAATATCGTAATGCATCTCGCCGTCTTTATCATAAGCCAGCGGATTTTGCTGTAAGCGTTCGGTTACCAGATCGTCAGTGATAACTACGGTCTCTTCCGTTTCCGACTCTACTACGAGTTCCAGTATATTCAGCAGCTTGCGGGCATCGCCTCCCGAAAAACGAAGCATGGCACTGGTTTCTTTCAGTTCTATTTTACGTTCTTTCAGTACGGTATCGGTAGTGATGGCACGTTGAAGCAATTCAAGCAGGTCCTCTTTCTCCAGAGACTTCAGTGTATAGAGCTGGCAACGGGAGAGGAGTGGACGGATTACCTCAAAAGACGGGTTCTCCGTGGTGGCACCTATCAGAGTAACTGTTCCGTGCTCGACAGCTCCCAGCAACGAGTCCTGCTGAGATTTGCTGAATCGGTGTATTTCGTCGATAAACAAGATGGGACTGGACTGAGTGAAGAATTTGTTGCTTTTGGCGCGATCTATCACTTCGCGTACGTCTTTCACGCCCGATGTTACGGCACTCAGTGTATAAAAAGGGGTTTCCAGCTTGTTGGCTATTATCTGGGCCAGTGTTGTTTTACCGACTCCCGGAGGCCCCCACAGGATAAATGAAGAGATACGTCCTGCATCAATCATCTTGCGCAAGATAGCACCCGGTCCCACAAGGTGTTTCTGACCGATATAATCATCTAATGTTTTTGGCCGTAGCCTTTCCGCTAATGGTTGCATATCTATTTGTAATGAATCTGTTTATTAGTCGATCACCGTCCCCATCACCTGTACATCTGTGATAGCGGCTTTTTCTCCGATGAAACTGATACGTATGAAACGTCCCTGTATACCCGGAACAACCTGGATCATCCGAATGTTCTCGTTTTGTTTATAGTTGGTCTGATCCGGAATAAGTGTCCAGTGTTCTCTGTCCATCGATGCCTCCACTTTGTATTGGTAATGGTCCGTATCCGGAAATGCGATTCGGATGTGGCGTATGGACAAGCCTTTCTCTGTGTCCAATGTCCAGGAGCGTTCCGGGTCGTTGCCGGCAGCTTGCCAATAGGTGGCTCCATCTCCATCGGCAGCAAATGCGGACGAGTGTCCGTCGGCCGATGAACTGCAGAAGGTCGGATTATTGGGCCCGAAGGTTTGCAGGTTATCTGTTTTATCCTGAACCTCAAAACGTGTATAAGGTCGGTCTTTCACTTTGCAGGCTTCGGTATAGGGAGTGCTTCCGATGAACCGGAGTGTGATCTCGGCAGGCTCGAGCCCCGGTGAGGTAGCCCGTATCACGGTTTCTCCGGCATAGTATGACCGGAATTCAATCGCGGCTTTTCCATCGAGAATACGGATATCACTCTCTTTTTCAAATAGGACCGAGGTACCGGTAGGAAACTCTCCCGGACCGGATATGATGTTGAGGCTGACTGCCGGAGAATTGTTGACCGGTTTACCGTCTGCATCCAGAATGGTTACCGACAACATAACGTCATCTGTCCCGTCTGTCTTTATCTGGTTCGTTTGATCGGCTGTCAGGGCAATGCGTGCAGGTGTTCCTGCCTCTGGCCACTTCGGCGGAGCAATCCCTTTGTAGGCATTGCGGTACCAATACCAGGCACGTTTGGGAATCCGGAAATAATCGATAATTCCCATTTTCCCAAGAGCACTTCCGGCTATACTCCCGTGGTCGAATGCGCACCAGATGGCTTGTCCGCTACGCCAGGCAAAGCCATTTTGCGCATTATTCTTTGCCAAGTCTCCCCAGCCCGGATCGTACTCTCCCGGACGGTCGGCTGTCGTGCTACCATACTCTGAAACTACCGTCGGTATGCCCGGTTGCTGAAACTCGGGGATGTAGCTACCGTCACCGTTATATCCGGCTATATCACCCAACTTGTCGATTCGTTTCTCTCCCAACGGACGTTGAGCACCGCCAATGGCCGCCGGACGGGTTGGATCGAGTTGCTTGGAGAGTTTGACGGTTTCTGACAGTAACTTGCGCATCGGGTCGATCGTTTCGGGTGCGGTAAAGAACGGTTCGTTACTCATACTCCATACAACAATAGAAGGATGGTTGCGGTGGATGCGGATCAATTCTTTCAGTTGGGCTTTTACACTGCTCTCAAATCCTGCCCTGTCTGCTTCATTTACGGGATATGCACTTGCGTTCCAGTAGCCATCTCCTTTGTGACCTCCGATTCCCCAAAATGCATTCTCTGCCCAGAATAGCATACCTATTTCATCGCATGCTTGTGAGAAAGCCGGTGAATGGGGGTAATGCGAACCTCGTATCAGGTTGAAGCCGGCTTCTTTTACCAGACGGATATCTCTTCGCATACCGGTTTCGGTCACGGCATCTCCCCATCCGGCATGATCCTGATGAACATTGGCTCCCTTAAAATAATAATGTTCCCCGTTCAGGAAGAATCCCCGGTCCGGTGTCCATTCAAACCAGCGGAATCCGAAAGACGTTTCATAGCGGTCTATCAATTTTTCTCCGTGGTAAAGCGAGCTGACCACCTTGTAAAGTGCAGGATGATCGGGATGCCACAGCTCCGGTGCCTGAATCTCGCGGGTTTGCTGCTCAAATGTGTAGGTTGCGTTGTCCGGCAATGATTGTGATGTAGAAACAGAAGCCGCTTCTTTGCCTCGGGGATCGATAACAGTGGTCAGAAGTCGGTAAGTTTCTGTTTTTCCGGAACGATTGCATACATCTGTCCTTATGTGGACGCTCCCTGACTTTCCCTTTTTTTCTCCTAAGTCCGGTGTGGTGACCAATGTGCCATACCAATCGATATAGGTCGGTTCTTTGATCACTAAGCGTACGTTCCTGTAAATGCCTCCGCTGAATACATGTTCGCCTGCACGTGGAGCGAGGTCAGGTCGCCAGCAGTTGTTAACCCGAACCGCTATCTGGTTTTTTCCTTCTTTCAGATAGCTCGATATATCAATGGAAAATCCGGTATATCCTCCTTGGTGGGTTCCTGCCCGATGTCCGTTCACAAAAACTTCTGCTTCCTGAAATACACCGTCGAATTCAAGAAAGCTCCTTTTGCCAAGCACTTCTTTCTTTATCGGAAAGGCTTTGCGGTACCATCCGTAACCTACATAAAAATCTTTCGACATGAAGTATGGAGTACTGAAAGAGTGGGGAAGTCCCGTCCTTTCCCAGTCGGAATCGTCAAAATCCGGTCGGGAAGCACTCTTGAAGTCTCCCCGGCAATATTTCCATTCCCGGTTGAAGTTGATGGTTTGTCGTGGGGAATCCGCCCGGCAAACATGGATTGCACTGCTTAACATAAGAAAAACCAACCATAGCTTCATGCCATTGCAGGTGTGTACTGTGAAATTCATCGTATTGAGGTTTTATAGTGTGAATGATAGATAGGCGGATCAGAATACTACCTGAATCATAAACCGGATACCTTGTTTGTTGATTCCCGGGTGGTTCAGGTAAGTCAGACGGCGTACGTATTCGATATGCAACAATTTAAAGATGTTGTAAATACCCACACTGGCTTCCAGGTAAGGTACTTTCGGATCCATCACATAGCTGGTGTAGCTGCCGTCCCGTTGCGGGAAATCAAACAGTTCCGGATTATTGCTCTTAAACGGGTTATTCTTATCCGTCAGGTTGCCGTATAGAGCGCGGAAACGGAATACCTCTCTCCACTTCAGTTTCTTAATCAGCGGGATGCGGTTGAAAAGTTTACCATTCATGTCATATGTGAGTGCCAGCGATGCATAACGGTCGTTGAGGAACTCCATATTATTGATCAGGTTGAACGTTTCTTTCTGTGTGATATACGATAGGTTGGCGGCTGGCAAAATAAGTAATGGGAACGGAACGGTATTCCATTGTGCACCTCCTTTTAAGGTAACATCTACTTTACCCCAGGACGAGAGCCAGAAGCGCTTCCAGATACTTGCCTCCGTCAGGTTGAAATTATATTCTCCTCCTAAAACACCTTTAAATCCGGTAGTGTGGGAGAGGGTGAAGATGGGAGCATCCAGCGATACCGGACGACGGCGTTGCTTTGTATTGACGAAGGTCTCGCCCGGCGCATAACGTAAGGTCAGCCCCAATTCGGCGGTAGTTATATCGGGTACGATGGTTTTGGCAGCATCATTGCGGATGTATTGCAACTTGCCTGCCGGAGTATCTTCCCGGTGTCGCGCCATGGCCGCAACCGAGAAACCCGACAAAGTCTCCATTTCATATCTCAGTGTGGCGTCCCGTACGTATGACATCTGGTCGACGGTCGTGGTTTTCCACGCTACGAATACGTTATCCTTATCCGTGTCGAGGAACTTATCCATTGGCGACATGACGTCGTAGCGGTAGGAGGCCGAGATGTAATGCTTCGGGAATTCCCAGGGGAAGAATTCGCATTTGCGGAAAGAGTAGGTCACATTACCTTCATATTTCCATTTTTTATCTTTGAGTCCGTACGCTCCGTATCCATTGAAGAACCAGTGGGGATTCAGCTTGGCGGTAGTCATGCCGCTGAGACGGAAACGGGTACCATCCACATAATTGCTCGATATCATGGTGTTGATCGGTCCGAAGTCAAACTTACTCGGATGTTCTTTGGTTCCGGTTTCCACATAGTTTTCTATCAACGCTTTTGCTCCGAATATCACATATTTGAATCCGGGTATTTGTTCCAGCCGGTTCATGAAAAGATCCATGCTGCTCTCGGTCTTTGTTAGAGGCACCTGGCGTACTCCGGCCCAATATTCGTCACTTTTGGTCAGCATGTCCGCCTCTTTGATCACACTTCCTTTCAAACGGAAAAGTCGTGGCTCGATGGGGTCGAAGACATAATTGCTATATTTGGTTGTTCGTTTTACCTGGATGCCCTGAATAGCTTTCATGACTAAAAGATCCACAGTCATATCGTCGTCTGTCAGCACCCAGTTGCCATTGGGAAGCTGTTCATATTGCTGTACGACGTCCAGATTTTCTACAAAGTTTACTCCTGTCTTTTTAGGCAGATTCATGGTGCACTTTTTCACAGCATAGGTAGAGTCGTCCAGTACATACAGGTGTCCGGTGAATCCGAAGTCCTGAGAGTTCTGTGGGACGAAGGTGAGATGCACGCATTTATCTTTATCCACCATCACAGTATCCATCAGGTAGAATTTATAGAAAGAGATGGCTCCGCTTCCGATTGGACTTACGAAACGGCGTTGCAACAGGCGGATATCATCATCATAGATATTGATATCGGCAAATACATCATTGAGGATAGTACCCAGCATATCACCTGTTGAGAAGAATTCTTCCACGCCATTGGAGTTCATACCTTCGATTATGGTCTTTTTGCTTTCCGGGTCCTTCCGGTAAATGGTTTTGGAAGACGTTTCCTGCACCGAGATAGGCAGAATCAGTTTGTTGGTTTCAGGCGAAACCTCAACCTGGTCTTTGAGGAAAGAAAACTTTTTATAGATTCCTTTTTCAAGGCTTTCGGGTGTCACGTCATTGAGTGACATCTTCATCTTCTGATACTTGTTGTACTGATAATAGTCGTTGGTTTCCAGCTTCTGAGCTTTCTTGTGGTCGATGACCTTTCGCATGAACTCCACAGCGGGATTGTTTTTCCGGGAATACTTTTCTTTTTTAGGTTTTATCACCACCTCGTCCAGCGTGACATCATCTGGTGAGAGCACCACATTCAGTTCTTTGGCACCTGCCGGAATTTTCACTTTCTTGGTGATATACCCCACTGCAGAGAAGGTCAGTTCGTTCCAACCTTTGCGGGTTTCTACCTGATATTCTCCGTTAGCATTGGATATACCGCCTACGCCTTTTCCTTCATAGAAAACGGAAATGTACATTAGCGGCTCATGTGAAATAGAATCAGTGATTACTCCCTTCAACTGTGCAAAAGCCTGTGGTGCAGAGAGGATAAGGAAGACTACTATTAATAGTTTAGAATATTGTTGTTTCATACACACTTCATCTCATCGTGAGACTGCAAAGGTAATAAATTCCTTTTGATTGAACGGACTATATAACCTTTTTTGTGTATCTTTTGAGTCCTGTAAGGAGGGGGAATCCGGCATTATTCCCCCAATAATATTTGTACAATTCGTTCTGCGGTCCGTCCGTCCCAGCGTTCGGGCAGAGTGCCTTGTTTCCATTCTCCGTTCATCAGTTTATCCATACTGGCAGCCAATGCTGCCGGATCTTCACCAACCAGTTCATTGGTGCCTGTGCGCCAGGTTTCCGGATGCTCGGCATAGGTGTTGAGGGTGATGCAGGGAATTCCCAGGAAGGTCGCTTCTTCCGCCACATTGCCTGAATCTGTTATAATGGCTTTTGCCTGGTTCATCAGATACCCGAAAGAGAGGTAGCTTTGTGTGGGCATGATGTGCAGGTTAGGAGCTGTGATGTCGAGAGTTTTGATCGCATTGCGTACATAAGTGTGCAGTGGTGCCACAATCGGCATGCCGTTTGCCTTTTCAAGTAAGGTCTCTATCAATTTCCGCAGATTTTCTTTGTTGTTCAGCAGCACATGGCGGTTGAGGGTCAGCAGGATGTACTCGTGCTCTTTCAGTCCCAGGACAGAGAACCATATTGGCTTTATCAGGCGGTTGCGGTTATACCGTATTGTATCGATCAGGATGTTGCCTACATAGTAGACTGTTTCATTTTCTGTTCCTGTCTGATTCAGGTTACGATTGGCCACCATGCCGGCTGTGAACAGATAGTCGGAAAGTCCGTCTGTTATCATACGATTGACTTCTTTGGGCATGGACATATCGAACGAACGGGTGCCGGCTACGAGATGTGCCACTTTTATATTTTGTTTTTTGGCTACGATCGCACAACTCATAGTTGCAGTGAGGTCATCGACTACCAGAACTACATGCGTAGGGTTTTCTGTCAGTTCACGTTCGAAGGCGATCATTATTCCCGCAGTAAGTTCTGTGGGGTTATTGCCGTTTACGCCCAGATAGGCATTGGGAGCTTTCATATGCAGATCTGCAAATAAGGATGCATCCAGACTGGTGTCATTCTCTATCCCTGTGTAAACCAGGCGATAAGAAATGCGTTTACCTTGTGCCTTAGCGGCATCGATAGCCCGGGTGATAGGGGCGATTTTCATAAAGTTAGGGCGAGCCCCGGCAACAATCGTTATCTTCATCTTCGTATTCTTACAATTTTCAAGGAACAAATGTACACTTTCTTGCGGAATTATTTGTTTCTTTGCACACAAAAAACTTGATATATGCCAACAATCTTTCAGATTCCGACCTTTATCCAGATTCTGGAGTTTATCGGGACATTTGCTTTTGCCATTAGTGGCATTCGTCTTGCATCTGCCAAACAGTTTGACTGGTTTGGTGCTTATGTAGCCGGTGTGGCTGTTGCCATTGGCGGTGGTACTATACGTGACGTATTGCTGGACGTTACTCCGTTCTGGATGACGAATCCCATTTATCTTATCTGTTCGGCGCTGGCCCTTCTGTGGGTTATCTTTTTCCGGAAGCATCTGATTCATATGCACAACACGTTTTTTATCTTCGACAGCATTGGGCTTGCATTATTTACGGTAGTTGGTATCAGCAAAACGATCGATTTGGGCTATGCCTTTTGGGTGGCCATCATTATGGGCACAATGACCGGAGCAGCCGGTGGCGTAATCCGCGATGTGTTTATCAACGAGATTCCGTTGATTTTCCGTAAAGAGATTTATGCCATGGCATGCGTTATTGGCGGAGTCATTTATTGGGGACTCGACCGTCTGGGTGTTGATGCTGCTTTAACACAGGTCATCAGTGGCTGTTGCATTTTTGTGGTACGCGCATTGGCTGTGAAATATCAGATCTGTTTGCCTATCCTGAAAGGGGAGTAGACTTATACTAATTTTATTCCGGTAGTATCAGATCACCGGAGAAGCTGATCGATTCACGATTCTGCATATCGACATCTATGCTGGACGAACCATTGGAATAGATAGTGATTCTAAACTTGAACTGATCTTCGGAGTTTCTGGCGGTGAAGTTTATCTTTGCTGCTCCGCGTTTGCCCATGACCATATTATATTTGTCAATCGAAGCCTTGAACATCAGTCCTTGCCCTCCTCCATAGGGAATAGAATAAGCACGCCCGAAATAGGGTAGTTGTGAAAAGACCGAATCGTTTCGAACTATCACAGAATAAACTGAGGTCAGTGGAATCATATGCCCTCGGCGTGGGTATGCTGTAGATACGTCAATCCGGTAGTTTTCCGATTCGATTAGCTCTTTTACTGTTTGTTCTTTTTGCTCTTTCTTTTCTTTCCGGCTTTGGGCCTGAAGCGGGCAAACTCCTGTTCCGATGATGAGCAACATCAGAAGGATGATACATTTGCTTGTTTTCATATCAATGGTTGTTTTTCGGATGTTTACATAAAGATAACGGTCGGAAAAGATAAAATGTATAAAGCAGACAAATGATTTAATATTATTTCGTGTTTACCGGATGGGATTTCACAAAGAATAAAAAAGGAGGGCATGTCAAAACTTACCACAGATTGCACGGATTAACACAGAATGAATTTTAAATCGTCGTTTACATAATGCTTAATCTGTGTAACCTGTGGCGAAGAAGACTTTTGAGTCTATATGGGGAGGATATTTCTGTTAGAACTGTTCCAGAATGGCAATTCGTTTTTCGATTGGCGGATGGGTGGCGAAGAGCCCGCTTAGCCCGCTCAATGCGCTTTTAGCCTGTTTGCCAGGATGTTGTATGAATAACTGCGCTACATCTTCGCGCTCCACAGCTTCTATATCGGGATCTGCAGATATCTTTCTTAAAGCACTGGCCAGAGCTAATGGGTTCTTTGTCATTTCTGCTGCTCCTGCATCGGCCATGTATTCACGTTTGCGGGAGATGGCAAAGCGCATCAGCGTGGCAAAGAAATAGCCGATGGCAGCTACAATCATGGCTAAAACCAAGATGAGGATGGCACCATTGTTTTTATCATTCCGGCTGCGTGTCCACGAAGAGTAATAAACGGAGCGCAGTGCTATTTGTGCCAACATCGAAAAGATGCCTACGAATACAATGGAGATAATCAGCAGTCGGACATCGTGATTACGGATATGTGTCAGCTCGTGTGCAATGACCCCTTCAAGTTCTTCGTCATTGAGTTTCTCGATGATTCCTTTTGATAAGGTGACCGTATAAGTACGTTCGTTAATTCCGCTGGCATACGCATTGAGTGAATTGTCATCGATTATGTTGATTTTAGGCATTTTCATCCCTTGCGACATACAGAGATTCTCCACTAAATTGTAGATGCGTTTATTCTCTTTACGTTCTAATGGTCGTGCCCCTGTAGCGGCTTTGATAATACTGGAATTGGCAAAGTAGGCAATAATAAACCAGACCAGAACGCCTCCTATAATATAAGGAATCAGATTAATAAACATTTGATTGGTCATTGCCAATGTGTCGTATTGCCCGTAATCATCTGTCACGGTAAAAGTGATGAGCAGGTAGCTGAACAAATAAGTCAGTACTGCCACCAGGCAAGGGAAAAGGAACAGTAAGATGCCGGAACGTAGGTTATTCCGGCTCTGTTGTGTCTGTATTCCGACGTATTGCATGTGTATATACTTTCCTGGGGATTAGAATTTGATTTTCGGGGCTTCTTCCAGATTGGCACGTTGTTCAGTACCCAAATCGAACATCATTTCTTTATGAAAGCCGAACATGTTGGCTATCAAGTTGGAAGGGAATGTCTGTACTGCATTGTTCAGTTCTTTGGTAGCTGAGTTAAAGTAGCGGCGTACTGCAGCCAGTTTGTTTTCTACGTCCGAAATCTCTTCCTGCAACTGGAGGAAGTTTTGGTTGGCCTTTAAATCGGGGTAAGCTTCCAAGGTGATTTTCAATCCCGCGAGGGCGGAACTAAGTTGATTCTCTGCTGTAATCTTTTCATCGATTGTTCGGGCACTGACAGCTCCGTTGCGAGCCTGAATGACGCGTTCAAGTGTGTCCTTTTCGTGAGCTGCATATCCTTTTACTGTATCTACCAATTGTGGGATAAGGTCGTGACGTTGCTTTAACTGTACATCAATGTCGGCAAATGCATTTTCACGGTTGTTTCTCAGTTTTACCAGCGAGTTGTACATGGAAGCAATGATAATGGCGAGGATGACTACAATCCCCAAAATGATAAGTAAGTTCATAATTCTTTTGATTCTTAACGTTGTTAAACTTGATCCAAAGGTATGTGATTCAGTCTCTATTTACAAAAAGCGCATAATAAAAAACATTAATTATCAAACAAACCTCTCAAAGTGTATTGAAACTTTCCTGAAATAACACCCAAAAACTGTCAAATAGCACCCAAAAACTATCATTTGATAGTTTTTACCCCAAAGATTGGTGAAATTTACCCTACTGAAATCTAAAATAAGCCTTAAACTTGCATCATCGAGAAAGAAACGAAATATTAACCGCTTAAAAACCGCAACGTATGAAAAGTTTAAGTTTTAGAAAAGACCTGATAGGGGTACAAGAAGAGTTACTCCGTTTTGCTTATAAACTCACAGCCAATCGCGAAGAAGCCAATGACCTGTTACAAGAAACTTCATTGAAAGCATTAGATAATGAAGATAAATTTATGCCGGATACTAATTTTAAAGGCTGGATGTATACAATCATGCGCAACATCTTTATTAATAATTACCGCAAAGTTGTGCGTGACCAAACTTATGTAGACCAAACCGACAACCTCTTCCATCTGAATCTCCCGCAAGACTCCGGATTTGAAAGTACCGAAGGAGCCTATGACTTGAAAGAAATGCACCGTGTAGTAAATGCGTTGCCTAAAGAATATAAAGTACCGTTTTCAATGCATGTTTCTGGATTTAAATATCGTGAAATAGCTGAAAAATTAGAATTGCCACTCGGTACGGTTAAGAGCCGGATCTTTTTTACCCGGCAGAGACTGCAACAGGAATTGAAGGACTTCGTTTAATTAAGGTGATACTGATTATAATTAGAAAGATTGATTTTTAGATACTGATTTAGTGTAGATTTTTAGTTGTGCAAAAGAAGGAGTAAGCGAGGGACCCCCTCCTTGCTCCTTTGTTTTTGTGACAATATGATATATAACATATCTTTTATGGGAACTTTTTAAGGCTAATTTTTGTCTTTATGTCAGATATCTCAGTATATTTGTAATGACAAGTTAACCTATGAATGTGAAATCACTTATAACTTACGGCAATGAAAAAGGAAATTAAATTCAGTCTCGTATATCGGGACATGTGGCAGTCGTCCGGTAAATACCAACCCCGTGTCGACCAGTTAGTACGAATTGCACCTTTGATTATTGAAATGGGATGTTTTGCCCGTGTGGAAACCAATGGAGGAGCTTTTGAGCAAGTCAACCTGCTCTATGGTGAAAATCCTAACAAAGCAGTACGGGCTTTTACTAAACCTTTCAATGATGCCGGAATACAAACCCACATGCTCGACAGGGGACTGAACGGTTTGCGGATGTATCCTGTTCCTGCCGATGTCCGTCGGTTGATGTATAAAGTCAAGCATGCTCAAGGGGTAGATATAACCCGTATTTTTTGTGGATTGAATGAAGTGAGGAATATTATTCCTTCTATACACTATGCGCTTGAGGGGGGAATGATTCCACAAGCGACTTTGTGTATTACCTTCTCGCCGGTACATACGGTGGAGTATTACACAGCCATTGCCGACAAACTGATTGAGGCCGGTGCTCCTGAAATCTGCCTGAAAGATATGGCGGGAGTAGGACGTCCTGTCATGTTGGGGCGATTGACGAAAGCTATAAAAGAGCGTCATCCTGAAGTCTTGATTCAATATCACGGGCATAGTGGTCCCGGATTATCAATGGCTTCCATTCTTGAAGTTTGCGAGAATGGTGCTGATATTATTGACGTAGCCATGGAACCCATATCCTGGGGTAAAGTTCATCCGGATGTGATCTCCGTACAGGCCATGTTGAAAGATGCCGGTTTCCGGGTTCCTGAGATCAACATGAAAGCATATATGAAAGCACGTGCCATGACGCAGGAATTCATTGATGATTTCCTCGGCTATTTCATGGATCCGACCAACAAGCATATGTCTTCATTATTGTTAAAATGTGGTTTACCGGGTGGGATGATGGGGTCTATGATGGCCGATCTGAAAGGAGTACATGCCGGTATCAATATGATACTTCGGAATAATAATCAACCTGAGCTCAGCATTGACGATCTGCTTGTGATGCTATTCGACGAAGTAGAATATGTGTGGCCCAAGTTGGGCTATCCTCCGTTGGTGACTCCATTCAGCCAGTACGTGAAGAACGTGGCATTGATGAACGTAATGGCACATGTGAAGGGTGAGGAGCGTTGGAGTATGATAGATAATAATACCTGGGGGATGATTCTGGGGAAAAGCGGACGTTTGCCCGGACCTTTGGATCCCGAAATTATAGCTTTGGCAAAAGAAAAAGGATATGAGTTTACGGATGAAGATCCACAGAAGAATTACCCTGATCAGCTTGAAGAGTACCGGAAAGAAATGCTGGAGAACGGATGGGAATTCGGACCTGACGACGAAGAACTTTTTGAACTGGCTATGCATGACAGGCAATATCGTGACTATAAGTCGGGGGTAGCTAAAAAAAGGTTTGAAGAGGATTTGCAACGTGCTAAGGATGCGGCGTTAGTCAAACAAGGTTTTTCTGAAGAAGACGTGAAGAGAATGAAGCGTGCCAAGGCGGAACCAATAACCGCGATGGAAAAAGGAAGAATCATTTGGGAAATTGATGTGGAGTCACCTTCTATGCCTCCGGAAGTAGGGCATAAGTATGAGCCGGATGATGTATTCTGTTATATTGCCACTCCGTGGAATACTTATGACAGGGTATTGGCCAACTTTAGCGGACGTATCATTGAGGTGTGTGCCAAACAGGGTGCTTTGGTCAATAAGGGAGATGCATTGGCTTATGTAGAAAGATGTGAAGAACCGGCATAACGTTTAAAAGTTGTATTGTTATAGAATGGATAAGGACCGTTCCCAGTGTAAACCGGGGCGGTCCTTGTTTTTTTGCCCTTTCCTCAAGTTAGATGCCTATTTTCTGTAGGTTGTCTGGTCAATTAAAGAAAGTCTGATAGCTATATTTGACTGTCATATTTGCTATAATATTTGATTTCGGTTAGATATTACATTTGTAATATCCTGTTTGGGTAGAAATCTATTGATTGTTTTTCGTAGTTAGTAAATAAATATTGGTTTTATATTCAAAAAAGAAATAAGGAATCTTTTCTAAGCTTTTAAGTATGGATAGAACTTTTACTTGTAAATAGTGATCAAACCTTATGGATGAAGTTAATCTGAGAAATGACATATACATCTCAAACCCATCTTGGGCGAGTAGAAAAACATATAAGCTAAGTTCTCTTAGAACTCAGTTCTTGGATACATTATAGGCACTTCTATAGGGATTCTGGTAGCTGTTAATTGCCGAAGGGGAAAAAGTAGAAATTAGTATTTAAAAATATTATAGTATATTTATTGTATTTTGATACTTTATATCTATATTTACTCCGCAAAATAAGATTGGCAACTCCTTATTTTAGAATATACAACTAAATCTCATTGACAAATGTAAAATTACGCTGCAATAAAGAGGTTAATATTGTATATAATTTACGTTTTTCAAGAATAACCAAGTTCTAAGAGAACTATAATCTTTATTATAACCTAAATTAACACATATTGTTTAACTAAAAAAGAAAAATGAATGAATAACTCGAAAATTATCAATGTGAGATTGATGAAGAAAATGTTCGTGCTTGTTCTGTCTTTTTTATCTGTTACTGCTTTTGCGCAGAATATAACAGTGAAAGGAATTGTAAAAGATGGAACCGGTGAACCGATTATCGGAGGGAGTGTACTTGTTAAAGGTTCATCAAATGGTACAGTGACAGATATTGATGGCAATTACACCTTATCTAATGTTCCTGTAGAAGGAGTCTTGGAATTTTCTTATATCGGTATGAAGAAACAGGATGTAAACGTAAAAGGTAAAACCGTTATTAATGTTGTGCTTCAAGAAGATACCCAGATATTGGACGAGGTTGTAGTGACAGCTTTAGGTTTGAAACGTGAACAGAAAGCTTTGGGATATGCAGTGACCGAGGTCAAAGGAGACGATTTAAAAGCTGCCAATACGATTTCTCCGGTGGCTGCCTTACAAGGAAAAGTGGCCGGTGTCGAGATTCGTCAGTCGGATGGAGGTATGTTCGGAGCTACAAAAATTCAGATTCGTGGCGCCTCTACCTTGAAAGGCAATAACCAGCCTATTTATGTCATTGATGGGGTTATCCTTGATAACTCGACTTCCGGAAATACAACAATGGACTGGGATGCCGGAAACAATAACGCAAATGATTATGGAAATGAATTGAAGAATTTAAATCCGGATGACTTTGAAACAGTTTCGGTACTGAAAGGTGCAGCTGCGACTGCACTTTATGGTTCGCGTGGTCTGAACGGAGCTGTAGTAATTACTACCAAATCGGGTAAAGGATTTAAAGGTTTCGGAGTTTCCGTATCTCAAACATTTGGTATCGATCATGCTTACAGAACACCGGATATCCAGACTGAATATGGAGTAGGGGTAATGCCTGGTTGGAAAGACACGGACAACAATGGCTCTGTATGGGATCCTTTTCAGTTTAAACTTGATGATAAAGGAGACCGGACCTTGATTGGTGCGGGTAGTTACGGGTGGGGACCTAAATATGATGGCCAGCCGATCCGTAATTATGACGGTACTTGGACCAACTATTCACCTCATAAGGACAATATGCTGGACCTGTATCAATTGGGACTGAACTCCAATACGAATGTGGCTATTCGCGGTGGGAATGATAAAACATCATATTACACCTCTCTTTCTTATAAAAAAGCAAGATCTACCAGCGAAAAAAATACATTCGAACGTTATTCGTTTTTGTTGAAAGGTTCGCATAAGATCAGTGACCGGGTGGAGGTTTCGGCAGCTATGAGTTTTACTAATTCGAATCCGAAGAACTCTCCGAGAACGGTGGGAGAACGTTTCGTCAATCCGAACGGCACCATTATGACTCCGATGCTGGATGTGAATTATTTCCGTGATAAATATCTGGGTGAGCATGGTGGACTGGCATCTACAAGCTATGGTGATAAGTATGGTTCTGTTCCTGGACGTGATCTGTTTTTCATGATTGACAAATACGATTATTCTCAGAAAGAGACCGTGGTTCGCCCCCAGATGGAAGTGAACGTACAGATTCTGGATTGGTTGAGATTTAAGGCCGATGCTAATATGAACTACTATTATACTAAATTTGAAGAAAAACAGTTGGGTAGTGGATATGCAAATGAAGGCGGTAAGTACACAATGGGGCAAACTACGAAAGAGCAAGCTACTTTTGGCGGGACATTTACTGTCAATAAGCAGATAAAAGATTTCAGTGTAGGTGGTTTTGCGCGGTACGAATACTATACGAGCCGTTCGGAGGCATACAAAGTATATACAGATGGTGGTATGGTAGTACCGGGACAGTGGTTTGTCGATAACTCAAAGAATCCTAAAAAGTCGGAAGCCAGCATCTCGAATACTAAGCGAATGATGTCTGCTGTTTTTGCCCTGAATCTGGGATGGAAAAATCAAGTTTATTTAGATATAACGGGGCGTAATGACTGGTCTTCTTCTTTGGTATATCAAAGCGGAATGGGTACTTATTCTTATTTCTACCCATCAGTATCCGGCTCATGGCTGCTTAATGAAACATTTGATTTGCCGCGTTGGATCACTTTTGCCAAAGTACGTGGGTCGTGGGCACAGGTCGGTAACGATACTGATCCCTATTATGTGAATTCGGTATATGGTTTTGGAACCAAAGAAATGTATGATGGCAATATCTATGTGAACACTCTGGATAAAACAATGAAGAGTCTGAAGTTGAAGCCGGAACGTAAGAATGCTTGGGAGATTGGTTTGGACTTGCGTTTGTTTGATAGCCGTTTGAATTTTGACGTTACCTATTATAAGGAAAATACGAGGGATCAGATTATGTCGATTGAAGTTCCTGCTATTTCGGGTGTCAACACTCAGTTGATAAATGCAGGTAATATCCAGAATAAAGGTATTGAGATTGCTGTAAACGCCACCCCATATAAAAACAAGGACTGGCAGTGGGATGTCGCAATGACTTATACAAAGAATAAAAATACTATTATCTCATTACATGAAAACGTAGCCGATTACATTGCGCTGAGCGGTTATGCTAATGATTACGATTACCATATCGGTTCGGTTGCCAGAGTAGGTGGTGACTACGGATTGTTGATGTCTGACATTCTCCCTGCCAAAAATGACAAAGGAGAAACACTGTTGGAATGGGACGACAGTTGGAGAGGGGCTTATGAAGCACGTAGCGGAAAAGTACAGGAAGTGGGTAAAATGACTCCTGACTTTTTAGGGTCCTTATCTACTACGCTGTCCTGGAAAAACCTTAGTTTGCATATTGCTACTGATATGCGTTTTGGCGGGTTGGTAGCTTCTTATTCTAACTTGTATGGCACACAGGCCGGATGGATCAAGAGTTCTTTGAAATGGCGTGACCCTGAACATGGTGGCTTGTCTTGGACCAGTCAGTATGGCGATAGCAAAGGTATCTCTTATGGTGATGGTGTTATCCCTGACGGAGTATTTAAGAACGGTACGTTCGCAACACTTGTAGACGGAACTAAAATGGATGTAAGTGGTATGTCCTATAAACAGCTGGTGGCAGAAGGAAAACTGGAACCCACACATGCCGGAACTTATCATGTGAATCGTGCGGCTTGGGGACAGAATACAATATTCGACACTTGGGTACATGAGTTGAATTACATTGCGTTGCGTGAGATCACATTGTCGTATCGCTTTCCGAAATCGGTAGCAAGTAAGTTTGGTGCTCAGGGATTGGGGTTGAGTTTCTCTGCACGCAATCTGGGATATCTGTATAATTCATTACCTAACCATCTGAATCCTGAGAGTGTCCGTGGTAATACGGCTTCTGAGTTCCGTATCCGTGGTTATGAACCTTATACGGCTAACTATATGATGACTGTTAATTTAGATTTCTAAACCTTTAATGTGATATTTAGTATGAAACAAATAATGAAAAAATATCTATATCTTGCAGCTATGACTGTTGTAGGTACAGGGTTCCTGATGTCGTCTTGTAAAGACGAGTTTGCCGGGCAGAATACCGATCCCTCTACAGTTTCTAAACCTAACGTACGTTATTTATTTACTCAATGTGCCATGAGTTTTCAACCGGCCGATTATCTTCAGTGGTTTGCCGGCTTCGATGCAATGTCTACCTGGGTGCAGGCAACTGCAGCGGGAGGTGGAAATTCCAGCAAGTTGAATGTGGTAACTCAAACCGGCTGTGGCTATCAGGTCAACGAAGTGCTTCGTTATACCAATGAAATAAAGTATCAGATCAGTCTGATGCCGGATGACGAGAAGGAAAAGTATGAATATATTGCTTATCTATGTAACCCGATGTTGGTATATCTGGGACTTGAAGACTCGGACATGTATGGTTCCCGTCAGTACTCAGAAGCAGAAATGGCTCGCTACGGTGGGACTCTGACTCCGAAATACGATACGCAGGAAGAATTGTTTGATCTTTGGTTGAAACAGCTTGACGAAACGATTAACTATCTGAAAGAAAAAAATCCGCAGGACGTGCTTGGTGCTCAGGATTTTATTTATAAAGGAAAGCTTGACAAATGGGCCAAACTGGCTAATTCATTGAAGCTTAGAATTGCTGCTCGTCTGATTAATAAAGACAAGGCCCGTGCAATTGCCATTGTGAATGAAGCTGTCCAGAATCCGGCCGGTCTTATTTTATCCCTTGATGATGATTTTGTTTTCAATAAAGGTAAGAGAGATAATAACTGGAACAATGATATTTCTGTTGGTGCAGGAACCAAGCAGTTGATCGATTTTATGGTGAGCAATCGCGACCCACGTCTGTTCTATTTCTTCCAGAAGAATGATTATAACTCTAATGTAGTTCAAGGTTTCTTTGATCAGAAAAGAGCTTTACCATTTTATGTAGAGGCCAATGTGAATTATACGGTCGATGCTGACGGAAAGAAACATTTTGAGAGCTGGAAGGCTCCCGGAGAGCCTTGGGTACGCTATTATGGAGTTCCTTGTCAGGTGGATATCAATAAAAAGGATGAATATAAAGATTATTTCGATCCCAACAACGAGTTGTTCTATTTGCTGAGCAAAGACGATGCGAAAAAGACCTATACTCCGATTGCTTACCGGAATACAGAAAATATTAAAGGTTTGCTTATTTACACGTTCCCCGATGTGCCCGATGTAGCTCCTGTACAGGATAAGGAAGAGTACGGATGGTATGGTTTGTATTTCTCTGCGGGTGAAACAAACCTTTTGTTGGCGGAGTTCAAATTGTTAGGAGCCAATCTGCCGATGACCGCACAACAGTATTTGAACGCAGGCGTGGAAATGTCTGTCCGCGGTTATGATTTTGTTGCCGGTAAGAATCATATTCCTTACTATGATAAAACCTATGCGAACGATGTACATGATAAAACAATCAGTCTGAAGGAAGGTATGATTGATGAAATGCTGTCACATGATGCTTACCACTTGACCGGTGATCTGAATAAAGATCTTGAGAAGGTTTATATTCAGCAATATATTCACTATCTGATGCTTCCGATGGATATGTTTGTTACTGCTCGCCGTTCGGGAGTACCGATGAAGAATAGTACCTTGTTACCATATCAGGATTTCGATCCGTTATTGGGCGACCAGTACGTAATTCCACGACGCTTCCCGGTAAGCAAACCTCTTGATTCTGATTTGCTCCGTGACATTACGATTGCAGCTTATCAAGCACAGGGATATACGTATGAGGGCGAAATGAGTAATTCGCCTGTAACGTTGAGCAAAGAACGTGTTTGGTATGATAAAGAGGCACCGGCTTTTGGTACGGGACCTCAACAGTAATTTCCTGTTTCACATAAATCTGAGGCTGCTTCTATTCACAGAGGCAGCCTTCTTTATTATTCTTATATTATTTTATTTTAAGGAGTTTTTTCTCCGTATACATGATCTGAGACTTTTGAGCTATTATTGAACAATGTTCCTGTGATCAAATTAATCGTCTTTTAATTTTAAAGTTGTTATTTTTTCTTTTTCTTATTTTGAGGGCTTTTCGTATCTTTTCCTTGCTCTTTTTTCTTATCGGCAGAAGGGAATTTCGGAACCAGATTCATCAGACGCAGAATTTGTCCCTGACGTCGTTTGATATAAGGTGAAGGGCGTGCCGAATCAAATCGTATTGGGTTGGGTAAAGTAGCTGCAATTAGGGCACATTGTCCCCTGGTGAGTTTGGCTGCTGTAGTTTTGAACTTATATTTAGCTGTTGCCTGTGCGCCATAAATGCCTTTACCCATTTCGATGGAGTTTAGGTAGACTTCCATAATCCGTTCTTTCGACCAGCATCTTTCGATCAGAAACGTAAAATATACTTCGAATCCTTTTCTTATCCATGAAGATTGAGGCCAAAGAAAAACGTTTTTTGCAGTTTGCTGGCTGATGGTACTGGCGCCCCGTTTCTTTTTCCGGGTTTCGTTTTCTTTCATCGCTTTCTTGATTTCTATCATATCGAATCCGTTGTGTGAAGCGAAGCGATTGTCTTCGGAAGCAATCACAGCCATTGGCAGGCTGGGAGAGATTTTATTAAATGGTACCCATGTATGTTTGCATATCACTTTTTCTCCGGAAGTGAGTTGCTGAACAGAACGGATAATCATTAACGGAGTGACATATACCGGTACGAATCGATAGAAAATGACTGCACCGATCGAGGAGATAAAGAAGAAGAGGATCAGGTTGCGCAGGATGCGAAAGGGTTTCCGGAGTTTCATTGTGTGTGATATTGTTGGTTCGGTATACGAATGTGCCAATGTACCGATTTTATATATCCTCCATCATTCAGGATTAATCAGTATATTGGCACATGGCATAAAACACCTATGGGTGCGTTATGAAATTATTATTTACCAGCCTCAGCGTTTTTAATCATTTGCTCACTGGCGTACATGAATATTTCTACACGACGGTTTTGTTCAGGTGTTTCAGCTTCGTTGTACTGCGAATAGCCTACACCTTCTACCTTTTTGAATTGATAAGGTTTAACACCACAAGACTGAAGGTAATTTTCTACTGCATATGCACGGTTGGAAGATACTTTTTGATTCGCTTCATAAGTACCTACTTTGTCTGTATGACCGATAATGGCTACGTCGACTGTTGGATCTTCTTTCAGAATATTGGCAAATTCAGCTAAAGATTGTTTGGATGCTGCGCTCAGTGCGGAAGAATTGAATGCAAAAAGTATTCCTGACGGGAAAGTTACTTTTACAGCAGCCAGTCCGTTGTTATCAGTAACCTGTTCCACTTGCGCATCTTTAATTTTTGCAGCTTCGGCAGCTTTTTTGTCCATTTTACGACCAATCAACACACCTGCTCCGGCACCTACGGCAGTACCTACTGCCGCACCTATGGCTGCACCTTTTCCTTTACCGGCAATACCACCGATGATAGCTCCCAAAGCAGCTCCCGAACCACCTCCGATGACACCGCCTTTAGCTGTATTGTTCATGCTTCCACAACTTCCGAAAACGAGGGCCATGCTCAGAAACAAAGCCATAAATTTAATCTTCTTCATAATTAAGCTCTTTTTATATAGTTAATAATTAAATGGATACCTCCATTTTATAAAAACATGGCAAATATACAGATTATTTGGTTAGCCTGTCATTTGCCTTGTAAAAAAAACAAGAAGGTATATACTTTTGTTGCCTGAGTTGAACAATTTCTTTTCAGACTACGGGGCGTGACAGTACTTTTCGTTTAATCAGAGCAAACCACCCTGCCAATATCAGTCCTTTAGCAACTGTAGTGACGCACACGGCCCACCAAATGCCTTCTACACCCATGCCCATACGGACAAACAGAATAGCGAGTGGAATACGCATATAGTTACATGTAATACTGATGATGGCAGGCGGAATTGTTCGTCCGATGCCATAGAATACTCCTTGTGTCGTGATTTCAAGCATCATGAAGAGCTGTGAATAGCCATCGATACGGAGAAAGATACCACCGGCCTCATAGGCAGCCTGCTCGGGGACAAAAAGGGCAAATACTTCGTTCCCGAAAAAGACGAATAGTAAGGTACAAAGGGTACCGAAAACCGAAGTCATCAACAAAGTCGTATGCCATGACTTTATTACGCGGTCCGTTCGTCCGGCTGCATAATTTTGGGCGATAAAAGCACTCAGGGCTGTAGAGAATCCCTGCGATGTATTCCAGGTAATGGCTTCTATTTGTCCTCCGGTCGTAAAAGTCATCAGTCCGATGTGTCCTCCTTGTTCGGATGCAGTACGGCAAAGGAACATATTGACGAAAGCAAACAGAGTATTGAGAGTAGCTACCGGTAGCCCCAGTTTCAGGATGCGATGGGTGTATTTCTTTTTTAGCCGCGTGAAAAACGGGAACCGTTCCAACAAAGCATCTCTGCAACGTAATTGGTAGATGAAAATGCCGAATACTGCTGCCTGTGAAATCCAGGTAGCATAGGCCGCTCCGTTGGTACCCAATCCGAAACCGAAAATGAAAAGTGGGTCGAGGATAATATTAAGTAATAATCCGGTGCCACTGATATAGAATGGGATTTTGCTTCTTCCAGCCGCATTATAAATACCGGTGAAGGCCGCCGAAAGAAATATGAAAGGCAGTCCGGTAGAAATGATGCGCAGATAAGCAATTGCATTTTCGGTGATGTGTGCTTCCAGCTCGTAAATGCCGATGATGGGACGGGCGAATAGAAAGAGCAGTCCGCCCCAGCAGAGTGAAATAACAAGTGCAATGGTAATGTTGTGCGAAGCAAAACAACGGGCATCTTCGTAATTTTGTGCACCTATGGATTGTCCGACACTAACCTCAGAACCTACTTTATTCAATAGAGAAATGGAACCGGACATCCATGTAAGAATGCCTACTGAGCCTACGGCAGCGACGGCTTCACTTCCGAGGCGTCCTACCCAGGCCATATCTGTCAGGCTATATGCCATCTGGATAAAGGAGGTTGCCATAATGGGCATGGCCAGGTTGAACAGTTGTCTGTTGATAGGACCTTGAGTCAGATTCTTGATTCCTTGCATAATGGTATTTTAGTGAAAAATGAATGGCAAAGATACGATTTTCTTCCGTCTGCAATCCTTATCTTTGCGGAGAAAATTTTATAGCAAATCGGGCAAATATGAAAACAACTTTAAAAACGGCCGGATGGTATCACGTGATGGCGGCGGTGACGGTAATGATATGGGGAACTACGTTTGTTTCTACCAAGGTCCTGATAAAATATGGTCTGTCGCCTGTCGATATTCTGTTCTACCGTTTTTTATTGGCATATATCTGTATCTGGTTTTTCTCTCCCCGTGTGTTACGGGCCAAAAGTTGGCAGGACGAACTGCGGTTTGTGGGGCTTGGATTGTGTGGAGGCTCACTCTATTTTGTTGCCGAAAACACTGCGTTGGGGATGACGCTTGCTTCAAATGTATCACTCATTATCTGTACAACTCCTGTCTTAACAGCGCTGCTGGCTCCTTTCTTTTATAAAGGTGACAAATTGAAGGCCCGTTTGGTAGGTGGCTCTTTGATAGCACTCATTGGAGTGGGACTGGTTGTGTTCAATGGCAGTTTCATTCTGCAGCTTAGTCCGGTTGGCGATATTCTGACTCTGGCGGCAGCATTGATGTGGGCTTTCTATTGTTTACTTCTCAGGCGGATGAATACTCATTATCCAACGTTGTTCATAACACGGAAGGTTTTCTTTTATGGTCTGCTGACCCTTTTACCTCTCTTTTTTGTCTCTCCTTTGCAGATGGATACACATATTCTTTTCCAACCGGTCGTTGTTTTAAACCTGCTTTTTCTGGGAGTGATTGCTTCGATGCTGTGCTATATTATGTGGAATACGGCAGTGAAACAATTGGGAGTGGTTTGCACTACCAGTTATATTTACGTTGTTCCGCTTATTACCTTACTGACTTCTGCTATCGTGATTGACGAGACAATCACGATAGTTGCTCTATTGGGATCGGCATTGATTTTGAGTGGAGTCTATATTGCCGAACGAGGAGTAGGCAAGAAAAAGTAGATCTGTATGGTCTTCAGTTTTCGGTCTCTTCTATTTTTGAAGAAATTTTCTCGATGGCTTCACTTAACTCTTTTTCGGGAGGAATTACATTGAAATCCTCCCAAAAATCTTTGTCGTATACAAATGGAGTTTCTGCAAAAATGGTATGTGTAGCCAGTCGGTCACTGTAAGCGAAACGGCTGACATTGCCCGTTTCTATCTTACAAGTGACCATTTCAAACCAAGTATGCAGGTTTGTATTGCTGAGCCATTTGTTCCTTTGTTTTATCTTGAAGTGTAAGTCTCCACGGACATGGTGGATGTAATACGTTTGATTCCAGGGCTTATAAGATACCGTATAGACTACCTTTTGTGGAATGATCCGGATATTGCGGCTTCTTTTTTCTACCAGCATGTTGGCGGCTTTGTGTATATACCGGGGAATCAATTCGAATCGTGCGCGTAGCAGGGCACCATCTTCAGTATCGATATAGAGTTCTCCACAATAGTATGGGGTCTTGATGCCCGGATGTTGTTTGAAGTAGATCACGTTGGCAAGCCGGTTATCGATTACGGCAAGATCGCTGGAAGTATAAACGTATACACACTCTTTGGAGTCCGGAAGTAGGAAATCGGGCAGACTCTTGATTAGATCCAATTCGATACTGGCGTGGATACCCGATTTCATTTTAGCAATTAAAGTGTCTTTTACGGCTTGGTTGGTGATGCGTCGCATTTTCAGTAACTTCACCTGATCAGCCTTCTCCGGATCGTCCGAAGGAGCTTTGTATATCTTGAAAATTCCCTCTGTCAGACTGACAAACCGATTCTTTTGTTCGATTCCTTCTCTGTAAAAAGAAGTTAGGTAGACAGGATTTTGTGAGTAATTCTTTTTTCGCAATTTGAGCATTTCTCTCAACAGGCGTACCGGGTTGACAATACGTACAATAACCTCCTGCAAAGGAATTACTTTGGGTTCTAATGCAAAAGTACCGCTTCGTCCGGCAAGGAGGGAAGCGTCCGTCGTTTGTGGCACATAGCCCAGATGCGAAAAGTGAATCCGGCTGCTCTGGAGAGAGTCGGGCAGATTAAGTCTGAAACTTCCATTTTGATTGCTAACGCTGCCAATAGAGGTTCCCTGCACACTTACGGTAGCATAGGGAATCGGTTCTCTGGAGAGTTGGTCTATCAATATTCCCTCAAGGGTGAAAAAGGATGTGCTGTCTTTGTGAGAGTTTGCTTTCCATTCAGTTGTTACCATGCTTTCCGGTTGGTTGATAATAATGTGCTTATCCACAGAGCGGAGTTGAAGACTGTCGCTGCCGATGATGTCATAAATGGCCTGACGTACGGTTCGTTTTCCGCCTTTTAATTTTATCTTACGTTCATTGTCAATCAGTTTGCTGTCATAGATAAACAGATATCCTGTCTCTTCTGTTATTTTGGCCAAAGATTGATAGACTGTTGCTTCAGTTCTTGGAAGCCGGATGATGCGGTCGAAGATACCGGAGCCGTCTGCTTTCACCCGAACTGCCATAAACAATAGCAGACAAGTGAATAAATATTGCAGGGAGAGACTTTTCAAAGTTTTCATTTCTTTTTCTTCTTTAAGTTCCGGAGCTACTTAGTAAGAGTGATTACATTATGCTTACGTGTACACTTCAGGTTCAGTGCCATGCTAATTAATTCGGCCATTTTTTCAGGGGAGTCATCCGAAAAAGAAACTGTTAGCAAATGTTCGTCCAATTCCGGGGAACTCTCTAAATGGATCTCTGACTGGCGTAGATTAATGGCATGCAGGATATTGTCCAGCCGTTCGTCTTTAAAGCACATCTTTTGCATATAACGGGCAAACTGTTTGGAATCTTTGGTTGCAGTCAGGTGCCATTTATTCTGTAGTAAAGTGGCAGTTTCTCCTGCTTTGACGTGTATTTCTTGTCCGTTCTGTTTTTGAGTGACTTTTACTTCGCCTCGCTGGACGGATAACTCAAATGGAGAATTACCACTGTTTTTTACATGGAAGGCTGTACCTATCACCTCAATCTGTACTTTTCCGGTTTCAATGAAGAAAGGACGTGCACGATTGCCCGCTACATCAAAAAGGGCATTCCCTTTTAGGCTTACCTCTCTTCTTTTTCCAGAAAAGTGTTTAGGATATTGCAATGAGGTTTGTCCGGAAAGATAGACTACAGAACCATCTTCAAGAGTGGTGACCAGTATGCTCTCTTCTTTATTGGCCTTGACCAGTAACTCACCGGTAGATGATTGGCTGTCGGTTCGTAATGTTATGGGGAGATAGATACATAGGAATATGATTGCTGCAATCGATATTGTGCTGATCCATACAACCGGACGTATGGCAGAGCTGTGCCCCTCGGCAGGTAGCAGCCCATCTGTCTCCAGGCGATTATATAACTTGTTCCACGCCCGGTCTGTTTTGATCTTGTTTTTTTCTATTCGATTCATGATGTCTGAATATAGTTCTCAATTTCTTTTCGTAATGTTTGGAGTGCCCGGGTCATTTCTTTCTCCACAGTCTTCACCGATAGTGAGAGGAGGGAAGCTATCTCAGAGTACTTTTTTCCTTCTGTATGGTGCAGGCGAAAGATCTGGAAACGGCGCTCCGGTAATTTTTTAAGGGTTTTGTCTATCAGTTGTTGCAGTTCTTTGTATTCAATCTGTTCCTGTGGATCGGCTGAAGCCACATTTTCCGGAATAGATAGAACCGCATCCTGATAGCGTTTTCTTACGTCTTGGTGTTCGCAGTACTGGATGGAACGGTTGCGTACAGACCGATAGAGATAACTCTTGATAGAATGAAAGATTTCAAGTTTCTCACGGTCTTTCCAGAGTACATAGAACAATTCTTCAACAATTTCTTCTGCTACGTCTGTTTCTCCCGTTATGCTGGCGGCGTACAGGCAAAGCGGAGTATAATATTGGCGGAATAATGTTTCAAACGCCTTTATATTTCCTTCTTTTATTTGAGTGAGTACGAATACGTCGTTCAGCATATCGGGGTGTGTTGGGAGTTAGAATTCGTCAAAGATACTAAAAAAGTGGTTACTGTTTCTGTTGCTTTTTCAGTTTGTTTACCGCATGTTCCAATGATTCGGTGGGTTCTATGATGTTATAAGTTCCCCAGAAGTTGTCATTGGTAAAGTTATCCACTTTGTCGGAAAATACATGGTTTTGTTTGAAAGCGACTTTATAGGGAATGGCTGTTATGTTGTTTTCTTCCCTGTCTGTCACTACCATTTCCGATAAGATCGTGTAATTGGTAGAAAAGAGTTTGCGTTTCCAGTCACATTTGAAACGAATGTTGTTCCGGATATAACTCAGATAAGTAACGTCTCCCTGATTCTTGTACGATACCAGGTAGGATACTTCTACCGGCTTGAAATGCAGTCCGAAAGGTTTTTTCCTCAGAATAGCTTGAGTCGCCTTGTTTTTGTCATCCATGCTGAGATTGAACTCTGCCCGCGTGAACGAAAGGCGTTCCTTGTCAATATAGAGTGTACCATAGCACAGAGGATAAGACAACTTTACTTTAGGGCGGAAACTGATGACATACTGTGACCGGTCACCGATGCTGGTCGGGTCTTCCATACGAAATTCGTAAAACAATAAATCTTCTTTAGCCAACAGGCAATCAGGGTTCTTTACTACATCAATATAAATGGCCATATTGGGACCTCCAAGTAATTTTACAGCCAGTGTATCGCTTTGCTTTTGGCTTAGCAGTCTGCGTCCTTTGGAAATCTGAACCCGGTCTCGTTCGGCTGTTTCATTGTAAGGTGTTTTATAAATGTCTATTACGGCTTCCGATATATTGATATACCGTCGTCCTTTTTGGGCAATTTCCCTGTAGAATCCCTTGAGCATATTGCTTTTCGGACTGTAGTTGGTTGGAATCTTGCGAAGTGCTTCTTCCACAATGCTTCGTGGATCTCTGGCCCGTACCAGAATCTCGCTGAGTAAGTTGGCATAAGGAGAGAGCCAAATGGTCTGTTCCGTGAGGCTTTCTCCTTTCAGGGGGATTCGGGCATTGAGATAACCGATATGCGAAACTTCTATGTCTTTAGCTTGAATCGATTCGGGAATTTTTAAAGAGAATTCTCCGTCAGTATTGGTGATGGTACCGATATTACTTTCCGATATCGAGACATTGACATGCTCCAGCTTCTTTTTATTCGATTTATCCTTGATTACACCACTGACTATCGTATACTTTTCCACATTGTCCTGTGCTGCCAGTGGAATAACACCTGACAGAATCAAAACTGCCAGTACACATCCGATTGATTTTATCCATTGCGTTTTCATCTTTTTCAGAGTTTAAAGGGTGAATAATAGTTTGCTTTCTATATATAAGATCGTTCAAACAGAGAATACCCTACGAGTTTCTGGAGAAAAATGAAAAAAATTTCAATGAAGAGTGTTTTTCAGGGGTAATCTAATCGTTTTACCTCAAAATCTCGTTCAAATCTTTGGTGAGGCATCCCCATTTGAATTCATGGTTAGGTGTCAGATAAGGGTACTTGGCATAAGAATTGCGGGTGACAACTTTAAATCTTACTATTTGCTCTCCTCTGATCCAACCATAAAAGCCAACTTCTTTTCTGTTGAAGTCTACCCACCCTACAACGACGTAATCTTTTGTTTCGGGGTGCTGTTCCTGTGGATAACCATAGGTCCAGTTGTCGGATGGAGGATTGGCGGTTGTTTTCTTTGCCACTTTGATATCTATTTTGGCACCGTTTACTTTTACGTCAAATTCATCGGTATGATGGGATTGGAAGTCTGTATGATCCAATTCGAATGGAATTCCCAGATTACTTAAATGTTGTTGGAATGCTAACTCTCCGATGCAGCCTAACAGAGCTTTATCCAATCTTTCTTTATCGGATAACCTAAAACGTGAATAAAGTCCGTTTTCTATCATTTTTTCAGCTTTGGCTTTTGCCAATGTAACCGTTTGATCAAAATTTAAATTTTGTACAATCATAGTAATAAGGTGTTTTGTATTTTATATCCGGTTATTGAATGAAAGCAAAGATAGTTTTTTTATATCGTAATAGTGGTATGAAAGCTAAGTATTCACTACATTTGCGCAGATTATGATTGCCGATAGATTATGAAAAGAGGAAAACTATTGATACTTCCCTTATTGGGAACCCTTATACTGACAAGTCTTTTTTCCTGTGGTGTAGACCGCTGGCCGGAATATTATCCGGAGACGGGACGTGACATTTGGATAGATAGTGTGATGCGTCAGGAGTATTTATGGTATAAAGACATGCCTTCACCTGCCGCTCCGGATTATTTCCAGGAGCCGGCAGAATTTCTAAAAAAGGCTGTTGCTTCCATGGATAAGGGCTTCAGTAATATCGACTCTCTGCTTGACGAGCCTATCCCAAGCTATGGCTTCGACTATAGCTTATATAAAGTGCTTGATAACGATACGGCTTATAATGCTCTGATTTCTTATGTTGTTCCAGGGTCACCGGCCGAAGAGGCCGGATTGAAGCGTGGGCATTGGATTATGATGCTGGATGGAGATTATATCACCAAAAAGGTAGAGCCGGAATTGCAACAAGGAGGTGTCCGGACACTTCAAATAGGTGTATATAAAGAGGTAGTTGGGGAAGATGGTAAAACAACAGGTAGTGTCGTACCAATAGGGGACACAACGATATCTGCTTCACGTTCTTTGACCGATAAGCCTGTCCATTATTTCGATGTTATCCCTTGGGATGGAAAAACGGTTGGGTACCTGATGTACAATGAGTTTAAAGCGGGATCAACAGCGGATAGTCAGACCTATAATGACGATTTACGGAAAGTTTTCCGGAAATTCCAGACAGATGGTGTAAATGAGTTTGTGTTAGATCTCCGATATAACACCGGTGGCAGTTTAGATTGTGTACAGCTGCTCTGCACTATGCTTGCACCGACTGATAAAATGAATCAATTGCTTGCTTTATTGAGGTATAATGATAAACGTGTAGAATCGAATCAGGATCTGACGTTCAATCCGGAACTTATCCAGTCGGGTGCAAATCTCAACTTATCTACTGTTTATGTATTGACTACCAATGCTACGAGAGGAGCTGCGGAGATGGTTATCAATTGCCTTAACCCTTATATGAAGGTGATATTGATAGGAACTCAAACTGCGGGAGAATATGTTGCTACAGAGCCTTTTGTTCATCCTACGGATCGGTTCATCCTGAATTTAGCTGTATGTAATGTATTCAACGTACAAGAAAAATCGGATTATGTCAACGGTTTCAAACCTGCATATGAATATAACGAGGATTCTTATTTAAGCACTTATCTGCCTTTTGGTAATACGAATGAGACATTGCTGAGTGTAGCATTGAAAACAATGAGTGGTGTATCGGAAAACGGAGGAGGAGAGGGAACAACACGTATGGTTGTAACGAAGAGACTTATGAAATTCCATCCTCGCCGCGGATTGACTTTGGGAATATCGGAAAAGTAATCTGTCATTTTGTATTTTAGAAATGCGGAGAGACGTTTCTTTACGGACTGACGATGACAAATAGAATAAAAACGCGTGGATTTTGCGATAGCATAATTCATGCGTTTTGCATTTGGGAAATATTGTGCCCACGATGAAGGGCAATTGACGAATATTGTAATTAAATTGAATGCTGAAATAGCGGAATGGTTCCAAAATGCTATTCTCCAGATGTTCATCTATAGTTGAATTCTGGAAGAAAATTGCCTTTTTGGGGTTCGGTTTATCATTTTTCTCACGACTTGATCTTGTTTTGCTTTCTGAAATTAATATCCTGAAAACAGAAAGTTAACTTTCTGTTTTCAGGATATTAATTTTCTCTTGATAAGAAGTTCGTTCTTTGTTTTTACGATGTTAACTTCTTGTTAACGACTTCCGGCTTTCATCCTATAAATATGCGGAATATTTGCATCTTACTTGCCGATTCATTCCTGTTTCGCTGTTTTTTGAAAAATGAATAGTTAGTCAAAATGGACTTTCTACGATTTTCTGATCAGGATCTCAGGATATTGCTTGTATAATGTCAATCGTCAAGTGTAGATACAGATATATACTTTGCAGCTATTTCACATAGTTAATCAGCCATTTTACCATTTCCGGATCATAATGTGAGAAGAATAGACTTTTTTCATTGTCAAGTGCGGCTATAACCGTCATTTCTCTTTCTGTCAAACTGAAGTCAAAGACATTGAAATTCTCAATCATACGTTCTTTATGTGTAGACTTGGGTATTACTATTATGCCACGCTGAATTAAGAAACGTAGAGCAACTTGTGCAACCGACTTTCCATATTTGACACCAATGGCGGCCAAAGTCCCGTTGGTGAAAAAATCATTTCGACCTTCGGCAAACGGTCCCCAAGCCATTAGTTCTGTGCCGTATTCCTGCATGACTTCCTGTAGTTTTCTTTGTTGATTGAATACATGGGTTTCCATTTGATTCACCGCTGGCTTTATCTCGCAGAATTCTGCCAGATCGACAAAGCGGTCGGGATAGAAATTGCTGACTCCGATAGCTCGCACTTTACCTGTTTTGTTTGCTTCCTCCATGGCGCGATAAGTGCCATAATAATCATTGAAAGGTTGGTGAATCAAAAGCAAATCGATATAGTCGGTTTGCAATTTTTGCAGGGATTCCTCAATAGATGCCTTTGCTTTTTCGTAGCCTGCATTCGATATCCAAACTTTCGTAGTGATAAATAGATCTTTGCGGGGAATGCTTGATTTTCGGATGGCATTTCCCACGCCTTCTTCGTTTCCATAGGCTTGGGCTGTATCGATCAGCCGATACCCTACACTGATAGCATCTGATACGCATCTTTCACACTCTTCGGGAGTTACTTGATATACTCCGTACCCTAAAATCGGCATTTCAATGCCATTGTTCAGTTTTACATATTCCATAATCATATATTATTAGATTACACATTTACCGGCATTAGACTGATAATTCAGTTGTTTTTTGCCTTTTTGATTCAAATGCAAAAATAGTCGGTTTTGTTCGTTGATATAGGATATGGATTACAGCTTTTATTACCTTTATTACGGATTAAAAAGTATTATTGCATTATGTTTACCAGATGGTTTGAAAACACTTATAAGATAAACTTGTTCCAACTGTTGTCATAATAAAAATTGTGGTTATCTTTGTAACTACTAAAAAAGTTTGGATGTTTAAACTTAAGAAGGATTCCGTGAAGTAAATAACCTTTTAAACGTAAGTTTGAGGTTATGCTGCAATTCTGGCTCAGGCATATTTTTTGTCTGAGATATTTTCATATATATATACATTAATAAATTAAAGCATCATGAATAACGATAATAAATCAATTCACGATTTCGATTTCGATTTAATCTGCGAATATTTCTCAAGTATAGAACGACAGGGGCCTGGCAGTCCTGAAGTGACCATTAAAGCTCTTAGTTTTATTGAGGACCTGAACGAAAATTCTCGTATAGCTGATCTTGGTTGTGGTACAGGCACTCAGACAATGACATTAGCCGGGCATACATCCGGACAAATCATAGGTTTAGATTTGTTTCCTGCTTTTATAGACATTTTCAACTACCATGCCAGTCAGTTGAGCTTACAAGATCGGGTAAAGGGAATTGTAGGTTCAATGGACAATCTTCCATTCAGTAGAGAAGAGTTGGACTTGATCTGGTCGGAAGGAGCAATTTATAATATAGGTTTTCAGCATGGGCTGAAAGAGTGGTGGCAATATTTGAAAATAGGGGGCTATATCGCTGTCTCAGAAGTTTCCTGGTTTACTGATAAACGGCCTGCCGAGATTAATGACTTCTGGATGGATGCTTATCCTGAGATAGATACTATTCCCAATAAGGTTGCCCAAATGCAAAGGGCCGGGTATATCCCTGTTGCCTGTTTTATTTTACCTGAAAACTGTTGGATAGAACATTTTTATACTCCACAAGTAGAAGCCCAGGAGAATTTTCTGAAAAAATATGCCGGTAATAAAGCTGCTGTGGATTTTATTGCCAACCAGCGTCATGAGACCCAACTTTACTATAAGTATAAGGAATATTATGGGTATGTGTTCTACATAGGAAAGAAAATCTGATGTTCCTGTCAAAAAGTTAAAGAGGCTCTAAAGGTTATTATTATGGTATTGATAAATACCTTTAAAAGGATTGGGAAAATGAATTTCATCTTTCCCAATCCTTTCTTTTAAGTAGTGTCGTAAGGATTGATAGGTATTTTCTCAGACTGTTTGTAAATATAGGTAGGCGATAAGAAAGGTTTATTTTTCGCGGGCAATCTCGACAGCTTGTTTGATGCGGTCGGCCATACCGATTCCTCCTTTGAGATTTCCTGCCAATACCAATCCGGGATATTGCTTTTGTAGTTCGTTAATTGTGGTAAACCTGTCGGCGCTGCTACTTTCGTATTGGGGAATGGCTTTTTCATGCCGGAAGATGCGTATCAGATCGGGTACTATTCCAACAGGATAATTCAGCATCTCGTGCATGGTAGTGCCAATTAACGTGGTAATTTCGTCATTGCTTTTTGTCAGGAGTTCGGGATGCCTTGTTCCGCCCAGGAAATATGAATACAAGGCGCCATCCTTTGGAGAACGGTTGCTGAAGCAAGCCGATGGAAACAAAATACCTAAAACAGATTTTTGTTCACAGGAAGGAACCAATCCCCCAAAGGCAGGGAACTCTTTTCCATAAGTATTACGCAGACCCACACAGACTTGCATAACGGGAGCATAGGTAAGATTGCTAATCCGGTTCATTTGTTCGGTGGGGATAAAAGGAAGAAGTGAAGGCAGGGCATAGGCAGGTATGGTGGTTATCACCTTCCGGCAACGAATTTGATCGACCTTTCCGTTGGCATCTGTAAAGCAAACCAACCAACCACGCTCACAAGGTATCAGGGATGTTGAGGTAGCTCCCAATGAGAATCGTTTATTTCCAATGGCTTGTTCCAATGCTCCTGTCAGATTACTGAGGCCTCCATGGGTAGAGAAAACTTTTCGTGTGGCCAGTCGATCGCGTTGGTTTCGGGGTGAAAACGATTTTGCAATGCCACCGCGAATGAAGCTGCCATAGGTCTGTTCAAGCTGATAAAGCTTAGGGAGGGCGTGACGGGTGACCAACCGCATGGGGTCACCGGCATAGACACCCGAAATGAACGGGTCTACCGCATAATGCAGATAAGACGTGCCCAAGCGACGTTGTACCAGTTCGCCAATGGTTTCGTCAGGATTGTTTCCTCTTGAGCGGAAAGGTTCGCATAGGATATTTAATTTATCTTTTGTACTGAACAACGGCGTGGTAATTGCATTGAACAGTCCCGAGGGGAGAGGGTGAAAACGATTACCTTTCCATATAAGACGTTGTTTGGAAGCTTCGCGGGCTGTTTCTAAACGGCAGATTGGAGAGAGTGCCTCGAGAAGTTCGGCTACTTCAGGGTGAGCGATTATACCGGTATTCGGTCCGCTTTCGAAGGTGAAGCCACTTTCGTGGTAGGTACATATCTGACCGCCCGTGCGGGATTGTTGTTCGATTACTTCGACATCACATCCCTTGCGAGTGAGGTAATAGGCGATAGTCAGTCCGGTGAGACCTGCACCAATGATAATCGTGTCTCGCAAACGATAATTTTTTGTTTCTGCTTGGTTCATTTTTACAAAGGTTTTGAATATAAATGTGGGGTATGGAGCATAAGCTTGTCAAGTGAAGCGGCTACGTTGCGTACAAATGCCGAACCTTCGGTTGTCATCTCAAGATAGTCATCAGTATAGTAAATCAGCCCGTCATTGGCAAAGACCGACAGTTTCTGTTCATCATAGGCTGTAGCGGCTTTTAGAGTCGGTACTGATACGTGCAAACGGTTTGACAGAGCTTTCCAATCGATGCATCCATTGCACATTAAGGTTTCAATCACTTCTCTGGTTAATTGCTCGGTTGGAGAAAGGGCGTAGCCTTTGGTAATACATAGTTCGCCTTTGCCGATAGTCTCGATGTAGTGGAGAATATCTTTCGTGTTTTGAGCATAGGCCGATTCGAGTTGGCTGATAGCAGTTACGCCCAAGCCATATACCTGTGCAGTAGTGCGTCGGGTACAATAACCCTGAAAGTTGCGGTGTAATTTTTTGGTTTGCATGGCGATACTCAGTTCATCGTTTGGGCGTACAAAGTGATCCATTCCGATAGATTGATAACCGGATTCAAGCAATAGCTTGGCAGCAGTGTCAAACATATTCCGTTTTTCACGATTATCGGGTAGACCTGATTTCTCCAGAATCAACTGTCGTTTATTGATCCAAGGCACGTGGGCGTAACTGAATGTGACCAGTCTGTCGGGTGATAAGGAAATGGCTTGCTCTATACTACGGGCAAAGCTCTCTACTGTTTGCTTGGGTAAGCCATAAAGAAAGTCAAGGTTGATGCTTACCCCCCTTTCACGTAGCAGAGCAAAGATATCTTCCATCGCTACTAAGGAAGGGCGGCGATTCACTGTTTTCAGGACTTCGATGTTAAAGTCTTGCACGCCAATACTGACACGGTTGAAACCACATTCGGTTAGCTGTAGCCAATCTTTCTCAGAAAGATATCCGGGATGGCATTCAATGGCTATTTCCGGACGATCGATCATCCGGAATGATGATAATAGGTGAGCATTCAGCTCTTTGATCAAGGCTATAGGAATGGCTGTGGGGCTTCCGCCTCCATAATGTATTTGTGCGATCGGGCGGCTCTTGTCCAACAAAGGAAGAATTTGATCCATCTCCTGATGCAAGGCCTTTACATAGGATTCAATGACTTCGGGACGTGCCATAGGATATGAGTTGCATCCGCAATAGTGACACAAGTGTCGACAGAACGGGATATGCAGATAAAACGATAACGCACGTTCTGAAACCTTGTTCGATTGCTGCACAGCCTCCAGGTAGCGGCTGTTGGTAAACGGTTCAAAATAATTGGCCGGTGGATAACTGGTGTATCGGGGTACCGGTACATTGTATTTATTGATTATTTCAGTATACATATGTGTTAAGAATGAATAGTTTGAGATTCTTTTCTGAAGAAACAGAAGATATAGATCAGCGATATGGAAGCCAATACGACTTCGAAGATAAATAGACCGTGATAACCAACCCTGTCGGCCACCACTCCGCTAAGAAAGGCCATAAGCAGACCACTTAGGTGTGTGAGTACAGTTTGAATGGTAAAATCAGTTCCTTCGCATCCTTTGCGTACACAATCCATGGCAGTGGTATATACCACAATGGTTGCCATACCGTAGGCACTCCACAATAGTACGATGCCCAAACAGAGCATTGGGAGTGAGGGAGGCGTCCACGAAATACACATAAAATAGAGTGTGGTAAACAGAATGAATATCGCGAATAGTATTCTGGAATAATATCGTCCGATTTTGCGAACCAGTAATCCGGCCAGAAAAGATGATGCGAAAGCGGCTCCGGTACCTACGATGCCTATCATAATGCCTATCTCTTTCATCGAATAGTCCAGATCAACCAGGTAAGAACGCAGTACCGATAAAATGCCGATAATGCTGGCGTAGTAAAGTAGTAGAAATCCTATTTGTTTCCAGATACTGCGACGGGCAAAGAACCATATAAAATCGGTAAGTCGTGCTCGCTTTGCAGATTCCTTGACAGTCATTTTCATGCGCTTATTCTTCAGTAACGGGATAACTGCCAATAGTACGAAAATGCATAAGCACGGTATCACTGCATGCCAGCCATAGTGTTGGAGAACAAGAAGCAGGACGCCCGTTCCTATTAATGTACCTCCGAAGCTACCCATTGATTGCATACTGTTGACCAAACTTTTATCCCGCTTGTCAAAAGAAAGTACAGCAAGTGTGTCTGTGGCTATATCTTGTGTAGCTGAAGCTACAAGTGATAGAAACACCAATCCGATAATGAGGTAAAGGTCTGTCTGGATGTCGAGTAGCCCTACTAAAAGGATCAGTAAAGCATATACTATTTCGGATGAAATGATACAGCGTTTATAGTCTTTCATGGTGATGCAATGCCGGTCGATGAGTGGTGCCCAAAGAAACTTCAATATCCATGGAAGTTTGATAAGCTGTAATAAGGCGATGGACGAAAGAGAGTAATCAGCCTGTCTCATCAATACTTGTATGGCAGTAGAGAAGAAACTCATCGGGATGGCCTGTGCGATATATAGACAGAAAAACGTACCAAGGTTCAGTGTCTTCTGGGATAGTGGGAAAAATCTGTTTATTTCCATTTTTTGATGTTGCTTGATTAAAGACGGACGCTGACAGATGTCCCCAGGGTGATGGGTTTTCCTTTTTGCGCATAGGCTTTGCTTGTCACGAAGTAGTAGCTCAGATAGTCGGTATTGGTGAGGTTTTTGCTCCAGACTTCCCACGTAAAGTTTCCTTTACTCGCACCAATTTTCAGATTGACCAGTGCATACAGGTTTTGTTTGGCTTGGTTGTCTTCGTACCAATAGATTGGGCCTGTTGCCGATACGCCACCATTGAGTGTAAGGCGGTCGATCCAGGAGCAGATGTTGTAGAATGTATATCCGGCTGTTAAAGAGAAGGTGTGACAGGGGACCATAGGCAGGTAATTACCACCATAATCTTTTAGGGTGCCACGTTCTTCTTTCTTATAGTGAACAAATCGGGCATCTGTATATCCATAATTCATATGTACGACCAATGAATTTACCGGACGAGCCTGCAAACTTATTTCGACGCCTTTATTGCGAGAGCGACCGGCGTTTCGGATTATATTACCTACAGCCGGAATAGTATTGGTTATCTGCTGGTTGCGCCAATCTATATAGAACAATCCTAAGTCGGTTGTCAGTCGACCATTCAGGAAAGATAGCTTGGCGCCTATTTCGTAGTTCCAGTTATATTCGGGTGAATAGATATACTCGTCATCGTTGAGGAAAGAAACATTAAATCCTCCGGTTTTATATCCTCTGGATACGGAAGCGTAAAGCAATTGATTGTGGGATGAGAGATATTGCAAGCTGAACTTGGGAGTAAACTGGCTGAAGTGAAGGGATCTGTCGAATTGTCCGAGAGATTTTGTTTCTCCCTTACCATCCAACGGCTGTTGCACTTTGGAAAAATCGTATCGGGCCTGTTCATAATCGTAACGTAAACCCACAGAGCAGGACAAACCTTGGAACAGATCGAGTGTGGATTGATGATAAAAAGCAATCCCTTGAGTGGGGATCTCACTATTAGTAAGATGCCGGGTGGTATCTGTAAAACGACTGAGGTCAACTTTCCTATCTACCGTTTGCCGGAAAGCAAAAAGCCCCGTTATCCAGTGATAACGACTGTTATTGACAGATTTTGCTGTAAACTCCTGGCAATACATATGCTGTCGTATCCGGTTTTGCCCGTAGAATATATTGCGGGGCGAGAAATCTTGATCAATCCCCATTTTATCTTGTATATATTGATAGGAGGTTTGGCTGTTGAAACTAATGCGGGAACCATCGTAGCGTACATTAACCCCGGAAGTCAACAGATTTCGTCGATACAGTCCTTCATCATTGTAGTTTACGGCTTCTGTTGTTCCGTTATCGGCATTGTACAATCCGTATGGATATCCTCCCTGATTCGAATACTCGTAGGAAGTTATGAAACGGGTGGTCCAATGGGCTGCAGGTTTCCATATCAGTCCGATTCGTCCTGCTCCATTATCAAGCTTGTCCGCTTTCTTATGGGTATATAGGTTTGTAAAAAAGCCATCATTGTGGTGGTAATTGCCGCTAATGGATAAGCCCAGTTGTTCGTTTACCTTTGTATGGTTTGAAGCCATCAATCGAATATCATTGTAACTGCCATATCCTAAGCGAAAACGTGTACCTTGATAATCAAGGGGTGAATGGGTGTATATATTGATAATTCCACCGATGGAGTTACGTCCGTAGAGGGTGCCTTGTGGCCCGCGAAACACCTCTATACTACTTATGTCCGACAAGTCAACATCGAAAGCTGAGGTTTCAAAATGGGGAATTCCATCGACATAAAACCCCACCGATGGAGCATCCTTTTTTGCTCCTATGCCTCGGATATAAACCGGAGAGTTTTGTTTAGATCCATAATCGGGCATATAGAAATTAGGCAGTAAGGAGCTTAAGTCTTTAGCTCCCGATATTTCATTTTCTTTAAGGAAGTGATTATCTAAGGTAGAAATAGAAAGTGGTTCACGATTGGGACTGTTCTGTTTAAAACCTACTATCGTTACTTCATCCAGATTGATAGGCTTAACCAATACCGTATCGGGTTCATTAGCTGAAACCATTGTAGAAAAGGGTAGGAGGAAAAATAGTTTTCTTATCATATTTTTAGAATTTGCGGCAAAGGTAGACCATGTTTCCAGAGCGGGCAATCCTCATTTCTTAGGATTTTATCTACCAGTTTCAGTTTGCCTTGCATTAATCGTTTTTATCTTTTATTCTGACATTATTGGTCGTGTGCCTTTTTCATGTTTTCTTCTGGTATATAACAAACCACCCAATTCTATTAGAATAGTATAAATAGGGGGTATTGCTTCATTTGACCGATTTCTGTTGGCGACGATAGCTCCTTTATATTTTCCCTAAAAGGGCTTTGTGATATAACTTTCGGGGATGGAAATCATATGTTGTTTTCGTCGGTTTATAGGAAGTAATAGTTTGCCTATAGATTGTATTTATTTGTTGTATAGGGATTTATGTTACTTCTGTTTTCCTCAGGATGCATTGCGGCTATTTAATAGTTAGCCAATTATAGTGCCGGTATTCTGAAATTGTCTGATACATATAAATAGTGTTCTTTTTTATATAAATATAAGAGTTTATAAGATATTACTTTTGCATCAGAAAGTACGTACTTATTAAACGCAGTTCTGATAATATGACTTTTTATCCCCATATCTGTATTGTCAACTGTCGTTTATATAATTATTTTATATATTTTATTGATAAACAAAATGAACAATGCTAAATTATTACATTTAATGGTTTATATCTTAACCATTATTTTAGGGTGGGCTTGCACAGAAGTGGATATTACGATGCCCAAAGGTCCTAAAGGTGATAGAGGAATGTCGGCTTACGAATTCTGGAAAGAGAATGTAGAGAATGGAGTGATATCCTGGCCTAAACAAGAGACTGAGATAACTGATTTTTTTAAGTACTTAAAAGGTAAAGACGGTCTGGATGGAAAAAATGCTTTTGAACTTTGGAGAGAGGATGTAGCTACAGGTACTTTAGATAATCCTCACCGTCCGGGAAGTAAATGGCCCGTATCTCAAAATAATCTTAGAGATTTTTGGTATTATCTGACAGGAGCGAGTGGTGAGAATGGCCAGACACCTCATATCGGAGATAATATGAATTGGTGGATTGGTAATAAGGACACTGGAATACGCGCACAGGGCAGGGACGGACGAAATGGTGAAGATGCTGTTCCACCGATTGTTACCATTGGGGATAATGGTAACTGGCTGATTGATGGGGTAGATACAGGAAGACCCTCCAGAGGTGAAGAAGGAGTTGCGGGAACAACACCTACTATTACAATTGGAGAAAATGGAAACTGGGTAATCAATGGGAAAGATACCGGAAAGGCTGCGATAGGTAAAGATGGAAGATCGCCAGAGGTAATGATCGGTACTAATGGAAACTGGTATATTAATGGGAAAGATACCGGTATTCGTGCATATGGTAAAGATGGTGTTGACGGCAAAGACGGTACTAATGGCAAAGATGGTACTAATGGAAAAGATGGTGCCGATGGAAAGGATGGTAGCAATGGAAAGGATGGTGCTAACGGAAAGAGCGCTTATGAATTGTGGGTAGAGAGTGTTGAGGCCGGTTGTAATAATACTGGGCCTAAAGTGAAAGATCCCCATAATCCGTCTTTGGATTGGGATTGTGGTAAAACCTCTTTGAGTGATTTTTGGGAGTTTTTGAGAGGTGCGGATGGCAAAGATGGTGCGGACGGTAAGGATGGAAAACCCGGTATTCCAGGCAAACCGGGTGCTGAAGTTACTATTATTAAAGGAGTACCTAACGTAATTGCGCTTTATTCGCAGCAAGAATTTGGCGAGTATGTCCGTACAACCGATGGAGGAGTAGCTTATCGTGTGTATGATGAATCTGGTAATAAGGCTCCAAAGGCTGTAGTTAAGGGAATCCCCGGCTTGGATGCGACTAAAACCTACACAGCCAATGAGGAGGGGGAGTTTATTATTCCGAAAGAAGATCTTCCTCAGATTGATGATGTGGATGCTCGATGGGGAAAAGTTAAGGAGGTAACTATTAATAATGTGACAAAGGAATCTGCAGAAAACACTTATGTCCCTAACAGAATGCAGATTAGAATGATTTATATTGCCACCTCTCCATTTCTTGATTATGAACATAACCTGCAGTTTAGAGTAGAGAGAAAGACAGATCCTGGTGCAGAATGGAAAACTCTTCCCAGCTATTTACCTAATGTAAATGCCGGATTTACGGCATACCAGGTTACAAATCCGGAAGATCCGACATCTCTTGATAAAACGAAAAAAATAGAAAGTACTACACCTAATATGAGCAGTACATCAATGTCTATTAATCCTAATAGATATGTTAAAGAGAACCCTGCCGATATAAAAAATGGAATAACTGACTTTTGGGATGGAAAAGATAACTATTTCTCAATAGTAAAAGATACCCCTTATTATGGAGAAACGATTTATTGGAATGGAGTATGTAAAATGGCACCTTACCAGATACCTCCTACACTTAAAACATTAGTTTTGACTAAGGCATCTGCTGAAAGTGGAGATAATGTATTCTTAAATCGAGCTCAGGGGGAGTTTGACTTTTCGACTATTGATTTCAATATCATATCTAAGCGTGAATTGGTAAAAACAGTGAAACCGAACGGAATAGATTACATTGAACCAGTATTTTATACTCCGGAAGAGGCGAAGGGACTTTTACTTTGTTATGTTAAGTTTACATATACCTCTCCATTGGGAGTGCAAACAGCTACAAGCGAACATAATAAGTCGAGTTATAAGAAACCTGAGTATGCTGCCCTTAGTCCGTATCTGGGAGCTACAATCTATTCAGTGGGAGCGAACAGTGCTTTCATCTACTCTAACTCTAGCAGTGGTGTATCTTTAGGAGTTCTCAAGAAGAAAGTAGATGATGGTACATATTATGTTGAAAATACATATAAAAATATGCCTGCAATTAGTGTAACTTATAAAGATAAATAAAATATAAGCAAGATGAATTTCAGTGTAATAATAAATAGACTTTTTATAGGAGCATTGGCTTTTACTGTCTTTCCCTTCTATACTTATGCTCAAAACGATAAAGTGGAGAGACCGGAATATAGAACCAAAGCTTGGGAGGTGGGGGCTGGTGGGGCTCTTATCAACTGGGATAGAGTGACCTTCTCCGATTTCCGCCAAATAGATGGTGACTATTTGTATCGGATGAATATCGATCATCTTTTTGGTGGTATCCAACTGTATGCTGCTCGTGAACTGAACCCCTGGTTTTACATTGATTTGCAGGGAACATTGGGTTTAGCAAGAAATCAAGTTGAAACAGGCGGGCGTAAATACGATTTCATGTATATGGCCGGTCCGGGACTTCAATTTCGATTTACTCCATTGTTTAAATCAAAATATGTAGAACCTTATTTACGTATAGGTGTTAACTACCTTCATCATGATTTTCATGCAATTAATGCGGGTAAGTTTGGGAATGATCCTATAGGAGAAGCAAAGTGGACATCATCAAATCCTTGGAATAGAGAGACAATAGGATCTAAACAATCCTATTTCCCCTTATCCTTTGGAGCCGGGGTACAAGCTTGGTTTAATGATCATTGGGGAATAGGATTACAGGGAGAATACATAATGCCTGTCGATAAAAATCAAACGCGCTTTGTTCAGGCTTCGATGCGTGTTATGTTCCGTTGGGGTGGAAGTACAAAACGTCCCATACCGGTTGTACAGTACATAGATCGTCCGGTTGATAGGATTGTAGAACGGATTGTTGAAAAGAGAGTTGAAGTACCGACTGTGGTAGAAAGTCATATCTGCGATCTGTTCGATAACATTCATTTTGCGTTTGATAAGGATGTGGTTACTTCCGAATCTGAACTCACTTTGGATAAAATTGCAGATCTGTTGAAAAGCTATCCGGATAACAATTTCTTGATAACCGGATATACAGACGCAAGAGGAAGTGATAATTATAATATGGATTTGTCAAAACGTCGTGCAAAAGCTGTGTATCGTGCGTTGTTGAAACGACAAGTGCCTCAGCATATGTTGAAATGGCGGGGAGTCGGGTATCATGCCAGTTCGGTGCCGGCTTCAGGTCCGGATAAAGTCAGAATGGGTGATAGAAAAGTGTCTATTGAGAGAGTGACGAATTCAGATTACTGGGGTTGGTTAACAAATGAAGAATAATGAGCTATATTAATTTTTCATAAAACATAAAGGCGGCAAGAACAATTTTGTTTTTGTTGCCTTTTTTGTTCCGTTGTTTTGATGTAGAATGAAAAGATTCGAAGAAATAATAGAATGTTAAAGAATTAATCATCATCTGGCTTAAGAGTTGGTAACTCTTTAAACTTCATAAAAAGAAATGCTTAAAAAGATTATCTTATGAATAAATGTAGAGATAGTTGGCGGATTTGTATAAAATTTTATTCTGTGATAAATGACCGCTAATAGTTTAATTTTGTATGTTTAATAAAATAATATTATGAAATTACTTTATTTTAAAGAACATCTGTCATGCATGAACTATCAAGTAGATGTTAATACAGGTTTTGTTTGTTATAATTTAGAAAAAGATAATGTAAGTCAAATAGATAATAGTGCTTCTCCTTGTATTTTTTTCCTCCTTGATGGAGAGGTGTCTATCGATAGTGGTGAATATCAGAATGTACATGTTGAGAAAGATGAAATGCTTCTTATCCCACAGCATGTGGATAATAAAATCGAAGTCATATATGATGCAAAATGTCTCTTGTTGTTTTGGAATAAAGACATTAGAGTGTGTGATAAAGTTTATATAAATTCTCTCTCTTCTTATGAGAAAAAGAAAGAAGAGATGTGTGTACTTCCTATAAGAGCTCCTTTACTGGCTGTTTTGGATTCCATCGTTGCATATTTATATGCCAAAATGCAATGTAAACATATGCATCTTATCAAACAGCAAGAGGTCTTGTTGGTTTTGAGAGGGTATTATACGAAGAAAGAATTATTTACTTTTTTTTCTTCTATCTTAGGTCATGCAGGACATTTTGAAGATTTTGTAATGGATAATTATAGGAAAGTAAAGAGTGTGAAGGAATTTGCAGGTTTGTACTGTACTTCTGAGCGCTCTTTTAATCGTAAGTTCCGGGATTGTTTTAAAGAAAGTCCTTACCAATGGATGCAAAAAAAGAAAGCGGAGTTGATCAGAGAAAAAATAAGTGAGTCTGATACTCCTTTTCAAGAGATCGCAATGGATTTTGATTTCAATTCACAAGCTCATTTCACTTCTTACTGTAAGAGATTATTTGGAATGACTCCCAGTAAATTGAGAACAGAAAGTAAACGGATCGATGCTTCCGATTTGGGTTACTGATATATATACCGGAAAATCATATAAAGGCTGGATTAGATGCTTATTCTATTCCGGCCTTTTTATTTTAGTGATATTTTGTAATACAGTTAGTTGGGGGGTAAACTCTTTCTTTGCTTGGGTTTCTTGATGGCTTCGGTTTCAATTTCCTGTTTCATTTAAATACTTTTGATCACTTTAAGTCTTTGGTCTTTTTTAGTGCTTTGCTCCATTCGGACATATTAATTCTGAAGTCGAAAAGTGTCACTGGAAAATAAGAATGCAGTTAAGAACTATACTGTGAGAAATGATACAAAACTTGTTCTCATGACATACTCCTGACATCCTGTTTGAGGGATGACTGATAAAAGCCGGCTTTAACTGCAAGTTTAATTTGCTGGGATCCGGTGGAACACATAAATATTACTTAATGGACTGTTATCTTACTCCTTTGGTAACTTTATAAGTTTAATACCATATCATGCTCATACTCTGTGTGTAAGCAATCTGTTTTATGTAATGTTAGGAAAAATTTCGATTTGGTGCAAATACCTAAATATAGTGATTGTGGGTTAAATTTAGTGTCTTTATCTTTGCCGCCGTAATTAAACAAACAACTAAACTAGATTAAGGAATACAGTTTCTATACCCTAACAAACATTAGAGTTTTGCTTTCCTTTTTTTCCTATCCATGCAGGCACTACAGCTTTTCTAAAAGAGTCGATATGGGTGTTAAGTAAGCAGGTTATACCGCTATTCGTAGCTTGATTTCTGCAAAGCGCATCTCTTGTGGAGGTAAATCTAATAGAAGCCCCCTGACAGTGTTACAATTTTATTAATATGACAAATAGAAAACCTTTATTTATCATCCTCTTTTCTTTGGGATATTCAGCTATATACTCACAGGAACAGCAGGTGAAGAGTGACTCCATCTACCAGTTACAAGAGGTAGTAGTATCATCCCAACAAATACTTGGAAGCAAGTTTAAAGCAAGAAACCGTACAGGCTCGGCATATTATATCTCGCCCGAGGAAATTCGCAAGCTTGGATATACGGATATCAACCGCATGCTGAAAGCCGTTCCGGGAGTTAATATGTATGAAGAAGACGGTTTCGGGCTTCGTCCGAACATTAGTTTGAGAGGAACGAAGGCCGAGCGAAGTGAGCGTATCTCTATTATGGAGGACGGTGTACTGGCGGCACCGGCTCCTTATTCTGCTCCGGCGGCTTATTATTTTCCAAATGTTGCCCGAATGGAAGCTATTGAGGTACTGAAAGGGAGTAGTCAGGTACAATACGGCCCGTTCACTACGGGAGGAGCCATTAATCTGGTATCGACTCCTATTCCGAACAACTTTTCCGGCAAAGCAAACATTTCTTATGGAAGTAAGAATACGTTTAAATCGCATGCAGCTATCGGAAGTAACTGGAAACATTTTGGATATATGGTGGAATATCTGCGTTATCAATCGGATGGTTTCAAGAGATACGAAGATTATGCAGCCGAAGGATTTAAAAGAAATGACATTATAGCCAAAATGGTGGTAAAAACGGATAAAGTAAGGGGAGTGAATCATGCTTTGGAACTGAAATTCGGATATGCAGGCGAAAATTCGGATGAAACTTATGTGGGGCTTTCCGCAGATGATTTTAAGAAAACTCCTTTTCTCCGGTATGCAGGTTCGCAAATGGATAAACTTAAAACTGATCATCAGCAGTGGGTTGCTACTTATCTTCTGACTTTTTCCAACAAATTGAAAGTAACTACCAACGCATACTATAACTATTTTCACCGGAATTGGTACAAACTAAATGATGTGCGTGCAGGAATCACCTCGAAAGAGAAAATATCCGTCGCCGATGTACTTATAGACCCGGAAACTAATATCCGCTATTTTGATATTCTAACAGGAAAAACAGACCGGGAGGGTGAGGCCTTATTGGTAAGAGCCAATAACAGAACTTATCGTTCCAGAGGTATACAAACCAGAGCTGAATACCGTTTCAACGTGAAAGAGTTCTTCTTCGACCTGGAGTTCGGGCTTCGTTATCATGCCGATGAGGAAGATCGTTTTCAATGGGATGACTCTTACTCAATGAAAAATAAGAAGATGGTACTATTCATGGAAGGTATTCACGGTACAAATGCCAACCGTGTTACTTCTGCCAACGCTTTAGCCAGTTACCTGCTTGCCAAATTAAGATATAACGTGTGGACTATTACTGCCGGGTTACGATACGAGGACATAGATTTATTGAAAAAAGACTATACGAAAGAAGATTTGGCGCGTTCGGGTAAAGTACGTATTGAGACCCCGAACCATGCACGTGTACTGATTCCAGGAATAGGCGTACACTATCAATTGCTTCCGGCCGCTTCTGTTTTCTTCGGGATCCACAAAGGGTTTGCTCCTCCAAGCGCGGAATTATATCAAAAGCCTGAAAGCAGTGTGAATATGGAATTGGGCACACGTGTTTCTATCGGGAAATTCAAAGCAGAGCTAATAGGCTTCTACAACAATTACAGTAATATGCTGGGAAGCGATCTGGCCGCTTCGGGCGGATCCGGAACGCTTGAGCAGTTCAACGTGGGAGAGGCCCGGGTAAAAGGTGCGGAGTTTCTGGTGCAATATCAGCCTCTGCCTCATACTTGTAGCCTAAGATTGCCTTTGCAGTTATCATATACTTATACGGATACGGAAATGAGGAACTCGTTCGAAAGCCACTCATGGGGTAATGTAGTTAGAGGTGATGAAATACCTTATATTTTCAAACACGCTCTGAACATGCAATTGGGGATAGAATATAAATGGTTCTACGCAAATATAGGTGCACGCTATAACAGTGACATGCGCACCTCACCCGGGCAGGGAACAATTGCGGAGAGAGAGAAAGTTCCGGCGAACCTTATACTCGACGCTTCGGTCAATGTACTTGTAAATAAATATCTGACGCTCAGGTTAAACGCGATCAACCTGACCAATAGGGTTTACCTTACATCCCGCCATCCTGCGGGTCTGAGAGCAGGACATCCTTTTGGAATCTATGCAGGAGCTAATGTACAGTTCTGATATTAAAATTCAATTGTGATAAACAACAAAAAGAATAAATAACAATGAATGCAACATCGATTATAAAAATTGTAATTAGTAGTTTGCTGCTGGCAATCTTTTCTCAGATTTGTCTGGCACAGGAGCCGGCAGAGATAAAAGGTACAGTACGTTCTACAACTGGAGAATTTCTGCCGGGAGCTACGGTGGTAGTGGAAGGAACAGCACGAGGGGTTATTACAAACGTGGAAGGGAAGTTCTCCCTTAAAGTTCGGAAAGGGCAGATGCTGAAAGTGAGTTTCGTGGGAATGAAAACCCGGGTAGTCAAAATCACGTCCGGTATAATGAATATAATACTTCAAGACGATGTACAAGAGATAGAGGGAGTGGTGGTCACCGGCTATCAACAGATTAAAAACAGGGTTTTTACAGGGGCGGCAGCTTCGGTAAAACTGGATGAAATCAAGCTAAACGGTATATCGGATGTATCGCGCATGCTCGAAGGACGTATCGCGGGACTTTCCATACAGAATGTAACAGGAAGTTTCGGTGCGGCACCCCGGATCAATATACGGGGCGGTGCTTCCATAATGGGGAATGTACAGCCTCTATGGGTTATAGACGGAGCAGTATACGAAGATCTTGTCTCGCTTACACTTGACCAGCTGGCTTCGGGTGATGCTGTAACCCTCATCAGTTCGGCTGTTGCCGGGCTGAATGCATCTGATATTGAAGATATACAGGTATTGAAAGATGCTTCGGCAACTTCGATCTATGGTGCCAGAGCATTGAATGGAGTGATCGTAATCACCACTCGATCCGGTCAAAGGAATTCGCCGAACAGATTTTCTTATTCATACGAACTAAGTATGCGCTCTATTCCTTCCTATACGAATTTCGATCTGCTCAATTCTCAGGAGAGTATGTCTATTTATCAGGAGATGGACAGAAAGGGATATTTCTCTTTGCAAAATACACTATATGGGCGTCGCAGTGGAGTGTATTATCAAATGTATAAAGCACTCAATACAGTTGATCCGACTACCGGGCGATATTATCTGGAGAATACGGATGATGCTAAACGGACGTTTATGCGCGCAAGAGAGTATGCTAACACTGATTGGTTTAAAGAGTTGTTTACATATAAGCCTATCCATACACATACGGTGACTTTTTCCGGAGGAGGAGAGAATTCTGCTATGTATGCTTCTATCGGCTTTTATGATGACAGGGGATGGACACTGGCTGACAATGTTAAAAGGATTACTGCCAATATCAAGAACTCTTTCTACTGGAACGAGGACAAGATAAAGGTTACTATATCCGCACAAGGAAATCTGCGCAACCAAAACTCGCCGGGAACGATTTCGCAACGTAAAAATACTGTTATCGGAACATTCGAACGTGATTTCGATATTAATCCTTTTAGCTATGCTTTAAGTACGAGCCGCACTTTACGTCCTCATAATGCGGATGGCGAACGAGAGTACTATCGGAACAACTGGGCTCCGTTCAACATCCTGAATGAATTTGAAAACAATTACCTTAAAACCGAAGTGTTGGATCTCAAATTGCAGGGCGAACTCTCATACAGGCTTAATAACAACATTGAAGTAAAAGGATTGGCTACGATACGTCATGCGGTTACCAAAAGTTCGCATTTTATAACTGAAGGATCTAATGTGATACAGGCTTTTCGTGCCAACGAGACTCCCTATGTAGCCCGGGAAAACATTTATCTGTTGAAGAATAAAGATGATCCGATGCAACTGCCCCGGGTGGCATTGACACATGGAGGTATATTCAATAAAACGGAAACTTCTTTGCGAAGTTATTTGGGACGTCTGGCTTTGGATTATAATAAGCAACTGGGCGAGCATAATATACGCGCTTTCGGATTTACTGAAATACGATATGCCGATCGCAGCATCAATCCCTTTCAAGGTTATGGGATACAGTATGATAGAGGGAATCAGGTTTTTTCCAACCCCTTGGTTTTTGAAAAGTTGACCAATGAAGGAGATACCTATTTTTCTCTAACCGAACGTTATGAAAGGGGAATGACGCTATCAGGCAGCGCTACTTACGGTTATGCCGGAAAATACATTTTCAATGGGGTATTCAATTATGAAGGATCCAACACTGCGGGTAAATATAGTCGTTCTCGCTGGTTGCCGACTTGGAATATCGGAGCCAAATGGAATCTGGATCAGGAGGAGTATATGAAAAAATACTCTACCATTTCAAGACTCGCCCTGCGTGCAAGTTATGGACTAACTGCCAAAATGAATGAACAAGCTATTAACTCTACTGCGGTTTTCAACCATCTTATAGTCAACCGTACTCTTCTGAAAGACAGGGAGAATGCGTTGCGTATTTTACATTTGGAAAATCGTGATCTGACGTGGGAAAAAATGTATGAGTTGAACTTCGGTCTTGAACTTGGACTGTTCAACAATCGCATTAGTGCAACATTTGATGTGTACCAACGCAATTCGTTCGATCTGATAGATCTTATCCGTACTTCCGGTGTGGGAGGACAGTATTACAAATATGCTAATTTCGGGGATATGCGTACGCGCGGAGTGGAGTTGGCGGTACAGACCCAAAATATATTGAGTGAGAAATTCAGTTGGTCTACCACATTTACTATCAGCGGAATGAAACAGAAGATTACCCGGTTGCTGAATACCCCTAACACCTTCGATATGGTGGCCGGAACCGGACGTGGCAACATTGTCGGTTTTCCACGTGGATCTCTGTTTTCTTTCAATTTTCAGGGGCTTAACAGTGATGGTCTGCCTACTTTCGATTTCGGACTTTATCCTTCCAACAAGGGAGTGAACAGTGAAATATCAGGAGCAGACTTTCTGGATGCCCAGCATTCAAAGTCGTACCTTATTTACCACGGACCTATTGAACCGAGTTATATAGGAGGTATTGCCAATACCTTTAAGTATAAAAACTGGGAATTATCGTGCTTCGTTACCATGCAAGCAGGTAATAAGATTCGGCTGAACCCGTCGTTTGATCCGGCATTTGCCGACCTTAATGTATTTTCCAAAGAGTACTACAACCGCTGGTTGAACCCCGGTGATGAGTGGAAAACAAATATTCCCGTTATTCCTTCACAGGATCTGATACGGAATATCGGAAAAGAAAATATCGAAAAAGCTTATAACACCTATAACTATTCACAAAATAGGGTGGCCGATGGCAGTTTCGTGCGTATGAAAAACATCTCGTTGGGATATCGTCTGCCTCAAAGAGTCCTTTCCTTTCTCAAAATCAAGCAGATGAATGTAAAGGTAAACGTGACGAATCCATTCCTGATCTATTCGGATAAGAAACTAAACGGGCAAGACCCTGAGTTTTATAGATCAGGGGGAGTTTCACTACCTACTCCCAAACAATATACGATGACATTGAATGTTGAATTTTAATTGGACAAAAATGAAGAAGACAATCTTTTTAAGTATCATGATCCTTCTGCTGACGGCGTGTCAGGACTATCTGGAAACAAATCCGGATTCTACCCTTGATGTACAAATAGACAGCGAGGACAAAATAGCCGAGCTCCTTACCGGAGCCTATCCCGAAGCCAGTTATTTTGCTTTCCTGGAAGCACGTACGGATAATGTGGAAGAAAGGGTAAACGGCATTCATTCGCGGTTGAACGAAGCGATGTATTATTGGGAAGACTACGATCAGGAAGATTTAGATACTCCGCTGAATTATTGGAATGCATGTTATGCCGGAATCGCTCAAGCCAATCAGGCATTAGAGTTACTCGGTAAATACCCTAAAACCGATCGGGTAAAAGCGTTGTATGGAGAAGCGTTTCTCTTGCGTGCTTATCTGCATTTCATGTTGATAAATATCTGGGCCGAGCCTTACGGAACCGCCAAATCGGCAACAGCCCCGGGCATACCTTATTTAAGTCGACCTGAAAAAAATGCACTGGTAGACTATGAGCGCGGAACGGTGAAGGAGGTGTATGAAAAGATTGAAAAAGATATGAAACTGGGTCTTTCGTTGGTGGATGATGCTTATTACATCAAGCCTAAATTTCATTTCAATAAGAAAGCGGCCTATGCTTTTGCTTCGCGCTTTTATCTGATTAAGGGAGAATGGGACCGGGTGGTCTCATATTCTGATTATGTACTTGGTGTCGATCCAAAGCCTGTCTTAAGAAACTGGCAGAAGTATAAAAAGGAATTTAACTCCAATAATAAGTATCTCTATATTCGGTATGCAAGTGTTGATGAACCAGCCAATTTATTGTTAACTACCACAGAATCAAGAGTAGCACGTAATATCCCCTCAGAAAAATATGGAGTAACAACCCAAAGTGCCGAAAAGGTGTATAATCAACACGGAATAGACGGATGTTTTAATTTCCGGAAAATGAAGATGCAGCCGTACTTTCTGTTCAACTATAATGATGGACGTATAGACGACGGACAATATATAGCAAAATTCGATGAACTGTCATTATCCGGTTATACAGGTATACGTCCCAGAGGGCTGTATGTTACCAATGTTTTATTCTCTACCGACGAAGTTATGCTCAACCGGATGGAAGCGTATGCCATGCTTGGAGAGTATGATAAAGCAATAGATGATTTGTTGGTCTACTTATCTGCCAAGTATGGAGTGTACCCTTCTTGCAACCGTTCGGCTTATACGCAGACAAGTAGCGACAATTACCAGACTTATACTCCATTCTATGGAATGAGTATCAATCAGTTGGCGCTGATAAAAATCTTTTTAGGTTTTAGAAGACAGGAATTCCTGCACGAAGGTCTGAGGTGGTTTGACATTCGCCGTTTTTATATATCGGTCAAACGTACATCGAAGTATAAGTTTTACAGACAACTGGAAAAAGAAGATTCCAGAAAGCTTCTGCAAATTCCGACAGAAGCAGTTAACCGGGGATTGGTTCCTAATCCCCGATAAAGTATTCTAAAAGATAATTAAACAACAAAACCGAGCGTATGAAAACAATAATCAAAAAAGTGAAATTCAGATACTTTATCCGGAGAAGTCTGTATTTTCTCGTTACCTCTTTCCTATTGGCAGGCTGTGAGAAGGAAGCACCCTTATCTGATCGGAGTGTAGTGGAAGCGGGTGCGGTAGAGCATGAAAAAACAGAGTTGGACAAATGGATATTGGATACATTCACCCTCCCTTACGGCATCGAGGTGGAATATCGGTGGGACAAAAATGTAGTGCAAAACGGGAGCTATATCTATCCTCCCGAAGTCGCTAATGTAAAAAGTGTGCTCAAGGCTATCAAGGCCTTATGGATTGATCTCTACACAAGCCCCGATTTGGGAGGAGAAAAGTTCTTATTGGGAAAGAATCCTCTTAAAATATATATGTACGGAGGAAGAAATGTAGATGGAAACGGGATGGAATTATTAGACAATCCCGAGGCGACAACTAATGAGATGTTTCTGTACAACATCAACGAGTTCGATCCTAAAGATGAAGATAAAGTTTTTGTCTTAATGCGAAGTGTACATCACCAGTTTGCCAGACGTCTTATGGAGCTTTTCCCTTACGACAGAAGCAGATTCCTATCCATAAGTAGAAATAAATATATCGAATCGACCACCCCCATTGCATGGGTCTTCAAAGGAGAGACGCATGGACGTAGAGTGTTCGTTTTGGCCAGATATGCCAATAGAAAAGGCTTTTTTACCTACCATTCTCTTCTCTCGCCCGAAAAGGACTTTGCGGAAATTATCAGTTCAAAGCTGACACATACCCCCAAAGATATACTTAAAGCCTTGACTGAAGCAAAAACTCCTTATACAGCCGGCTCGGATCAGGACCTCCAAAATGCATATAATGAACAAGCTGTCCAGGCATACAAAGAGTTGACAGAAAAGCAAAAATTGGTAGAAGATTACTTCAATAAAGAAATTAAGATTTCGCTTAATTATCTTCAACTGAGAAGTATAAAGCAATTAAAAGCATTTACTAAACAAAAATAAAAAGCATGAAAACAGGATTTCGAATACTGATTCTGATAATGGTTTTCTTTTCATGTAAGGATGAAGAAATCTTCGACTTATCTCCTTCTGAACGGAACGCGAAACATATTAGCGAGCTGAGAAAGGAGCTTATAAACGCCCCTTACGGATGGTCTGTCACCTACTTCCCCCGAACAGACTCTCTGCTGTTTACGAACGTGAACGAATTGATAACTCTTCCCAAAGGGATATTCGAAGAAAAGTATAAATATGGATATGGCGGACACTGCTTCCTGATGAGGTTCTCTGACAATGGAATTGTAGAGGCTGTGGCCGATTATACCGAGCAGAGTTTGCAGGAAGTTCGGCAAAGTGAGTTTGAAGTGAGCCAAAATACATTCACACAACTGAGTTTCACTACTTATAACTATCTGCACTCTTTGGTGAACGACCGGTTCACCGGTTCTTCGGATTTTCTTTATACAGGAAAAGATATTGATGGAAATCTGATATTTAAAACATCCTCATATATAGAGCCTGCACGGGAGTATATTGTATTTACAAAACTGAAGAGTGATGAAAGTTGGCAGGAGGATATCAGAAAGTCATATGACAATAAGCTGTTCTTTGAGAAGATGAAAAATCCTCAACTAAGTATCCGTAAGGCTGACCGGGTTTATTTTCGAAGCGACATGCGTATGAATGCCACTTATAGCACGGATGGAAATACGAAACAACCACTGGAAGTATATCAACGCTATCGTCTGTTTCTTGCCATAGATTACTTTGCTCCTCAGGGATGGCTTGGGAATAAGGTGAAAGGCTTGGGATCGGGATATGTAGGTACAGCTGACGGCTTGACTTTCAGGCCCGGTATACGGTATAGTGAAACATACACTTTTTATGATTTCCGCAGAGAGGGGGGGAGATTCGTTTGTGAACTTGTCAAAGTATTTGACCCTTACAGTAAAACAATGCGTTGGGTAAGCAGACACCTTGCCCCCGAAGGAGAAAAGACCGGAGTAATAGCTGAAATCCGGGATGAAATTTAAATATTAAAAACCAGAATGAATATGAAACATATATGGATAATTTGCCTGCTGGTCGTATGCAGTTGCAATACAGTAAAAGAAGATTTCGCAGTGAATGAAGATTATGAAAAACTATTTCCACCCAAAGAGATAGAGAAACCTGCAAACAAGCGTGGAGAGCTGTTCGTGCAATTGTGCGATCCTAATCAGGCATTGGAAAGTTACCAATACCCCGGTACGGAAACACCAGATGATGCTGAACAATATAAGATAACCCTGATATGTTCGTTTCAGGAAAAAGGTTGGGATGGAAACCTTACAAATGATGTCATTGCCCAGTACAAAGTGAAATATATTAATGAGAAGAAAGAGCTGGTGACAATCAGTTGTGGAAAGAAGAGTGCGGGAGTGGCACGGGAGGATACAGGCCGGTTAATCCCCAACGTAATGTATAATGGCGAGAAATTGGAAATCTCTTTTAATGTCTATTCGGGATTTCCTTTATATCTGTGTGTTACCGGGGAGGGACCCAGGTCTTCCAACATAAAAGCAAGTATCAAAGCCGTTTCTATCGACGGACTGATTGAAATTCCCGGTTTGGAAACAGAGCAATATCAAAATGAGGAAGGGATCAACCCACTGAGGTATCCTTATTGTGAATATTTGATTTTACCTTAAGAAAAAATAGCAAAAAGATGAATTACTTACTGAAATATATACTCTCTTTCTGTCTGCTGACGAGTGTCGCAGCTTGTACCGAAGGGATAAATGAAACAGTGGAAAGTGCGTACCAACTTCCGGTATTTCCTGAACCTTCATACAAATTCTCAAGAAACGGGGAGAGTTCTGTAAATGTGCTGGAATGTGAATTTCTGAAATCTCCCATTGACCGAATTTTTTCGGAATATATGAATGAAGCGCGTATGAGTACTCAAAGAGATTATGACGAAGCACGCCGTATCTATCATGAAGGGACATTCGGACTGAAACCTCAGAAAGAAGTTTCCACTTCTCCTGCACATCTGAACGATAGAGAAAAGATTCTGCGAGACATCGACAATTGGTTTGAAACTTCCGCACGCATTGCGGGTTTAGGGGCGAACATTCCCTCTTACGAGCATAGGAATAGGGAAGCTGCGAAAGGTTCGACGGGATATGTAGGCAACAATATAGGCGATTCAGATATCTGTTATGTAGATGAGAAAGGGATTGCCGTGGCCGAGGTCTACAAATATGCTGTTATGGGGGCGATATATCTGGACAAAATATTGAATATACACCTGGGTGAGGAAATATTGGAAAATAACGAAATACTTGTCCGAAACGACCTGACACAACTCTTACCCGGCCATAACTATACAGAGTTAGAGCATCATTGGGATCTGGCTTATGGATATTACAGCTTCTGGAAAACATTGGCTCAGTCCGATGGCTTACCTGCCTTAAAAGACTGTCACTTACGCATCTTCCGCTCATTTGTAAAAGGACGGACCTTTATGGAGACTTCTCGATATGATGAAATGAGGCTACAGGCCGATACCATCAGACAAGAGCTTTCGCGGGTGGTTGCCGCAAGAGCTATGAATCTGCTTGTCGGTCCTAATACATTTGCCAATCTAAAAGAGAATCCCAGACGTGCATTCCGCCTTCTCTCCCAAGCTTACGGGTTGATCTATGCTGCACAATTTGCACGTAATACGCAAGGAAAGCCATTCATTACAAACGAAGAAACCGGAAACTTATTGCATGAACTGGAGAAGAACGATGGTTTATGGGATAAAGAGCGCTTATTGGGAAGAGAGCAAACCGAAGGGGCGTTACATAATTTGGCAACTCGCATTGGAAAAATATTTGGAGTTTCATTGGAAGACATTAAAAAATAAGGAGAAAAATGAGAAAGATACATAAACTGCTTTTACCGATAATTATATTCATGTCGGCAACAATCCAAGTCAAAGCTCAAAAAGAAAATATCATTCCCAATGGAGGGTATGAAGAGTGGAGAGATGGGGGACAACCCATTGGCTGGCGTATAGCAAGCGACTTTAGTCCGGAACAAGTACAGGAGAGGCGTCCCGAGAGTCCGGGTACATATGCACTTAAGATATGGCTTAACGGAGGAACTATCTATTTGGCTCAACCTACGCCGGTAGAAGGGGGAAAACAATATGCATTCTCTTTCTGGTACAAAACGAATATAAAAAACACTGAAATAGCAGTAACTTTATTGTGGTATGAAGATGGAAGGATAAAAAGTAGAGAGAAAATACTTTCGGTAAGAACAGTTCAAGATGAATGGAAAAAAGCGGAGGGTGTCGTAACAATTCCGGAGAATGTTTATAGTATGGGGATGGGCATAAAAACACTTCGGGTTTATCAGGAGGAGGGCTATATGCTGTTCGACGATATGTCGATGGTGCTCAAAGGGAACGGACCGGACATATCTTCCGTCCCGAAAGCTCCCCGCAATCTGAGTATAAAAGCGTATCAGAGCGAAATGGAGATCTCTTGGAATAAAGTCATGGATGAAGAAATGCGATGGGAAGTTATGTTTGATGGCAAAACCGAAACAACCACATCCGGAAATTCATATATGAAGACAAAGCTTAAGCCGGGAAGTGAGCACCACGTTAAAGTAAGAGCAGTAAAGGGTAACGAGTTTTCACCATATGCCGAACGAAAAGGAGTGACGGAAGGAATGAGTAAAGCAGAAAACTCTGAAGATCGGATTCCTTACCTGCGTACCATCACTCCTGACGGGAGTTGTAAGGGGCGTTTCCTAAAGCTCTATTATAATGAACTGGCCAATCCTGATGCGAGAATCTCTTATAAATTGAACGGAATAACAGTTAACCCTAAAGATGATACTTTAGAGTTCCCGGAGTTCGGAGGGTTTTACAAACAGTTTCGACTGGAAATCTATATTGATGAGGGAGAAGGTCGTGAATGGGAGATTTTATATCCCCAACTGGGTGTAGAAAAGATTCAAGAATAAAAATACAATTAAACAGGAAACAAACCAATGATAAAGAATGTAATAACCCAATTGTGTATCGTTTTTTGCCTTATTTGCTTTTTTGCATGTGAAAAACAAAAAGAAGAACTTCCCGATATCCGGATAGGAAAAGAGAAGGGGGTCGAAGAATTGTTGTTGAATAAACAAACGGAAAAAAGACTCCTTCTCTCAGGCGGAAACGGGAAATACATAGTTAACGTAGAAAATGCACAGATAGCTACTGCCTATATAAGTATGGACACGCTTAAGGTAAAAGGTCTGTTGGAAGGTGAAACGTTTGCCACTATCATTTCGCATGACAAGCGTGCAAGGCTGAAAATCAGCGTGGTCTTTCCCGACTTGGAAGTGAGCCATTCAACGGTTCAGTTCCTTCCCGGATTTAAAAGTAAATACGTAAGTATCTTCGGAGGAGGGGAACTGACCAAATTGGAAGAGAACGACCCGGCGGATATCATGGATATCAAATGGGACGGCTCTACCGGGATGCTTGAGATAAATCCTAAATATGAGGGAGAAGCCCAAGTTATCGCTATTTCAGAAGATGCAAAAGAGAAGAAAATCATCCATATTAAAGTGAGACCGGAAGGAGAACTGGAGACTTTGGGTTGGTATAGTACCAATGCAAGTTCATATTATTTGATTCTGAATAATAAAATGATGGTCAAAAGAAAAGGAGTAGGTACGTGGATTGCAAACAGCGCCCGTCCTTATGGAGGGGGAGGAGTGACTTATAGTAGTTCTTATATAAAATTAGCTCCCATTGTGAACCCCATACAGGGTGATTCTGTTGATCTGAATATTCTTCGTTATGAATCCAAAAAACCGCAAATAACAGAAGGGATACATCGGTTGTTTGTAGAAGAAGTGCGTGAGTCGGAAGTCATGTTGCGGGGGAGAGGTTTCAAGTTTCTGCTTCCTTATCAGAAGTGAAATATGGATGTGGATTGTGTTAATTTATGGGATTCATTATTTGTGTTAGAATCTACATGATTAATTAATAACTGTGTTTTATGAGTATAGAAATATTGTTGCAAACCGTTGCTGCGAGTTTTTCTTGTCAGTCGCTTTTTTGCGTCACAAAAAAAGTAGGCTGTCTGATTGATAAGATATCCGGTAGGGTGAATGATAAGGGAGCATTGTTATTTGCCCTGTTCATTCTATTGGCGGGTGGGAGCAGGGCAAAGCAACATAGAAAAGAGGATTTTATAATCCGTGGTAAGCAGGTTGCAGTTTTTGGACGCAATATATTTACAGACCGGAATTTATCTTTTGAACCTAACCTGGATATCCCTACCCCTGAAAATTATGTGTTAGGACCCGGAGACGAATTGATTATCGATGTGTGGGGCACTTCCGAAAATACAGTCAGAGAAATTATTTCTCCTGAAGGTACTATTCACGTGGCAGGTATAGGTCCCATCTTTCTGGATGGAATGAGTATACAGGATGCCGAACGGAGCTTAAGACGTGAATTCAGTAAGATTTATGCCGCTATTTCCGGAAAATCGGTTCATATCAAGTTATCATTAGGGGGAATCCGTACCATCATGATCAATGTCATGGGTGAAGTACAGGTACCGGGTACTTACCGCTTGTCGGCATTTGCATCGGTATTTCATGCCTTGTATCGTGCCGGTGGGGTCAGTGGTATTGGAAGTTTACGTGATATTCGTGTTGTGAGAGGTGGAAAAGAGGTCACTTGCATTGATGTATATGATTACATTATGAAAGGAAAGTTGACGGACGACATCCGTTTATCGGAAGGCGATGTCATTTTGATTCCTCCTTATGAGAATTTGGTTAGTATTTCCGGAAAAGTCAAACGTCCGATGGCGTATGAAATGAAAAAAGGAGAAACCATAACAACTCTGCTCAGCTATGCGGGAGGTTTCACGGGAGATGCTTACCGGGACGCGATACGTCTGTTTCGTCTGAGTGGGAAAGAGAAACAGATATACAATGTAGGGCAGGATGATTACCAATCTTTTATTTTGGCAGACGGTGATGAATTGTCTGTTGAGGCGGTATTGCAACGTTTCTCAAACAAAGTTGAAGTTCGTGGTGCTGTGTACCGTGCCGGCGTATATCAATTGGACGATAGTATCACGGGAACTGTCAGGCAGTTGATCAGCAGAGCAGAAGGACTTCGGGGAGATGCTTTTCTCAACAGGGCTTTGTTGAGACGTGAGCATGAAGACCTAACACATGAAATGATCCCGGTCGATTTGAAAAGAATGATGGCTGGTGCAGTCTCCGACCTACGTTTACAGAAAAATGATGTTCTTTATATCTCGAGTGTGAAAGACATTGAGAAAGAAGGTACTTTATCTATCTATGGTGATATAAGGAATCCGGGAGATTTCCCTTATGTTAAAAATACGTCCATACAGGATTTGATTGTAAAAGCGGGAGGATTGCTGGAATCTGCTTCTATGGTCCGGATCGATGTCTCGCGGCGGATTAGAGATCCTAAGAGTATATCATCTTCCACTGTTATCGGAAAAAGCTTTGCGGTTGAACTTAAAAACGGGCTGGTGATGGGGGAGGATAAAGGATTTGAACTGGAACCCTATGATATCGTTTTCATTCGCCGAAGTCCGGGATATCGTAAACAGGCCAATGTAACAGTTGAAGGCGAAGTGGCCTTCACCGGTAATTATACATTAATCCAAAGCAATGAGAGGCTGAGTAGTCTGATAGCAAGAGCCGGCGGACTATCGAAAGAAGCTTATGTAAAAGGAGCGCGTCTGATACGCAGAATGACGGCGGATGAAATGCGTCAGAAAAAGGATGTGCTACGTTTGTCGGTCAGAGGAAGTGAAAAGGCTTCTGTATCTCCGGTTACTCTGGAAGCCTCTTCCACTTATCCGGTAGGTATAGAACTTGAGAAAGCATTGGTAAATCCAGGCTCTGACGAAGATATGGTTTTGCGCGAAGGAGATGTACTTTTCGTTCCTAAATATGTCAGCACGGTAACAATCAATGGAGCTGTGATGTATCCTAATACGATACTTTATCAGAAGGGGAGCAGTCTTAGTTATTACATTGAGCAGGCAGGTGGATTTGGAAACCGGGCACTGAAGCGGCGTGTTTATGTAATATATATGAATGGTATGGTTTCTCGTCTGAAAAGGAGAATGGGCAATGCAATTGAACCCGGATGTGAAATAATAGTGCCAAGCAAAAAGGGCAGGAAAAAAACTGTGGCGGCGGACGTTACAGGGATGAATACTTCCATCGCCTCTATTGCCGCAATGGTGGCTGCTATGGTTGGTATGACAAAGTAATGTTCATAATAAAAAGAGTAATCCGACAGCTTTTTGTACCCTTAAGATTAAATAAGGAGGCAACTTATAACAGAGTTAGTGGAAAAAATGTCAGTCAGTAACAAAGAAAAGGGACAATCAGCCTAAAACAAATTAACGGTATACGTAATTTTTTCCATCTTGCGCACTAAGATGTATATCTCGCGTGCTAAGATGTGCATCTTGGCTGCTGAGATATACATCTCGGCTACTGAGATGAACTTTAATTGCCTTCTCAGTTAGGATGGATAATCTGTGCATAATACATCTTATGGCAACTTTTTTTAACTACGGAATTATTTGTATATTACTGAAGTCTTTCGTTATTTTGTGGCGAATTGGTTCACTTATGCTTTTCTGCATACAGTGATTAAAAGGGAATCGGGTGTAAATCCCGGACAGTCCCGCTGCTGTGAAACTCCGGTAGACTTACCGATACTAAACTTATTGCCACTGCATTGCCCAAGTAGATGAGGAGAAGTGTGGGAAGGCATCGGAAAGGAGGAGTCAGTCAGAAGACCTGCCATTCATCAAAGGCTGTTTCTACTCGGGGGGTAGGGAAACAGTGCGAAACGATAAAATAATTCATTTCAAGAACATTTCATGCAAATAATCAAGAGGAATGGGGCTACGGAACCATATAATAGAGAAAAGATAGCCGTTGCGATACGGAAGAGTTTTGCCAGTACCGGAAGAGAAGTACCGGACGAAACCGTTTACACAATTGTAGATGAAGTAGAACTTTTTTTGTGTGATGAAGTACACCGTAGCGTGGAACAGATTCAAGATGAGGTAGAACGTAGTTTGATGGAACATGGCTTTTATGCCGAAGCTAAAAACTATATACTTTATCGTTGGCAACGTACGGAACGGAGAAAAGCTTTTAACCATATTGTCAGTAGTATAGGTTCTGAAGCGTTGGCTGACACATTGAAAGATATTCAAAAGGATTTTGTTGCCAATGAATATAGTTTGGTGATCCTGGCAGAGAAGTTTGTAAACCTCTGCAAAACCGATATGACAGCTGAAGAGAGGTTGACGACTCTTATTAAGGCTGCCGTAGAGCTTACTACGCAAGAGGCGCCTGACTGGGAATTTATTGCTGCCCGTTTGTTTAATTTTCAGTTGACGCAGAAGTTAAAGGTACAGGCAGAAATTGCCGGTATTTATTCTTTTTATGACAAGCTGCGCTATTTGACGGATGAAGGTTTGTATGGTGACTATATCCTGAGCGCTTATTCTCCACGAGAAATAGAAGTGGCTGCCGGGTTTATGTGTCCCGAACGTGATAAACTTTTCAATTATTCGGGATTGGATCTTCTCGCGAAACGTTATCTTATCCGTACGCACTCACATGAACCAATGGAATCGGTACAAGAAATGTATTTGGGGATTGCGCTTCATTTGGGTATGTCCGAAAAGTGTGATAGATTGCAGTGGGTAAAGAAGTTCTATGATATGCTGAGTCGGTTAGAAGTAACCATGGCAACCCCTACACTGTCCAATGCCCGCAAGCCTTATCACCAGTTATCCAGTTGCTTTATTGATACAGTGCCCGATAGCCTGGAGGGAATTTATCGCAGTATCGATAATTTTGCCATGGTCAGTAAGTTTGGCGGAGGAATGGGAATGTATTTTGGTAAGGTGCGTGCGGCAGGAGGAAATATACGAGGGTTTAAGGGAGTGGCAGGCGGAGTAATACGCTGGATGAAACTGGTAAATGACACTGCCGTAGCTGTCGACCAACTGGGTATGCGTCAGGGAGCTGTAGCAGTATATCTGGATGTCTGGCACAAAGATTTGCCCGAATTCCTGCAACTCCGCACCAATAATGGAGACGACCGGATGAAGGCACATGATATCTTTCCTGCCGTATGCTATCCTGATTTGTTCTGGCGTATGGCAAAGGAAGACCTGAATCAGCAATGGTACTTGTTCTGCCCCAACGAAATTATGAATGTCAAAGGGTATTGCCTGGAGGATTATTATGGAGAAGAGTGGGAGCAAAAATACTTGGATTGTGTAAACGATCCCCTTCTCTCTAAGCGGGTTCTGAACATCAAAGATATTGTTCGGTTGATACTACGCTCTGCCGTAGAGACAGGGACGCCTTTCACATTCAACCGGGATACAGTGAATAGGGCTAATCCTAATTCGCATCGGGGGATTATTTATTGTTCTAACCTATGTACGGAAATAGCTCAGAATATGTCATCCATTGAAACAGTTTCCACTGAGGTCCGTACGGAAGGTGGTGATACGGTTGTAGTCAATACCGTCCGTCCCGGTGACTTTGTCGTTTGTAACCTTGCCAGCTTGTCGCTTGGACATCTTCCATTGGAGGATGAACGGCAGATGAAAGAAAAAATAGCTGTTGTAGTACGTGCGCTCGACAATGTGATTGATTTGAATTTCTATCCTATCCCTTTTGCCCGGATAACAAACCATCGGTACCGTAGCATCGGTTTAGGGGTGAGCGGTTACCATCACGCACTTGCATTGCGCGGTATCCGTTGGGAAAGCGTGGAGCATCTTGATTTCATTGATAAAGTATTTGAGTGTATCAATTATGCCGCCATCGAAGCAAGTACCGGGCTTGCTAAGGAAAAAGGAAGATATGTTTATTTCGAAGGAAGTGACTGGCAAACCGGAGCTTATTTTGTGAAACGTGGTTATGATTCTCCTCAATGGAAAGATTTGGCGGCCAAAGTTGCGGCAGATGGCATGAGAAATGCTTATCTTCTGGCTATTGCTCCTACCAGCAGCACTAGTATCATTGCCGGAACAACTGCCGGAACAGATCCGGTCATGAAACGTTTTTTTCTTGAAGAAAAGAAGGGTGCCATGCTTCCACGAGTGGCTCCGTCATTGTCTGATAAGACGTATTGGTTGTATAAGGGAGCTTACCGGATAGACCAGACATGGAGCATACGTGCTGCGGGTATCCGGCAATTGCATATTGATCAGGCACAAAGCTTGAATTTGTATATCACCAATGATTTTACCATGAGACAGGTATTAAACCTTTATCTGTTGGCATGGGAATGCGGAGTGAAGACAGTGTACTATGTACGCAGTAAATCGCTGGAAGTGGAAGAATGTGAAAGTTGTGCATCCTGACTAACATTAAATAATAAATATGGAAATAAAGAAATTAAAGAAGAATGCCCTCTTCAATCCCGAGGGTGATACCGAACTCCGTCTCAGAAAAATGATTGGCGGGAATACAACTAATTTGAATGATTTCAACAATATGCATTACAAATGGGTGAGTGACTGGTATCGTCAGGCCATGAATAATTTCTGGATACCCGAAGAAATCAATCTTACTCAGGATACAAAGGATTATCCACATCTGGATAAGGCAGAACGGACAGCTTATGACAAGATATTGAGCTTCCTTGTTTTCCTTGACTCCCTGCAAAGTAACAATCTGCCTACTATCAGTGAATACATTACAGCAAATGAAGTCAATCTCTGCCTGCATATTCAAGCCTTTCAAGAGTGCGTCCATAGCCAAAGTTACAGTTATATGCTGGACTCTATATGTAGTCCGGAGGAGCGCAATGACATTCTGTATCAATGGAAAACAGATGAGCATCTATTAAAAAGAAACACTTTTATAGGTAATTGCTATAATGAATTTCAGGAAAGCCAGGACAGCTTTACGTTGATGAAAACATTGATAGCCAATTATATACTGGAGGGTATTTATTTTTACAGTGGCTTCATGTTTTTCTATAACCTGAGTCGTAACGGAAAGATGTCTGGATCTGCTCAGGAAATCCGTTATATCAATCGGGATGAAAATACCCATCTTTGGCTGTTTCGTAATATCATTCTGGAATTGAAGAAGGAAGAACCGGAATTGTTTACTTCTGATAGGGTGAAAGTATACGAAGCGATGATGCGTGAAGGAGTGAAACAGGAAATAGAATGGGGGCAATATGTGATAGGTGACGAGATCCAGGGATTGAATAAGAAAATGATAGAAGACTACATTCGTTATTTAGGAAACCTCCGCTGGACCAGTCTTGGATTTACTCCATTGTATGAAGACAATTTAAAAGAACCCGAAAGCATGCGTTGGGTATCACAATATTCCAATGCCAATATGGTAAAGACTGATTTCTTTGAGGCTAAGAGTACTGCTTATGCAAAAAGTACAGCATTGGAAGATGATTTGTAATTGATGTATTTGAATAAATCGGCATTTTTCATTTCATTTGTCCCGTTACAGCGAAAAAGTAAATGAATTGCTGATCGGTCATTGTTATTATGTACTGAATATCTGATTCTTTTTCTTGGGACGTATAGGGAGTGAGAGTTTTTAAATAAAGAATTTTCCGGTATTCATAGCCCGGAAAGTTCTTTATTTAAATTGTATGTTACTATTTATAGTATTAACATATGGGATAATATGTTCTACGGGTATGGTCAGAATCTATCGTACCACAAGATGAAAAATAGAAATGCCCCCAGTAGTCCTCCTATGAACATTTCCGGCAACGGATAGTAATTGTAAAAACAATCCTGTTCACCACACTGTGAAACGAAAAACCAGTAACATGCGCCGGCTATGACTCCCAAACATGCAAAAATGATAAACATCTGTCTGGGCGGGAAAGTGTTTTGACTCATACAGAATTTTTTTCTTGCAGGTTTCATATCTCAATGTTTATAGTTCGACTGCCGACAAATCAGCCAACGCTTTCTCAAAATCACGTTCGGCAGCCAATGTCTGGTTTACGGTATCATAATACAACCCTATTTCAACTATATAATTCAACAGGTTTATTTCACCAACATCCAGCGCTTTCATCAGGAGATCGGTGTTATTAAGCGATTGTAGTGATTTTCTGTACCCGGCGGCCGTTTGTTGCAGTCCGTTGGCACGCATGTATAGGTTTTGCAGCCTGTTGTAAAACTGTTGTTTGCTTTCCTGCTCTCTGGTCTGGGCTGCGATGACACCGGCTTTCGCCTGTTTCACACGATTCTTGTTTTCCCATAGAGGAATGGAAATGCCAATGTTGGCGCCTTGGTACTTTTGTCCAAGGGTTTTCTCCAATGAATACCCCGCGGAGAATTTCGGAAATCTCATAGCTTTATTCAATTTTACTTCTTTTCTGCTTACTTCAATCTGTTGTTTTACGTACTGCAGCAATGGATTTTTTTGCTCGGCGGATAAATACCACTCTTCAAAATCAGCGGGAAGGGAAGCCGGGCTGTAATTATTTTCTTCTAAAAGGATCTCTATACCACCATTCAGACGTTTGAGTTCGGACAGAAGGGTATTTCTTTCCACCTCTACCCGTGACATTTCTCCTTGTACAGTAGATAGGTTCAATTGTACTTTATTGTATTCCAATATGCTGGCATCTCCACGGTCCAACCTCTGCTTGTATGCATCTGCTATGGTTTGTGCATGACGCAAGCGGATTTCCAGCTCTTTCTTCAGCCCATTGTAGTAAATCAGGTCAATAGCGTACTGTTTGGCCTCCAACAGGAGATTGATCCTTTCGGAGGCATACTGTAGTTCTACCAGTTGGTTTTTGTTATTGGCCAACCGACTTTTCATTCCGGTAATCGTCGGGATGTCGAAAGTCTGTGTGACACTGAAATCTTTCCTTGTACCTATATTGGAGGGGGTCCCCCAAAGATAACCAAATGCGACATCAGGGTCAGACAGATATATACCTGTCTTATTCCCTAATTTTTGAGCCTTCATTTCTTCCTTCAATGCTTTGCTTCGTATTGTTCTCCTCAATAGAAAAGAGTATGCTGCTTATATTTTCTTGGGCGGCAAGCGACATACTTGCCAGCAACTCCACTATTATTATAATTGTTTTCATTTTAGTCTTCTGTTATTTCAATTATTTCAACTTGTTTTTCCTGTTTGCGATTAATAAACAGGTACATGATGGGGATAATGAATCCGTTCAGGATGGTTGAACTCAAAAGTCCTCCCAATATCACTTTAGCCATCGGGCTCTGTATTTCATTACCGGGTAATTCGCCACCCAATGCCAATGGAATCAATGCCAGTCCGGAGGACAAAGCCGTCATCAGAATCGGATTCAGGCGGTCCAGAGAACCGTACAGGATACTATCATTCACAGACATACCGGAAGCACGCAGGCTGTTGTACTTATCTATGAGCAGCATACCATTGCGTGTAGCGATACCGAACAGGGAGATAAAGCCTATGATTGCCGGTATACTTAATATACCCGATGTGAAATAGATGCTGAAAACACCTCCGATCAGGGCCAGTGGCAGATTCAGTAGAATTACCAGTGACTGGGTCGTACTTTTGAATTCCTTGAATAGGAGCAGGAAGATGACCAGTATAGAAAATACGGAGGTAATAGTGATGATGCGTGAAGCAGCCTGCTCACTTTCAAATTGTCCGCCATATTCAAGGTGATATCCTTCCGGTAACTGGATTTCACTATCGACTTTTTTCTGAATATCATTTACTACACCACGTAAATCCCGGTCAGCAACGTTGGCTGAGATTACCAATTTACGTGCAACATTTTCACGGCTGATTGTATTGGGACCCATTGATGAAACTACATTGGCAATATTTTCCAAAGATACTTTACGACCGTTGGCATCCACAATCAGTTTACGTATCCTTTCCGCATTTTCACGGCTACTATCATTTACCTTTAGAGTCAGATCGAAAGATTTATTTTCCTCATATACCTGTGATACCGCCTCGCCTCCAAGCATTACATTTACAATATCTGCGAATTGCGGAAGTGTGACGCCGTATTTTGCCAGCATTTCCCGTTTGGGTTCTATTTTCAACTGAGGGCGTTCCACTTGTTGTTCTACGTTCAGGTCTGCTACACCTTCGATATTCTGGATGGAGTTCTTAATCTGGTTTCCGATTTCATACATCCTGTTTAGGTCTGTACCAAACAGTTTAATGGCAATATTGACTCTCGACCCCGACAACATAGCGTTGATACGGTGGGTGATAGGCGTGCCGATTTCGATATTCACTCCCGGTATAACTTTTATCTTTTCACGGATTTCTGCCAATACTTCATCCTTTGAACGCTTGTCAAGCACGAACGGTGCTTCAATTTCAGAAGTATTCACTCCTAATGCGTGTTCGTCCAGTTCCGCACGTCCGGTTTTGCGCCCCACAGTTTGCACCTCTGGCACTGACAATAGAATTTCTTCAGCCATCCGCCCGATTTTATCGGACTCCTCCAGTGAGATTCCCGGCAGGGTACTGATGCTTATCGTAAACGAACCTTCATTAAACGGGGGGAGAAAACTACGCCCGAACGAAGCCATCATAATCAATGCTGCGATCAACATAGCACCGATTCCTCCCAGAACCACTTTCTTGTGGCATAGGGTCCATTGCAAAGCTACCTTGTATCCGGATTTCAGTTTGTGGACCAGATAAGGATCACGTTCTTCACCATTTCCCTTTTGCTTGTTCAGCAGATAACTGCACAGAACAGGGGTAAGGGTCAGGGCAACAACAGTGGAGGCAAAAAGGGAAATGACAAAGGTAATACCCAGCGGCGCCAACATCCTACCTTCCATACCGGAAAGGAAGAAAAGAGGAACAAAACTGGCAACGATTATCAGTGTGGAGTTTAAGATAGGCATACGTACCTCTTTGGAGGCTTCAAATACAACCGTTATGACACTCTTTTGTTCCTCTTTAGGTTTTTGCCTGTTCTCCTTCAGACGCTTGAATACGTTTTCCACGTCTACAATCGCATCGTCCACCAATGAACCGATAGCAATGGCGATACCTCCCAGACTCATCGTGTTGATGGTAAGTCCCAGTACTTTCAGGGTAAGAATGGCAACAATAACGGCAAGTGGTATGGTTATCAGTGAAATAATGGTGGTGCGTACGTTCATCAGGAAGAGAAGCAGTACGATAACCACAAAAATACCGCCTTCATATAGAGACTTCTGTACATTGTCAATCGAGTTGTTGATAAAGCGGGCCTGACGGAAAATGTCAGTGGTTACTTTTACGTCTTCTGGCATAACTTTTTGTAAGTCGGCCAATGCTTGGTCCAACTTGTCAGTCAATTCAAGGGTGCTTGTATTGGGCTGCTTGGTTACTGTCATTAACACAGCGGATTTACCCCGGTCGGAAGCTAACCCCATTTTGGGGGCTTTAGCTTCGATTTTTACTTCCGCAATATTCTCCAGAACGACAGGCGTTTAGTTGATATTTTTTATCACAGCTTTTCGCAGTGCTTCTACTTTATTGGTTGACAACATACCACGGACGATGAACTCATTTCCAAACTCATATAATACACCTCCTGAAGCATTCCGGTTCATATCTTTTACAACGTCAATGACTTCATTCAATCCGATTCCGTAGCGTTTCATCTTACCCGGATCAAGCAATATCTGATACTCCTTGATATCACCTCCCAAAACCGTAACCTGAGCTACGCTGCCGGTAGACAACAGGCGAGGACGTATGGTCCAATCGGCCATGGTTCTCAGGCTTTGAAGTGACACGCTATCGGAAGTCAGTCCGATAATCACTAATTCTCCCAGGATAGAGGATTGCGGGCCTAAAGTAGGTTTTCCAACATTGGAGGGTAATGCGTCTCCCACTACGGCCAGCTTCTCGGAAACGATCTGTCGTGCCCTATAGATATCGGTCCCCCAGTTGAATTCAACCCATACGATAGAGAATCCGGTAGTAGAGGAGGAGCGTACACGGCGTACGTCAGTGGCACCGTTTACAGCGGTTTCTACCGGGAAGGTCACTAAACGTTCCACTTCTTCGGGAGCCATACCTTTGGCCTCCGTCATTACTACAACGGTAGGAGCGTTGAGATCGGGGAAAACATCCACTTCCATATTGGCAGCTGTATAGGTTCCCGCAATGATTAGCAACAGAGCTCCTATCAGAACAACGATGCGGTTGTTCAACGAAAATTTAATTATCTTGTTCAGCATGATTTCTTCCTTTTGAGTTAATGACTATGTCCTTCGGGCAGTACAGAAGAGTTTGAAGCCAGTTTTACCTGATAAGCGCCTTTGATAACTACCTTATCACCGGTACTAAGTCCGGAAAGCACTCTTACGTTTTTCCCGTCGCTCTCTCCAATGGCTATTTCACGTTTGAGGAATTCTTCTTCGCCTATTTGGAGATAGACGAAATAGATACCTTGCTCTTCGGTAAGTGCCGAGACGGGAATTGAAATGACATTGTTTTGAGGAGTGGCCAGCAGGTAAACCTCCACGTAAGAACCAGGGATGAAATCGCCGATATTGTCGAACTCGAAAGTTACAGGAATATAGAAAGAAGTTTCATCGGCAGCTTTACCAAAGGACAGCAGGCGTCCGTTAAGATCTGCCAACCGGTATGCCTTGTTATTGTAAGACACTACAAAATTGGCATTTCTGATTTTTCCAAGTTCATTGAAATAATTCTCCGAGACATCGGCTCTCAATTGTAGTCTCCTGTTCTTGGAAATCGTGGCAATCGGTTGTCCGACAGATACAAATTCACCTTGGTTGACCAATCTGTTCTTGATATATCCGCTGATTGGGGTGGTTACTTTAACCCCGGATGCCGTAACGTTGGTTGCCTGTGCTTCATAGGCTGTTCTTGCATTCTCGTATTTCAGGCGTGATTGTTCAAACTCCTTTTCCGAGATGATTTTGTCCTTTACCAGGCCTTCGGCACGTTTGAACTCTTTTAGGGCTGTTTCATAGGTGATCTTTGCTTTTGCTACCGGATCACCTTCATAAAGATTTCTGGCTGAAATAGTCACAATCGTAGTTCCTGTACCAACCGGTGCTCCCTCGATAATGGACCGAGCCGGGAAGGATACGATACCGTTAGTGGTAGCTACAATGGTCGCTTCATCTCCTTGGGCAGATTGTATCTGTCCGCTGGTCTTTATGACTTGGCTGAATATGCTGGGTTCTACATTATATACTTCCAGCCCGATAGCGTCGGCCTGTTGCCGGGTGAAAACTATTTCGTCCGAGTGCTCTTCACCGGAGTTTTTTTCTTCTTTGTGATTATGCCCATCACCTTCTTCATGGTTGTGACCATCGCCTTTTTGATGGGTTTCTACCGTTTTTTTATCACTTTGTTTTTTATCGCAAGATGTCAGGGAAATGGCCGCAGCCAATATTATGAATATATATTTTTTCATCTTTGTAATTTTTAGAAATTTGACTGAAAGGGAAAGACCGTGTGGCGCAATCGTGTAACCGGCAATATCATACCGGGGAGAAACATCCTTATGCTCTTACGAAAAGAATACGCATAGCCGGGCGGATAGCAACACGGAAGATGCTACTCTGGTAACAGCTATCGGAAAGAATGCATACATTGTAGTTTATGCCACACAATGAGATGCTTTAAAGGGAGGTGCACGAAGTCCGCAACTTTCGCCAAGCACTACGGACGTATAGGATACGACGTACTCGTCGTATATGGTTTCGAGTTCTGATGTATTGAGGTTGAGAGTCAGAATATCAGCCAGCAGAAACAAAATTGGCAAATGTAGCAGCATTCCATTTCCACTGTCGAGACTGCTCTTTGTCATACCGGAAGAAGAAATATAATCCACGTTGGGTACGCAGATGTTTTGGTGATGTATGTCTTGGTCAGTACCATGGTCGGTATGATCATCATTGTATGTGTTATCTTGTTCGCACAATTCCATAACCATGCACAATACCTCCTTGTGATGATGGTGTGGAATAGCGGAGAATACTATTATAAATAGAGTCGCTATTACGAGTGGATATATGGAAAGGATACGTTTCATATATTGTTTTCTGGGTTTGATGGCAAAGATAGAGGAATTTCTTTGCAACCAAGTTGCAAAGAAGTCATGTTTCCGTTGTACCCCTTTGGGGAATGTCTGTCTCCGTTTATCTTGGGCTCAAGATACAACTTCATTCTGATTTACTAAGGGGATTCGCCGATTTATTTTTGTTAATCTATTACTTGTAATGTGGCTTGTATGCGAATAAAATATTATTTTCGGGATTGGAAAATATAAAAGGCTGCCATACAATGAAAATTACCCGTGATGAGTTGCTGATCGCTGCGTTCAAGTTGTTTATGTCCGTAAACTATGAGAAAGTCAGTTTTGCGGAACTGGGGAAGATGCTTGGGATGTCGAAAGCCGGAATATTCAAATACTATAAGAACAAACAAGAACTATTCATTGCCGTAGTGGATAAGTTCTGGTTCAGCACACAAAACCCGCGAAACAAAGTTCACCGAGATGAACGGTACGTTTGCCGAATTTATAGATGAGTACGTAAGAGGCGTACAACGGACAATGGATATACTGGGCAATCTGATAGGTGTAGATGGCGATAAGGTGGCACAAGAAAAGTTTTCATATCATGCCCAATATTTTCATTTCCTATTCCAGATGCCCCAATATGACCCTGATGCAAAAGAGAAACTCCGTAACCTTGTCGCCAGCGATTATGCTTACTGGCGTGCCGCCATACAGCATGCGATAGATACCGGAGAGCTGCTGTTCCCCACTTAGCCATTAGCAACAAAATAGTGCGAAGCATGAAAATAGTAAAGATGATATTATTTTATTCCCTGTTTGCCACAGTCCTTTACATCGGTTGTGCGTTTGTAGCTCCGTCTCATGGAGAAAGGTTCTCGGCTTCTTCGCTGGCTCCGTTCTATTGGGGAGGCGCCATGATACTGTTCGTACCCGGTGATTTGTGGTTGCATCATAACCTGTCACGCTTTGTAGCCCTCGGCGTATTGGCACTGGCAGGGCTGATGAGCCTTGAATATTACTGGTTTTGCGATGAATACAGATTAATCATCCATCTGAACTCAAACGATAAGATTAGCCTCGCAGACAAATACAATTTCCATCGATATTGGATTCATCTGGGAATAGTTGCAGGATATTTACTTTCAGCGGCAGGAGTCTCGCACTTGATAAAAAGAAAAAAGTCATTGGAGGCGACCGTTGCGAATGTGCCCTGAACACCTTCATCCTGCTTGGAGACGACCGGACGGCAGACGTGGTGAAACGTGCTAACGAGTATTTCGTTGCCAACCGCAACAGGCTGCATGCGGCATGGGAGGACGGAACGAAGAAAAGCTTCTGCATTGGTTACAAAGAGAAACTTTTCGATGCGTTCGACAAGGAGTATTATACATTGATGAATAGCGACAACCAACTTTACGAACTGATAGGTACATACATCAAACATCATCCGCAAGAGTTCTTGTCCGAAGAAGAAACAAGACAAAGGTATGACAATAATGAGTGAACTGCCAGCCCCTGTACACCACCGACCATCAGCCCGTGTCTGCCACCGGACAAGGCATGGCTGTACAATAGGAGAGAAAAGCGTATGGGCATTTTCCTGAAATTCGTGCAATGGCAGAGAGCACGTTGAAGCCCGAGAGGAGATGAAAGGGTATCCGGTGCAGAGCACTGTAAAGATGGTGGAAGGCAAATTGTCTTTCGATTCTGAGTCTCTCGACGAGATAAAGGGTGACAGCTATTGAATACATTATCAACAAAGTAAGAAATATAAGAATTTCCATACCCCACAAGAAAGGAAATACTTGGGGAAGGTGGTATGTACGGTAAGTGGCGATTTGGATAAATTATATATAGAAAGTCATGTTGTCCGATATAGATTACCGTACATTTGGAATTGGACAGAAGATGATGAGGTGGCTATTTTTATCAGAAATTATGCAGACATAATCCAAAAAACAGATTTGGATTTTTGGAAATTGGATGTGTATTTGGATAAAAATAATTTTTATCTGAGTCACACGAAGATAGAATACTGTTGTGGTTTACATCATGTTTTACAATCAAAAACAAATAAATAAGTTGATAACAAGCACCTGTGCCATCTAAACAGCGGTAAGCTGCGACCCATTACTAACAATAGTGCAATGAATAAAACAGTCCAATCCATCCTATCATTGACAGCTTTCAGCCTTTTACTGATAGTGGTAACATTCTTTTTTGCTGGCTTAGGTTTCGGTCGGCTGTTCGGAATATATGGTGTTATGGAATATAGCTTTTTAGGTGTGCTGGCAGTTATAGATATACTAATAATCTGCAAGGTCTGTAAACTGTATTTCCTTCAGCCCAAAGTTATCATGTTATTGTTCGGTATGGAATGTTGCTCTGTGCTTTTGTGGCTTGCTTTTATCTGTTTAGACCAAAATCTATTAGATTGGCAAATAACAGACCGTTTGTTGAAGATTATCGGTTTGGACGGTTTCACAGGAGATGAACGGGGAATGAATATATTTGCAGTCTTATGTGGCATTATCTATCCGCCTATCGGGATTGTCTGTCTATTCATCGAATTGAGATCTATAAACAAGTCAGTGGTAACGACGAGAGATAACATCTGACACTGTTTCTTTCTTAATACTATTGATAATTTAGAAGCATGAATAAAACTAATAACTATTTTGAGCGTAACCAGATAGTGCGGAACGCACAGAATTACAGGTATAACTTTATCGACTATCTTTATTATCAAGGAAGGCGATATGAAAAAAGGTACACGACAAGTTGTTCCGACTGGAGCATGGTATTGTGGTATTGGGTGAGCATTGTTTGCTTTCCGGCTATTTTTCTTTTCTTTCCCCGATTTATAGATATGAGTAATGTATTGATGGAATATTAATCACAAATGGGTATGGCCAGTAACAAGATCGAGCAAACTGTTAAATGCAGTTTCTCGTTAGCCCTATTATCTGTAATGCAAAAAATGTGGAACAATATATCGTTTCTCTAACTTTTCCGTGATTTTTCTCACGGGAAAGTATAGATTAAATTGATGTAAAGTTATCTTGTGTAGATATTACATAATATACAGGTATATTACTGAAATCTGATTAAATATTACCGTAGCAAACTTTATGCTGGTAAAGGTACACAATGTTGCTCGGTCACAACTTTCATTTTAACGCTTTTAATTTGCTAAAATAGGGTTGTCTTAACCAAATCGTTCCGTCTCCTACGGCTACAAATCGTTGCTTGGCATGTGTCAGAGCAACATTCAGTAAATTAGGTTTAGATGATGCCCAAGAAGCAGCGCCTTTTGACTTTTGATCGAGTCCCAGACATAAGATTACACCTGCCGCCTGCTTACCCTGAAATGTATGGACTGTCCCAATATGAGCATCCAGCCACTTCTGCAACTCGTTATTTTCTATCTGTTTATAGACCATTAGTGCTTGCTTAATAGGCTGACGCAGTTCTTTTTTCAAAATAGATGGTATTTCTGAAAAAGGAGAGATCACGAATAGATCGGGCAAGTCCTGTAGTTGGCGTATTTCGTCAATGATCATTTGCCTGATTAGGGCACCTTGTTCTGGTACGTAATGCCGTCCGCTTACTTTACCTTCCACCTGCACAAATCCATTCTGTATAAACAGATGAGGATTATCTGCCAATGTAGAGTTATATATCATGCCATTGTACGCGATCTCATTGGCTATGGAAAACATCGGGTCGACGCAACGCCGATGCACCCGTAGGGGAGAGCCAGTCCAAGTATCATTCGTTATCCAACCATACGGATTCGCACGATCGGCCATAGACTGAACGGAAAGAGAAGTCTGTATCTGTGTTTTATCCAACCCGAAATAACGGCTGATATTATTGACAACCTGCTCAGGTATTGTAATGACAGGTTCTATTTGAAAAGGATCTCCTACAATAACAGCTCGCTTGGAGCGCCAGATCGCTCCCGCTGCTGCCTGTGGGACAACCTGTCCGGCCTCATCAACAAATAACCAAGGGATTGTTCCTGGTCTTATCCTGCTAAACATGCGTTGAATGGATGCGAATGTAGAAGAAACTATAAGGATTACTTCGATGAATAACTCGGATTGTAGATGTAGAATGAAAAATGGAGAAAAGAAGATAAAAAATGTTTTTTAATAATGTATCTTTGTAAACGAAATTATTAATAGTAATATATTTATGAAAACCAATAGGGAAAAACTATTGCAAGACGCATTCGTCATGTTCCTGCAATACAATTACGAACGGGCAAGCTACAGTCTGCTGACACAGGCTACCGGTATATCTAAAGCAGGTATTTCATATTACTACCCCACAAAGCAGGAGTTGTTTGTGGCGGTGGTGGACCGCTATTTCATCAACGTGCATGATGCTGATGTGAAGTTTACGCCTGCCGCTTCGTTTGCTGAGTTCCTTGACCATTTCGTGGAGAATATACAGAAGACAATGGACTGGTACGTGGCGCTACTACGGCAAGCAGAGACCACGGGCGACAGTACGGCCTTTTCCAACTTCTTTGGCTTCATGCCGCAGATACAGCGCTACTATCCTGATGCGAAAGTCAAGTTGCAAGCTTTCTGGGAAAAGTTCCTGAACGGGTGGCGTATAGCGATAACCGCTGCCATAGAACACGGAGAGTTGCGTCGAGACATAGACATCGAATTGACCGCCAACATGTTCAATAACATCTACCTGGGTATGTCGTTTATGAAGTCCTTTTCCACAGGACTGGATACTGGAGAATTGCGTCGTTCCTATGACTACCTTTACTCTATACTGAAAGTACACTAAGAGCTCGTCAGAATTGTCCGGACCCTAAAAATACATCGACTTACAGTTGCTTTTCCCTATCAGTAGAAAGCATCCTAAAACAAAAAAAACCGACCACCCTTCCGATTTTTACCGGAAGAGTGGCCGGTTTTTTGTTTTTATTATTTATATTTGCCGCACAGATACAATAATCGGGTGTCTGGAAGACAATTAATTTATAGTAATAACCATTCTAATTAAAAAAAGAACATGACTTACCTTATCGTAATCGGATGCATAGCCCTCTACATGGGCTACTTTTTCTATGTGAAACAGAAGAATGCGCAGCGTGCGGCAGTGGTGAACCAAACAGACTTCAAAGCAGAATTTGCCAAGGTGGAAGCCTATAGGAAACAATTCTTAGACTCCGACGGGCTTTTCTTGAAAGAAGCGATGAAGCAGGCACGAATTGATGCCGTGAACTATGCCAATATAGAATATACGTTAGCGGATTCACTTAAAAACGACATGAAGAATAAGCTGAAGGGCATGGCCACGCTGGGCACCGTGCGTTTCCGTTCGGTACATACACCAAAGTACCTGGTGTTGAGCGGTGACACTCTACACTTGTTCGATACCGACACGGATGGAGAGATAGACACCCACCTGACCTTCCCGCCCTTACGCCTAAAGGAATCACGTCTTATTGAATATCCGCTTGCCGGGCAGGAGAAGGCACAGGCAGAAGCACGTGGTAACAATGTGAAAACTTACAAACTGTCGCTACAGACAGACGACAAGCCTTTGGAACTCATCATCTACTCGTGCTTGATTTTCACTAACATACCGGAAACACCGGGTAGTCCCGAAGAGGCGGTACGCGACATTGTCGTGGCGAATGATTTCCTGAAACAACTGGGCGATTTATACCCGAATCTAAAGGTGAGGCTCCCTATTCTCTGATTCATTCCGTCTATTCAACTATGAAAACTTGTAAGGATATATATAATTTGTATCAGGACAGAGAACCGGAGTCACAGATACACGCTGCTTTCGGTGAGGTGGCTGTCAACGACAGAGATGAAAAGTTTGGCAACTTCACGCCACTTCATCTGGCCTGCTACTTCGGCGATGAAGGTGCGGTGCGCATCCTACTGGAGCATGGTGCCTTCGTCGATGCCAAAGACCGAGATGGTTATACACCGCTCTGTACGTTGGGCATGTACCGATACACATATACCGATGAAGAGAAAATAGCCGCCGCTGCCCGACTATTACTTGAGAAAGGTGCGGACGTTCCCCGTTCCGCCAAGTGGACGACTGCCCTGCTGGAGGCCATCCGCCAAATGCACTTCCGGATGGCGGAAGAGATTGTGGAGAGCGGTGCAAGAATCGATTCGACCGATACAGATGGACAGAATGCTTTGCATATCGCCTGCCTGACCGCCGGCAACATTGCCCACACTCTGCGCCGCACGGAGGAGCGGCTTGCTTATAAATTGGCAGAGTACCATTCGGAAAAACAGATAAGTGAAATCCAGGCGGAAATCGACCGACTGAAGCAGGCGGAAGAAGCCGTCTTCAATCTAACAAAGAAACTACTCGAAAGCGGACAGATAGATTCGGAAGAGAAGAATAACTGCGGGAAAACGCCGCTCGACATGGCCATGCAAGAAGGTGCTATGCGCATCGGAACGCTTCTGGCTGGGCATAATCCTGAGGATGTGCTCGCCGCACGGGTGGGAGGAATGGATGTGTTCCAAGCCTTGTTCCACCAGAACGGGGATGCCCTCGATGCGCTCTTGCAACAAGGCGTGGAGCTTCAGACCTTGTGCGAACATAGGGAGATGTGCGATTTTCTTGGCAAGTCGCCCTTAGCCTGTGCCTTAGCCTGGTCCAACTTTGATGCCGCCGAGCGCATTCTCTGTGCGGGAGCCGATCCCAACTTCCGCATGATGGACGAGCAGACCGCCTTTGCCGTTTGGATGGAGGTGACGGACATTGGGGGAGCTGAGGAGACCTATATTTGCACTTTAGAGTTGATGTTGCAGCAAGGCTGGAACCCTGAAGCCTCCGCAGACCGGGAGGGAAACACTGCGCTTGCCTTGGCCTGCCGGCACGTAGGCTATGCGCCGGGCAAGACCGCTGTTCGCTTCCTGTTGGAGAAGAGAGTGAACACCGACGTTGCCAACCTTTGCGGACAGACCCCGCTGATGATTCTTTACGGAGGCGGCTATTGGGATGGTCGCATTCCCCCGCTGCCCATGTTACCGCGTTCCTATCCCTATGGGTGGAAGTATTGTGGGGAGGACGAGGCGGAGGTGCTGGAGTGGCTGCTTGAGGCGGGTGCCGATGCCCGCAGAAGGGACAAGTGGGGTAATAGCCTGCTACACTACATTGCTGCCTCCTGCTACAATACGGAGGCGCGTCAAGTCGCTGAAGTTCTTGCAGACTTCCCCCTGCCGGATATCGCCTGGACGAACAACGAAGGGCTGTCTGCCATTGACCTGGCTATCGACAAAGGTAGTGAATCGTTTGTAAAGTTCCTGCTCAGACACTTTTGCTAACCTATATAAATGAATATATCATTATGGACAACAACTTGACATTCCTCAACGCTTGCCGCAATGGGCAGAAAAGTATTGTACAGATATTCTTGAAGAGAGGAGGAATTGATGTGAACAAGCGGGATGCGGAAGGTAACACGCCGTTGCATTATGCTTGTCAGAAAGGTTTTAGGGACATTGCCGTTCTTCTTCTTGATAATGGGGCCACTCCAACAGTCGTAAACAATCGTTCAGAAAGTGCGCTTCACGCCGTGGCACGGTGTGGAAACAAGGAGATAATCGCCCGTCTCCTTTGGGAAGGAGCGGAAGTAGATGCCACCGACCGAGAGGGCCGCACTCCTTTACTTTGCCTGCTAAGCAATAAGCACACCGATGCAGCTCTCTATTTGATAAATCAAGGGGCTAATACGGAACTTGCAGACAATATCGGTCATCGGGCTATAGATTATGCCACTGCGTACGGGCTGCGGGAGGTCGTCCTTCACCTTTCCATTGACAATGCGGGCGATGCACGTGGCAACACACCATTACATCAGGCCGTCCGCAACGGACAAGGAGAAATTGTGCGTACCCTGTTGGCTGTTTCAGCTGCGATGCTCGATGCTCTGAACGACGATGGTGAGACACCACTTGCCATTGCTTGTATAAAAGGCGACCTGATGATTGCCACCATGCTGGTTGAGAAGGGAGCCGATGTGAACAAAGCTATGCTTAACGGCTCCATGCCCCTGCACTTTGCCGCTCGGTCGGGCAATCAGTTTCTTGGCAAACTCTTATTGGAAGCTAAAGCGCGGACTGATGTGCAGAATGAAAACGGCGACACGCCTCTTATCGTGGCAGCACGCGAAGGAAACCATGAGTTTGTCAGCCTGTTGGTGGAATACCGTGCCGATGTAAATCTGGCCAACAATCTCCGCCACACTGCCTTGCACTATGCAGTGGAAAGGGGGTACAATGAAATCGTGGAAACATTGTTAGTGACCGGAGCGGAGGGCTGAGCGGTCACAAAAGAGGAATCATTATCAACCATTTTTTAATAGAAACAAATATGTCACAAGAAAAAGTAAATCCTCAAAGTCCAGAGGAGATAACCAAAGCGGCACAAGAAGCAGCTATCAAAGCAGCGATGGAGCAAGCGCAATCCATGTTAGGTAGCATCCCCGGTTTTCAAATACCTGATATAGCAGCTATGCAGGAACAAATCAGAGCGCAGATGCAAGTGGCAGTCCCCAACCTCAGCGAGATTCAGGCACAACAAGCAGCCATGGGCACCTTGGGTGGAATCAACGCTGACCACATCGCACAAGAGGGGCAAGATAATATGGCATTCGCTTCACAGATGATGCAAGCCATGATGGATGGAAGCTTGGAGGAAGCACTTAGGAAGACGAACGATAACATCGAGAACGATTGGATCGATGGAGAGGATACGGATAAAGAGAATTTATATGATGACGCAGAGGATAATGATAATCTTCTCATAGCAGTCAAAGACGAAGAGCTTTGGCAGATAGAGCGCGCTGACGATGGTCTCCTCACTCCGCGCCAACTGCATTTGTTGGCCTTCGGTGCGCCGCTGTTCGTCTATAACTCTGAGCAGGTAGACAGCACGGGCAGCACTTACAGCGTCAATACCACCCGAGAACAGATGCAGAGCTGGTGGGGTATTGTGGATCACGACACTACCTTTGAGACCGTCCGCTGGTTATTGGAAGAGGGACATCATACCACTGCCGACCGCATTCTCCATATCCTCCGTACCGAGGGTATTGAAGCTCTGCAACGTGGTGCCGAAGAGGACGAAGAACTGGCAGAGAAGATCGATGAGGTGCTCCCCATACTGCAACTGATGCCTCGTCTGGGCTGCACTACGGACGAGTTGCCTGCCACTTCCATCGGTTGGGACCTGGTACGTGTTACCAATGTCGCCCGCTGGACTTACCAATGCGGCTACATCAGCGAAGAAGAGATGTGGCAAGTGATGGAACTGGTGGAGAGCATTGCTCGTCAATATTTCACATCGTGGCAGGAGTACGGCTTCAGTTACATTTTAGGTCGTGGCGTGTGGCACGGTGACCGTCAAGACAGTATGCTTGCCTACGAAATCTCAGAAACCCTACTGCGCAAAAAAGAATCGCCCTGGAAACTAAGTGAATGGTAATTAGTAATCCATTTAATATATAACAATCATGGAAATTTTGAATGACTTCTTGCAGAAGTTTCCTCCAACCGGAGAATTAAGAAAACCTACAGTATCTGTTCTGAACCGCTTCAAGGGCAGACTACCTGCCGAATGGTTGAAGCTCTGGGAAACGTATGGCTTCGGTAACTACGGTAATGGATTGCTAAAAGTAATCAATCCTGATGACTACACCCCCAACCTCTACACATGGCTGGGCGGAGAGAATACTGCCCGAATCCCTATTCTGGTGACCGGTTTCGGTAACATCATCTATTATCGGCAGTTGCCGGATGCGAAGGATGATGTCTGTCTGTTGAACATACACCGTTGTTCCACCCAAACCTGTACCTACAGCTTTAAGGAGTTCATGCGCTTTATCACGGACGACGAGGTCATAGAATCTCTTTTGGACAAGGAGCTCTTCGGACAGGCGGTGGAGAAGTGTGGTCCGTTGGCGGAGAACGAAACCTTTTTCTTTGCTCCGGCACTGGCCTTTGGTGGAGACGAATCGCTCTCATACATCCAAAAGGGGGATGGGGTTACTCACCAGCAACTGCTTTTTGAGATGATGAACAACTCGTCTGACAATGAAGAAGAGGAAGATGGAGAAAAAGACCAATGGACGGAAGCCTATGAAGCCAATCCGCATGTGTTCGAACGTGAAGATGGTACGCTGATGGTCAACTTCACGCTGACCGACACCGTAGACACCGTACTGCCTCAAACTCCCGAGAAGCTGTACGCCGTGGAGGGTAAAGAAATCACATTGTGGGTACTGACCTTTTTCAGCTATGACGATAAAAAGAACCTTGCCTCCCTGGAGTATCACACAGCTTTGCAGGCCCTTCAGAAATATGTAGTGGAAGAGCGCGACGACCATGTGCTACTGCGTGGACTCAATTTGGAGGAAATGAAGCAAACCATAGCAATGATAGATTATTAATTGTAAAAAAAACTACTTATGACAGATTTCAACTGGATATTTTGGATCGTAGCTCCGATTATTATCATCTATTTTCTTTACCAACGTGTATGGCCTGTCGTACGCAAGGTGATACGTGTTTTTCAAGGAATACGTCTCAATCCCCGTTCCCATTTGACGGAAGCCGAGTACAAAAAACTTTCTATAGGTTCACTTTACGCTTTACAGCAGGGGGCATACCTCAATTCGCTAACATTAGACATCAAAGATAAACTCTCCACCATCCTTGCCAATTGGTGGAGCATTTACAATACCCAAGATGCCAAGCAAACATTGGAGTATCTCGGCGAGAAGGGATTTGCTTATTATTTTCCCTATGTCTATCAGGCTTTCTTGTTGGATGATGAAGAGGCACAGGACCAAATTTTCCAACAGCATATGACCAGTCAGGAAGATTACGACAAAGCTGTACAACAGCTGTACAATCTCAAGGAGTGTTACGATGAATTGCTGGAGTGCGGCACTATCACTTGTCGGGAGGATCTGCAACGTTACGGCGTAACAGGTTGGGATGCCGGACGTCTTAATTTCATGACACGTGCCTGCTACGACATGAAGTATATTTCCGAAGCCGAAGCGTGGTACTACATAGACTGTGCTTATGAAATGGCACACAACCATTTCTCTTCTTGGCACGACTTTGCCATGAGCTACGTCATCGGACGTGCCTTGTGGGGAGGAAAAAGCGCTTGCAACTCTGGCATGAAGTCTATGGCCGACGACTTATTGAAGGAAGAGAAAAGCCCGTGGGTAAGAATCAAATGGTAATACTTCTTATTAATAACATTCAAAAAACAAACTAACATGATAACAAACATCGCAAGAACCTTGTGGACTGCCTCACTGGCCGTCCTCATTCTCACCGCCTGTACAGGTAAAAGCCGTCTGGGCATGGCCTCGGAAGAAGGTATCAGCAAAGTGAAAGAATTGGTCCGTACGCACGTGGACACCGGCACTAATAAAATATATCGCCTCGTGTGGGCAGAGGACGGCGACGAACGTAAACTGGATAACATTTTGACTACCGTAGAGATAGACTACCTTGATCCGGAGAGCAATGATTATTCCCTCACGATCAGCCTGAAGGATGGTGAGTTCGTAGCTGACGGGCCGTTGAAGAGTAAGCGCAACATCTACTCTTACGAACACTCCACACCGCTTGATCTCGATGTTCTCACCACTGCCGAGGTGCAGCGACTCGTGCAGGAGGCGCACGATCTTTTCCTTACGCAGGAGGATGCCGATAAGTACGAACTGAAGTCAGTCGGCAAATATCACCTCTACATTCCACCCGTGGACAAGCGAAACATCGACCTTTTGCAGAAGCGGTCGGATTACAAGAAAGAGCACAGTCGCACCGCCATTTTCTTCGAACTGAACTTCGTCAAGAAGGACGAACAGCCTGAAGTTAAGGGACGTCACACGTGGACGAACTATTATACCGTGCCTTTCGTGGTGAACCAGGAGGGAAAAGTGGAATTTGAACCTTAAGCCATCGTGAGTAAGCTATTATATGCCTTCTGCCCGTTGCCTTACCGCTGTACGGGCAGATGGCTGTGAAACAGCAATCTCCGGCTGACTCTGTGTGCTGTGCCGACCATCCGTTCGCCACTTCCGTTTCAAGAGACTGCGACCTACGAGGTGATTTCTATTACCCGTGTTTCTCATTTTCGCCTTGCAATATAGGCATGTATAGGCAACGTTATGTATTCTATAGCATACAAGACCAAGATATATGTATCATTTTCATAAGGGATAAGGAGTGGGCAATCGATTCCCACAAACTATCCTTTGACTTGTTGGGAAATAGGCTTAACAACCCATCGGGGGGAGATCCGGAAAAGCATACGAAAATTACCAATGAGAAATTATATCTGTTAGGAAACAAGCAGAACGATTGGATCATAACAATTTTTGAATGGAAGGAATTGTTTGACAGACTGTAAATAATGAGGTCGAGCCAACAGTTAAACACTATCACCCACCAAACCATTATAAACATAAATCAAAAGTATGGAAGATATTGATATTCTAAAGAAATTCGACAACGCTAAGTTGATAGACATAGTGAAAAATCACCAGCGTTATGGTTATGATGACGAACTTCGTGACAGTGCTATCTGCTTATTGGAAGAAAGAGGCTGGAGTAGAGAAGAATTACAGCAATTCGGTTATCTGACAAACCATAATTACGAGGAAGCCAAAAGGCAGTATAAAGCCTATAATCGAAACTCATTGATAGGCATTTGTACGCTTGTGTTCAGCGGAGGCATCCTGGCTGTCGTTTATCTCATCTTTCTAATCCTGGCTTATCGGAATGTAGCCAAATTCTACAAGACATTAGGGCGCAATGAAGATGAAACCGCATTGTTTAATGCTCTTGGTGTGCTGGCTTATTTTCATCTGAAAGGAAAAATGAGGGAAGAACTAAAAGGAATAAGGTAAGTTGATAACAAGCAGCTAAACTAAGAAATACAGTTAGCTACTGGATATGTTTACTCTGTATAGCCAGTAAATATAGGGTGTAAGTCCCGAACAAGCCTTGATAGTGGGAATTGTTAACCAAGAGCAAGCTGGAAAATTGGTTGTTAATATACCGCACAATATGCTGATATTGCTTTGGAGAGTCTGATTATCTTTTGGAAAGAGACTGGTTGGGGAATGTTTTGTAACGGACTGTTTCGAATTATTCATCCTGAAGAATTTCAGGATTTTGCGGATGAATATAACTCGGACTCATTCAATAAGATTGTTTTGCCATTTATGGTAATGGCTTTCGGATACATATTTGCTTATGTGAATAATTCCATTATTGTGGATTACGTCATTTATATGAATATCAGATACGGAATAGAAAAAGTTTTAAGCAACAACATTGCACTGCTTCTCAATAAATGTATATTCAATAAAAGTATTCTGGAAGTATGGTTTAAGATAGAACGCTACGAAGCAGGATGATTTAATAATTACAGTGTTAATAAAGTCGAAATGCAGTTTTCCGTTTAACCATTGTGCAGAAGCATGAAAATAACAACGTCATATAAAAGAATTGAAAACGTTCTGCTTGCCGTGATTTCGCTATTCGTAGGATGGCGTCTCATTTCTCATTATACATCCTCATTGCCTGATTTTGATATAGCCGCTAACAATATATTCATAGCGATTAAATGTAAAGTGCTGACATTTGTATTATGGGGGATTCTGTTATTTCTTTTCCGCTTCATCAGAAAACGGGTGGATGATATAATGAAAAGGCGGTTGTTCAAGATAACTTCCGTGCTAGTATATTGGCTAATCGTGTGGAGTTTCTGCTATTACCAATGCGCTATAAAAGCGGTACTGGATTGGAATGACATGATGAACTGGAATGTGGGATAATCATAGTAGTTATAGTTGTCCGAATATCATAACTTCCTGTTAAAAAAGAACAGAGATCAATATAGTCCAGAATCATTATGTAAACAATTACTTCATTTTTATTATCTAAAGAGAGGGAGTATCTGGACATACGCAAGAGCTGGCAGACAAGATACAATGGCTGCCAAACAACAGCCTTTCGCTCAAAGAGAGGTAGTGCTCTCAAAAGTGTGTAAATCAAAAAAGGGATTTACACACTTTTGGGAATACTACCTTATCCACCAACAATATGCTTGAGACAGCTATTTTTTGCTACCTGCCAAAAAAAAGAAATCCCTGAGAATGTCTGATTATCAGAGGTTTACTTGATTTTTTGTTTTCAGTGATCCGCCTGGAATTCTCCAAAGAGAGTTACCATGCTGATATTTAAAACTTTATGTTATTAGCTTCAAGCATATCCCATGAATTATCCCACTAATTTGCTACGTGCTTTTGCGGTAGTTTGCTCATGGAGAATACTGGGAGCAAAGATATACAATTCATTTGTATTATTAAAAATATGTAGCTATATTATATATTTCTCAAGAATCAACATCACAGCAAATATGAATATACAGCAAAATATAATCCATACAACAGATAAAAAGACAATACTTTTTATGAGATAGAAAATGGCAATTAGGATAAATACTATAAAGCTTATAGCTTTAATTAGTTGTATAAAATATGCTATCACTCTTTTATAAGTATTAGTAGTGTCATGTTTTAGAAAATATTGATTTTCTTTTCGAATTATCTCTGCACATTTATCAATCGTTTCTCTTAGCTCCTTTCTTGTGTCTAACACTAATCCTTCATTAGTCACTTCTTTAAATGCAATCTCTATAATATTTACAATTATCTTTTCATCAACATAAGCCAGTTTGTCTGATAGAATTATTTTTTGTAGTTCTTCCTTTATATTTGTCTCTTGAGGAAATAATGCAATTATATTTATATAATTGTACAGTTCTGACAATATGCCAATCCTTTTTTCTGTTACTTTGAAAAAAGTTTCTCTAGATTGTCTCATAGGCGTTTCGATTAATTCTTTACATATCCAAGCTATGAAACCTACTAAAAGCGTAATTAATATGCTTAATATGTCTTTATTTTCAGATATGAAATTATTGATTACATCCATGTGTACATTTTTTTTTTGCTAAAAATATTTCGAGCAATATTTTTAATAGAGTTAATAAAGCTTCCATCTTTAGAATAATCATTTATAGAGTTTTCTTGCCTCATTATCCCTAAGACAATCTTTTCATTCCCTAAAATTGCAAATCTTTCTTTATTTCCATTTGTAGTCCCTGTTTTTAAAAATAAATTATTTATATCTATTCTTAGTTTTATTTTTGCTATTTGACATAATAGTTGCTTGCATTCATTTTTAAAAGGATCATCATTGTTTAGGAAAAAATCAGCATATAATTTAGTGAGCTCAAATAAAGAAATTCCATCGCTAGTTGCTCCAAGAATGCTAGACGGGTGTATATTGTTCTCTTCTTTATTTAGTAAACTAGCTATGAAATTTAAGACGTTATTCATACCTATTTTGTTGGCAGCATTTATAAAAGCGTTGTTATTTGATGTCAAAAGTGCTTCTTGTATATTTAAGACAGACTTGCTGGGTAGTTCTGCTTCCTTTACGTTCCATTCTTGATTGTTAATTGTAGTTATGCAATTGAATGTTTCCTCTTTTGAAACCCCATTTTCTCTATAAAAAGTATATAAAAAAGGTTTTAATGTGGAGCCTATATTAGAATGAAAAGTAAGAGGATAATCTATTCCATATTTACTATTAATACCGATTATTTTCCCATCTTGTAAAATAATGATTGATATGGGATAAGGAGATTTTTCTATAGTGTAATTAATGAAATTCTGTAAATCAAAATTAAGGCTTGTTAGTATGCTTGATTTCTTATTATTGATAGATTCTGTGATATATGGTATTACGGATGGAGGAATTATTGACAGTTTATTGTATTCAAAGTTGTATGTCCACATTTTATTATTCTGATAAACATTCTTACTTATAATTCTTTTCTTAAAAAGAATTTCATTAAGAAGGTTGTACCTTTTCATGCATAAATCAGAGTGTTTTATATAATAATTTGGTCCTCTTAATATGGTTAGTAGTAACAGTTGTTCTTGTTGTGATAAGAGATAAGGCTCTTTGGTAAAATAGTATAAACTTGCTGCTCTTATTCCATATAAGTTTTTTCCCCAATAAATATTGTTAAAATATAAATCTAATATCTCTTCTTTTGTGTGTTTTCTCTCTAAGGATATAGCATATAGTATTTCTTTTATCTTTCGATGAAAGGTTATAGAATGGTCTTCGAATAGATTGCGAGCTAACTGTTGTGTTATGGTGCTTCCTCCTTGTATGATTCTTCGAGCTTTGATATTCATATATAAGGCTCTTGATATTGATTTTATATCAATTCCTAAGTGTGAAAAGTAGCGCTTGTCTTCAATCGCTATCAGATTTTTTCTTATTTTCCTACTATAATGCGTTACAATGGCTTTCTGTTTGTAGGATTGTGAAACTATACCAAAAGGAATTTTTCGGTTCCTTTTGCCTTGTGTGTACGTAACAAAACCTATATATTCATTATCTTGAAACATAATTTTTTACTTTTTTGCAAAGATACAACATTAATGAGTATTTTAAAAATTGAAAGGTAATGATTTATAATGGTTTGGTAATCTTAGGCATGAGTGTACTACTTTTATAATTTATATTCTCTTTTGGTGTCATACTTGTTTTTTGAAATTTAAAATTTCGTAAAGGTGCTTTTGGTGAAACGAAATTGATGGAGACAACTTAATTTCCTTATAATCTATCAGACCTGTTTCTTCTATAATTAATGCAGAACAGGACAGAATACAGAACTTCGCTCGTTTCTAAATCGTTACATGTCAAGCGGAAAGACTTTGTAAATCGTTAATATTCAAAGATAAAGACGATTGAAAATGTCTTCAAGATGGTAGGTGATCCGCTTGTTGATTTGGCAAATAGTGGCTATCTCCGCCAAATATTCATTCATCTTCTGGTTACTGATTACCGGAAGCAATCTTCCGTCTTTCAACTTACCCTCGTATTTGGCGAGAATATCCAACGGTATTTGCAGTAGGGGAATGAATGATTCCACACCGGTTTTGCCCCTGTCTTTCATAATCCACTTCTTGCCGTCCACGCCGATCTTTATGTCCTCGCTTGAAAGCGTATAGATGTCACAATAAGGTAAACCGGTATAACAGCTGAAGATGAAAGCGTCACGCACGTGCTCCAACCGCTTTGACTTGAACTCCTTGTAATAGATCGTGTCAATTTCCTCCTGCGTGAGATACCCTCTGTCGGTCTTGTCAAAATTGAACCTGAAATTCCCGAAGGGATCAATGAAGCTCAATCCGCTTTTCTGGGCAAACAACAGTATCGTATGGAAACGTTGTACAAATTTCATGGCGGTATTGTTGCTTACCTCACATTCCTGACGCAAATAAAGGTAGAAGTTCTCGATGTGGGTGACGGTGATTTCCTTCACGGGAATGTCCGACAACTTGTATTCCTTCTGCAAGAACTCTATCATCCGCTGCTTGGTCAGTTCGTAGCGGGAGTAGGTCTTTTGCGTGGCAGTCTTGCCGACCTTCTTTGCATATTGTTCATTGTGCTGGGTGAAGTAACTGATGAGTGTTTTCTCCTTTTCCTCCAATCCCAGGAATGCGTTCCTGATTTTTTCCGGCAGTGCGTAACCGTCCACGTTCATCATGCGTGTGTAGTGCATGGTGATGGCCGAACGTATCTCGTCCAGAGTCTTGTTAAGTGAGGATACCCTGAGGCTTTCTTTCTTGTCCGCACTCTGTTTGTTGATGACGGCTCTTCCCGCTTTCGTGTCCCAGTTGTCGGGGTGTATGTCCAGCTTGCTGCTGAATTGCACCTGATCACCGTCCACCGTGATGCGCACCATAATTACTACATGACCGTTTTTCTTCGGTTCGTTCTTCTTTAAATAGAAGAGTGTCTTGAATGTCGATTTCATACCGTAACTCCTTTCTTGTTGCAAAGTTAATTTGTTCATTCCGTAACGGCTATGACTTTCGACTGCCAATATTCGACAAATGAGCGACTTACCTATAAATTCGTTACGGCTTTTATCGTAACGGAAAACCGTAACGAATTAGTAACGATTAATCTTCACAGGGTGGCTTTTTGAGGTCTTTTTTCTGTCGTAAGCGGGTAAGACAAAGCTCTTTAAACCACTGGTTTAAAGAGCTTTGTCTTAGTTTGTTGGAGTATTTTCATTTCTCCTAAGTGATCCGCCTGGGTCTTTAACCCATGCGGTTCACTGTCCTAAATATCAATATTTTAAGTATCGTTATCCCTTTGAGGGGGTACGATTTGGACACTGACTTTTTTATATGTTTCTGTCCGCTTTTGGCGGATGTCTGTCTCCATGTATCTTGGGTTCAAAAGTACACATTCGTTTTGAATTATGCAAGTCTTTGATTATTAATATTTCAACTTAGGTGCAAGGTGCAAGCTATATATATAAATATATGCTTGCACCTTGCACCTAACTTTATCTTGTCCTACAATAACTTTTCTCTTATTTATTAAAGTTGTTTGCCGATTTATTTTTGTTAATCTATTGCTCGTTTTTATGTAAGCTATTCAATAAAATAGTATTTTCGGGGTTGGAAAATATAAATCAGTATGTGATATGATAACTAACCGGGATGAAGTGCTGGAAAACGCATTTAAAGTTTTTGTGAAGATGAACTATGAGAAAGCGAGCTTTACGGAAATTGCCAAAGCCTGCGGGTTGGCAAGAACTGGCATTGTTCATTACTTCCCCCACAAACAAGACTTGTTTGTGGCTGTGGTTGATAAGTTCATATTTCAAACACATCACCCGAAAAACAAGTTTAACAAGACCGAATGTACACTGGCGGAGTTTATCGAACAGTACATACAGGGGATAATTGTTACTATGAAGCGGTTGTGTGAACTTGTGGATGATGGTAACAATCCTTATGGATGCAGTCCTAATTTTTATTATTATCACTTCTTTGCACAAGTTAGGATGTACTACCCCAATATACAAGAAAAGACTGTGCATTTCTTTGCACAGGATTATGAGTTGTGGATGAATATTATACAGAAAGCAAAGGATAATGGAGAAATACGACCTGATACGGATGTTAAAAGGGCTGCTACCATGTTCAGGCAAATGTACTTCGGTTTATCATACGAGCAATCTTATTTAAACGGGCTTGATGTGGAAGAACTGGCGAGTAATTTTCGCTATATTTATTCCTTACTAAAAGCCTGATTTTCATTTTTTAATGTTTTCGGTAAAATAAAAACCGAATGAGTGTTCGTTTTTTGTTGTTTTTCTTATCTTTGGAGCATGAATCTATTTTTAGCAATATGGATAATGTACAGAAACAACGGGAAACTATCGTCTTGTACAAGGAAAAAAGGGACGGGCAGGACTGCATACGAATAGAATATTCAAACAGTCAGGCTATTGCTTTGCTGTTTGCCCAAGATACCGAAATAAAGGTAGATGCAAACAGTTGTGCCTATATGCCAGCATCTACTTTCCGGCTTCCTACATTTTATGACCGCTATTCTCCCCATGCCTATATTGATTATAGTCGGGTATATGTACGACATCCCAAACCCAAACGTGAATATATACTGCCAAAAGGCTATTTGGAGTTATTGGAACAAAAAAGATACAGTCCTTCTACCATAAAAGCCTATAAAATCTATTTCAGCGACTTTATGGAATATCATAAAGGGGCTGACCTCGACCAACTAACAATCGAGGATATAAATACCTATATGCTTTACATGGTAAAGGAAAAGCATATTTCTGCTACCCAACAGAATATGCGTATCAACGCAATCAAGTTTTATTACGAAAAAGTTAGAAAAGGCAAACGACAATATTACGATGGTATAGTCCGTGCCAAAGAATACAAGACTTTGCCCGAAGTATTGAGCCGGGAAGAAATGAAAAATATCTTTGCACAGATGACCAACCGGAAACATCGGTGCATGATTTCATTAATCTACTCTGCCGGACTGCGCCGCAGTGAACTTCTAAACCTCACCCCTAATGACATTATCAGTGAACGGATGTTGATTAGGATAGTGGGTAAAGGAAAGAAATTCAGGTACTCCCTGCTTTCAGAGAAACTACTAAATGAACTAAGAACTTATTACAAGGAGTACCGACCGCAAAAGTGGCTCTTTGAGGGCGAACAGGTGGGTGAACAATATTCACCCAGTGCATTGGTGAAAATACTGAAAGATGCGGCAAGAAAAGCCGGAATAAAACACCGGGTACATTTGCACATGCTTCGACATACTTTCGCTACTCACCTGCTGGAACAAGGGACTGACCTAAGAACCATTCAGGAGCTTATGGGGCATAACGATATAAAGACGACCTCAATTTATTTGCACGTGTCTAATGCTTACAAAGCCAAAGTTCCAAACCCGTTGGATAGTTTGGATGATGATTAGATTATGACCTATTAGAGATTAGGAACTACACCATAAGGTGTGGTTATTGAATAATTCAAGACAATTAAAACAACTATGAATCAGCAGTTTATAGCGAAGTGGCAAAAACAACGGAAATAAC